>CBHROW010000446.1:0-3740 GCA_966080355.1 uncultured Chryseosolibacter sp.
ATAGAAATGCAAAATGCAGATGAGGGCTCTTTTCACAAATGCTCTAAAAGGTCGTTAGCGTAAACCAAATTCGGAGATTTTTTTCGATTCTAAAATTTCTCCGGACACAACTGATTTGAGATTTATGATTTTTTGGTTGGGCTGTAATGCCATTTGACGGCCCGCTTTAAATCTAAAATCTAAAATCTAAAATCTTAAATAATTACTCCGTTCGCAATGCATTCACTGGATTCATGACAGCGGAGCGCAAAGCTTTATAACCGACAGTCAGCAAGACAATACTGCTGATGGCAACAATTTCGGAAACCAGGATCCATCCTGACATCGGAATATGATATGCGAAATTGCTGAGCCACCGGGTCATCAGCACCCAACCCACCGGAGCAGCGATGAGGAAGGCGATGACAATCAGTATCGAAAATTCTTTGCCGAAGATCCAGAGAATGTGCGACACGCTTCCCCCGAGCACTTTGCGTATTCCGATCTCTTTCGTTTTTTGAACAGACATGAATGAAGCCATTCCATACAATCCCATGCAGCCTATGAAAAGTGCTATGAGCGAGAATGCTTTGATCAATGTGAGCATTGTTTCTTCGGTCTGATAGAATTCCACCAATTGTTCATCGAGGAATTCGTGATTATACATTAACTCCGGATACGTTTCTGTCCAGGTTTTTTCCAGGGCGGCCAGCGTTTCGCGTGAGTTCTTCATATCGATCTTTACCGCGAAGTCGAGGTACTTGCTAACAACAGTCGACAGTAGAAGAGGGCTAATATCAGAATGTAACGACAAGTCGTGAAAATCTTTAACCACGCCAACGATCGGCCCGGTCCAGTTACCGTTGATGCGCGCGTGTTTTCCGAGAACATCTTCGGGTTGTAAGCCAAGTTTTTCAACGAGCGTTTCGTTCATTAAAAACTCACGCACAGTATCTGAAGGTTCCAGGTTGCGTCCGGCAATGAGCTTGAGTCCGAAAGTATTGATGTAATTCTCATCGATACTACGAAACGATACTGCAAATGCCTCTGCTTCCGAGCGGTTGTCGAACGTCAATATTGTATTCCAGCGACTTTGAGAAGAGGGTGACGTTGAGCAGACCGTTACGCTTTTAACATCGGGCAAAGCCGTGAACTTAGTCTTCAGCGTTTTCATTTTCTCATCATTCGATCCTACGGGAATCATTACAACCGCCTCCTTGTCGAAACCCATGTCAGTATTTTTGAAGTACTCCATTTGGATGACCACCACAATAAGTCCGATAAGCAAGACCTGAGAAATTGTGAACTGCACAGTAACCAGCGACCTTCTCAAATTGAAATTTCCCGAACTGGAAAGTTTGCCTTTGAGGGTCTGCACGGGACGAAATCCGGAAAGTACGAGTCCGGGATAAAAGCATGAAAGCATTGTGACTACCATCAAGAGTACCGGCAAAAAGATCATCAAGCGGGGATCATTCAACAGATGGAATTGAACCCGTGTATTGAGGAGCTCGTTCACATAAGGAATGATCGAGTATGCAATAGCTATTGCCAGTAATCCCGCGACAGCGACAACCACACCGGTCTCAAGCGCGAACTGCCAGAATAATTGCATTCTCGCACTGCCGAGTACTTTTCGTACGCCCACTTCCTTCGATCGTGTTACTGCCTGAGCTGTAGCGAGATTGATAAAATTCAGGCATGCGGTAATGACCAATAACAACCCGATGATTGAAAGTGTGATGAGCGAAGTTCTTTCCATGACACCGCCATATTGTGCATTGAAGTGCATATCGTTGAGCGGCTGCAGTTTGTAAACGTGGCGGTTCTTACTTTCAGGGCGATATCGTTTGGGATATTCCGTCAGCGCTTTCTCGACATCGGCAATGTTCACTCCGCGATGAAATTTTGCGAACGTCATGAGCTCTGTGGTGATGCCGCCCCATGCCTGTTCGTCTGCATACCAGGGAACATATTGTGCAACGGTGGAGAATGACAGGTAAATCTCACTACGAAGGTCGGTGTTGTCGGGTATGTCATCGATGATGCCGGTGATCGTGAATTCGATGTTGCTGTTCATCCGAAGTGTTTTGTCGAGCGCGTTTTCGGTGCCAAAATAAATTTTCGCCAGTCGCCTGGTGATGACGCCCGTGTTCGGTTGCGATAGTATTTTCGAGCGATTGCCTGAGACGAGCGGAAAATTAAAAATGTCGAAGAACTCCGGGTCGGTGAACGATACGTCTGCGGTAAATTTTTTTCGGTCACCACCTTGCTCCACGCTGATCAGCGATTCATATGCAGTGCACACCCGAGCGATTTTCTCAGCGTAGGTGAAATCGTGTTCAAAGGTCTTTGCCAGCGCTGGAGGTACACTGCCCGTATAGCTTACATGATCGCGATGCTGCTCTGTAACAAATCGATAGATCCGATCCGAATCCTTGTGGAAGCTGTCGAAGTTGAGGTGGTACGCAACGAGTGAGAAGATCACGAGGGCACAAGTGATTCCGAGTGCGAGGCCGGAGATATTGATGGATGCATAGGAAACATGGCGGAGGATGTTTCGCACAGCGATGGTGAGATAGTTTTTTATCATAGCAAAGGATAATGTTCCTTGTATGAGACAATCATGCCAGAATAGAAAGAGGATGAAATAGCGTTATTTAACCCGGCAGCATGTCCGAAGACACAAATTAATGTCCGGTTGCGGGCAGAAGCGATTTGAAATTTGACGTTACGGAAAATGAAATTTTTAGCATTGCGACTGAAGCGACTGCGTAGGTGGTTTACCGGTTCATCCTAAATCGGAAATCTTAAATCTAAAATCTGAAATTTTTAGAGTTTCACCGGCACCACGGTGTTGGCTTTCACGTACGCGACATCACCATCCCACCTGATCTTCAGCCACACATCTTTTTTTCCGAGGATCTCGACCTTATGACCATCACCAATGATTTCCATCAGTGATGCTGCGGCAGATGGCCCGCTCATGAGATAGGTGTTGGAGTTTGTGATGATGCCGGTTTGAATTCGTTCACCGTAAAAAATGTGAATGCCGAGTGTCGCCACGAAAAAGCACACCAATGAGAATGAGGCGATCGGCTTGCGCTTGAGTTTCACGCGGGTGTAAAATGTAAGTGCGAAAGCAAAAACCATGAGCGCGATGATCGCGAGGCTCACGTTATTGTAGTTGTCGTAGTAGGTGGTTAGCAGTTTGTCAGTTTCAGATGCTTCGTAGCCTTCAAGATGATATTTTGTTGCCAGCTCGTTCATCTTGTCGAGTGCGGTTTTGTCGTGTGTGGCAATGAAGTAGAGGTTGAGGTAATACATGGACTGGCCGATGTGGAGAAGACCTTCTTGGATGTAAGCCATCTTCAAAAGCATGGCTGGCGTGAACTCATTTTGTTTGAGCATGGCATCGTAATGTTCAAACGATTGAGTGTAGCGTTTTGCCTGGAAAAGTGAATCGGCAGTTTTAAGACGGAAGGAAGTGGTCTGTGAAAAAGCAGCGGTTTGGAATAGCATTGCGAGCAGCAACGAGGACACAACAATTTTTAAACAGCTCCTTTGCATATAATCCATATCCTATTACCTTTGTGGCCTTCAATTACGGAAAAGCCGCGAAAACGGGCAAATAATTGAAGGTCTGCGGTCTGAATCAGTTGGCAATTGGCAAAAATCAGTTGACAATAGGTTTGCCAAAGGTCCCGAAGAGCGCCAGTCGAATCGGGAAGTATTTTGAAAATAGGTTATTGATCATTGTT
>CBHROW010000447.1:0-3699 GCA_966080355.1 uncultured Chryseosolibacter sp.
CAAAATCGCTCACGGCATCCGCCTTTGCAAAATTGTACGAGCAAAACAAAATCATTCTCGACTCTTCGATCTATTACTACCTTCCTCAGTTTCCACGTCATCAGTATCGGCCCACGGTAAGACAGCTGGCAGGTCATCTCGCAGGCATTCGTCACTACAAAGGCGATGAGTGGTTCAACACGAAACATTACAACTCCGTTTCAGAAGGCTTGACCATGTTCCAGGACGACTCATTAAATTTCAGGCCGGGTGAAAAATATCAGTACTCCAGTCATGGCTATAATTTGCTTAGCGCGATCATGGAAAATGTATCAGGCGAAAATTTTCTCACACTGATGAAACGTGACGTTTTCGACCCGTTGCAAATGACCAACACACTACCAGACGTTAACGACAGCATCATAGATTCGCGCGTTCGATTCTATGACGCGGTAGGACGACACTGGAAGAATGCACGCGCAGTAGACAACAGTTACAAATGGGCAGGCGGTGGTTTTATTTCGACCAGTGAAGACATCGCGAAATTTGGAAATGCGCTGCTAGGGACGGGCTTTCTAAAAGAAGAAACCGTCAAGCTTTTTACAACGCCACAGAAGTTGAACAATGGCAACACAACCACTTATGGCATCGGTTTCTTTTCAGGTAAAGACTCACATCAGCGAAATTATTTCGGGCACAGCGGTGGATCGGTGGGAGGGACTACGGATCTGGCAATCTACCCGGAAGAAAAAGTTGTGGTAGTAGTGCTGACCAATTTAAGCGATGCGAAGCTGGGTGCGATAGCGCGAGATATTGCTCATCTTTTTATCATAAGGTGATCAAACAGAAGTCACAAACTCCTCAAGGGGTTGCTCACTATCGATACCGATCTTTTTACGGAGACGATAACGTGATTTGATGACACTGTCTGCCGAAATGCCGAGCATATTCGCAATTTCTTTCGAGCTGAGATTGAGTTTCAAAAGCGCCATCAATCGCATCTCACCCTCTGTAAGATCTGCATATTTATGACGGAGTCGGGCGAAAAAACCGCGATGTACAAATTCAAATTTCTTTTTGAAATCATTCCATTCATCATCGGTCAAATGGTTGAATCAATAAGTTGGGTAACAAGTTCGGTATCTACATCAATATTTCGTCCACCCATAGAACGTATGTTATCAAGTTGTTGATTCAGCTCCTCAATGAGGTTGGTCTTCTGTATCAACCGGTCCGTATAGTTTTGAAGGGCCTGCTTGTTTAATTCAAGTTCTTTCTCGATCTCTACGCGTTTTCTTTTCATGCGCTGACGATTTGCATAAAAACCAAGCGACATCAATGCAATCAATGACATCCCTCCCAACACAATCGCATATTGTTTTCTCTCAGTCGCTTCCTGTTGCTGACGCAGCTTTTCAATTTGCGCAAGTCTCTCCTGTTCCTTTCGCTCATACTGATGTTTGAGCTCAAGTCGCTTTAATTCATCGACTTTGTTCATGCGATCCATTGAATCGCGGAGTACAATAAATTTTCGATAGTGCGCGAGAGCCTTGGTTGTGCTGCCTTTTTTTTCATACAACTTTGCGAGGCCTTCATTGACATCACGAACGAGGCTTAACCGAGATCCTTTTTGATCGATCAGCAAAGCACGATAGTAAAAACCTTCCGCGCGCTGATAGTCTTTTTTCTCCAGGTATATTTTGCCTAAGAACTGAGCTGCATTTGCTGCGCTGGCAAACGAACCCGTGCTGTAGCTCATTGACATATCTTTTTCCATCAGCGGAATCGCTTTATCCCTTTCACCTCTTTCATAATAAACACTACCAATGTTTCCCGTGATCAATGCAATCCAGATGGGGTTTCCTTTACCCCGACTCATGATCTCCAACGACTTATTGAAATAATCCAACGCCATGTCGTATTGCTTCAACTTTTTGAATGTAAGTCCAGCCGTATTGTAATAATTGCCTTTGTGCCAATCATCAATTTGAGTATCGCCATAAACGGGCAGTGAAGAAAAATATTCTGCAGCTTTTTCATAGTAACCCAGGCGATAATAGAAATCTCCTATCAGGACGATGAAGTCTGCAGCACGTAATATCTTTGTCGGATCTTGCTTGATGATGTCATTGGCCATCATGAAGTAACTGAATCCCTTTTCAAACAATCCGATGTCTTTGTGTTCAATACCGAGCTCGATCAGCAATTCCACCTTTTCATTTGTACAGTCAAATTTTTCAGCATACTCAAGGCCGGATTTCAGAATCTCAATTCCGCCAGCGAGATCATCGAAACGAACACGCTGCCAGATCCCCTGCGAATACAGAACGATCGAGTACATACGGTGATCGTTGAGCTTCTTTGCTTTGTCGAACAATGCAGTTATAAAGGTTCGTGCCGAATCCGTTGAGATCTGGTCGCGGATCGGTGTCATGATCTCCATTACCTTCCATATCCTTCTATCAGGTGAAAGGAGATCCAGTGAATCGATATTTTGTTGCGTGTGAAATCTGTTCTGAGCGTGGATTGGGCTATGGACACAAACAATCCATAGCATGATGGTGATGACATTCCTGCGCATAGGGATAGGTAGCAAGTGGCAGATTGAAGGTATGAATTTGAGCCGTAATTTCTTGAACGATGTAACATTAAAAGTGTCGAACGCAATGAGAAGTACACTCAAGGCGTTAACTTCGTTCAAACCCTTCTATTATGCTTCGCACCACATTAAAGCTCATCATTCGAGGAACCCTCAACAATATTTCATACTCGTTAACAACAATGGGCGGTCTTATTGCCGGACTTACCTCTGCGATACTCATTTTTCTCTGGATAAGTTTTGAGCTTGGATATGATCATTATCATGTCGACAACGACCGAGTCTACGCTGTGATGGTGAATGAAAAAATTGATGGTTCTATTGAAACCTACGAAGACTTTCCAATTGACATCAAGGATTTCTTGAAAGACGAGGTCACAGATATTGAAGCCGTCACGAGGTTCGATAACCACCGCGCACTGTTTAGCACCGGAACAACTTCATTGCAAAGAAATGGAGCGTATGCCGATGCCGGCTATTTCCAGGTTTTCAGTCCAACCATCGTTGAAGGCGATCCGCACGCGCCAATACCTGACAATCGCTCAATAGCAATTTCAACGGAACTCGCCCAGGATCTCTTCCCTAATGAACATGCCATCGGAAAGGTCGTTCAAGTTGATCTAAAGAATGAATTCAAGATCACTGCAATTTTCGATTTGTTCCCCGTGAACAGTAGCCTGAGGAACTATCACTTTATTCTTCCAATCGATACAAAAGCAACGTCAGATGAGTGGTTGAATTATGAAGTGAAGCTGCGCGCTGGAGCAGATAAGGCACGAGCTGAATCCCTGATCGACAAGAAGCTCAAAGAGCATTTCGGAAACACAAACTTTACATCATTGCTCTTTCCACTTACCGACTGGCGATTGCATTGGAATTTTGAAAATGGCAAAGTGAGCGGAGGCCGAATTATTTATGTGGTCACATTTGGCATTGCAGGGCTTTTTATACTGATCATGGGTTGCATCAATCACATCAATATTACTACGGCTCGTGCCATGAGACGCGCCCGTGAAATTGGCGTAAAAAAAGTAGCCGGAGCTACCCGCGCCATTTTGATTCGACAATTCATGATGGAGACGATGGCCATTGTCACCATAGCGGCCTGTGTTTCCTTATTT
>CBHROW010000448.1:0-3689 GCA_966080355.1 uncultured Chryseosolibacter sp.
TTTTCTGTCCTGTGGCTAACTTCCCCGTGGAGGTTCGAGCCCTCCCTCTACAGCGAAACATGCTCACGAAGTGAGAGTTTTGTCCTGAGAGAGATCTGGCGCTTTTGCCAGATCGACCGAAGGACCTCACAGCAGAGGAACTCGTGGCGGCAGGCGGCCGCATCGATGATAAAATTGTAGGATGATGATCCCGATAGCAATCGGGATGGCAGACATGCCCACTCCCGATCATCGGGATGGGTGGAGGTCCCGATAGCTATCGGGACGGAAGAAAGTTTCCTGTTCCTGATACACTAAACAACCAGGATCAGGCCTGCCTGCCGAAGTGAGGCTGACTCACCGCAGGCAGGTTTACCTAACCGCTCCATTGAAGGTTCGATCCCTTCTCCTACAGCTAAGCTCGTTTAGGTTAATGAGTTATCTTAGAGCTAACCCACTTTTGCTATGATAGGGATCGGTGCGAGGGTGGGTTTATCAACAGGGGAGTCCTACGGGACTCTTTTTTTGCACACGCGTTATCGTAAACTTTATGTCAATGCGTTAGTTCGCGTGATATGTTGATTGGTTGATACGCTAATAACAACTCGCCAGCACAGCCAAGTCGATTCACGACCAGTGCAAGATCAATATTTGAGGCCCACTGATCTGTTCATGATCATTTCGATCTGGTATCACCGATCAACGGATCAACAAATCAACGGATCAACTTGATTACGTCACAAACAATCGTTTGCTTTGAAGACGTTAAAAGCTTATCTGATCCATCGCTATGAAAGATTTTCCCTGGTTCAAACATTATCCCGCAGGCATTCCTCACGAAGTAAAACTCTACGAATACAACTCGGTCACAGAGATCTTCGAAGAGAGCATGAAGAAATACAAAGACCGCGTGGCGTTTGAGAACATGGGCGCTCAGCTTACGTTCACTCAGGTTGATGAGCTTTCACGAAATTTTGCAGCTTATCTTCAACAGGAATTGAAGCTTCAGAAGGGCGATCGGATCGCTATCCAGATGCCGAACCTTCTTCAATTCCCGATCGCATTTCTCGGTGCATTGCGCGCGGGATTGACTGTGGTGAACACCAATCCACTCTACACGCCACGCGAAATGGAACATCAATTCAAAGATTCCGGTGCGGTAGCAATAGTGATCGTTACCAACTTCGCGAGCAATCTCGAAAAAATAATTGCAAACACGGGTATTAAGCACGTCATCCTAACGCAACTGGGTGACATGCTGGGCGGATTGAAAGGCGCGCTCGTGAACTTTGTAGTGAAGAATGTGAAGAAGATGGTGCCCGCTTATAGTCTTCCTCAGGCAACTTCATTTAAGGATGCGCTGAAAAAGGGCTCAAATCTACCGTTGAAAAAAGTAGATGTCGGCATTCACGATCTAGCAGTACTTCAATACACAGGAGGTACGACCGGAATTGCGAAAGGCGCCCAGCTTTCTCACGGGAACCTTGTTGCGCATAATGCTATGATCCGCTACTGGTTTCAGCCTTATATGAGCCCGAACGGAGATGACATCATGATCACAGCGATCCCGATGTATCATATTTTTGCGTTGACCGTCAATGGACTTCTGATGTTCAGCACAGGTGTGAAGAATGTGATGATCACCAATCCGCGCGACATGCCTGGATTCTGCAAGGAACTCAAGAAACATAAGTTCACGATCATCACGGGAGTGAACACATTGTTCAACGGACTGCTGCACAATCCCGAATTCAAGAATGTTGACTTCAGCAGATTGAAAGGAGCTGTTGCTGGCGCGATGGCGGTTCAGGATGTGGTTGCAAAAAAATGGAAGGAAGTTACAGGAACCAACCTGGTAGAAGGATATGGCCTGAGTGAGACTTCACCGGTGCTTTGCTGTAACCCGCTTGACGGAAAGCACAAACCCGGAACAATCGGAATTCCGATGCCAAGCACCGAAGTTGGGATTTTTGATGAGAATGGCAATCAACTCGCGCAAGGAGAAGTGGGAGAGATCTGTGCGCGCGGTCCTCAGGTGATGCGAGGTTATTGGAATTCAAACAACGATGGCGTGTTCTTCAATAAGGAATGGTTTCGCACGGGCGATATCGGTGTGATGGACACGGAAGGATTTTTTAAGATTGTCGATCGCAAAAAAGACATGATCAAAGTTTCGGGGTTCAACGTGTTTCCGAATGAGATCGAGAACGTTGTTGCGGGAAATCCGAAAGTGCTCGAAGTAGCTGCTATTGGTGTGCCCGATGAACGGTCTGGCGAAGTGATCAAAATTTTCGTAGTGAAGAAAGATCCGAGCTTGACCGCAGAGGAGCTCCTCAAATACTGTCATGAGAACCTCACCAACTACAAAGTTCCAAAGCATGTTGAATTCAGGACTGAACTTCCAAAAACAAACGTTGGGAAGATCCTGAGACGTGCATTGAAAGAACAACAGCAAGCCGCCTCTGCAGCAGCATAAATTTTCACAAACCCTGTTAACTTTGCCCGCATGAAGAAAATCTTTTTTATGCTGATCGCCATTTCATCGTGCTTCAGCATATTGGCCCAGGAACAAATCGTTCACTATCCCCAGGAAAAACATTTCAAAAACGTCAGGCAGTTGACGTTCGGTGGTGATAATGCCGAAGCGTATTGGAGCTTCGATAGTAAGAAACTCGATTTCCAATCCAACAATCCAGCGTGGGGACTGAAGTGTGACCAGATCTTTTACACCTCATTGACTGATGATCTAAAAGACAAGCAGCCAAAAATGCTGAGCACCGGGAAAGGACGAACGACTTGCTCGTATTTCCTTCCTAAAGACAAGACCATTGTTTATGCTTCAACACATGCAGGTGGAGATGCCTGCCCCGCTGAACCGGAAAGAAAACCAGGAGGAAAATATCTATGGCCGATCTATGACACCTATGATATCTATGTGGCCGACCTGAATGGCAAAATCCTCAAACAACTTACCGATACAAAAGGCTATGATGCGGAAGCAACGGTTTCTCCGAAAGGCGACAAAATTGTTTTCACCTCGACACGGAATGGTGATCTCGATCTGTACACGATGAACATCGATGGCTCAGATGTGAAACAGATTACGCACGAGCTTGGATACGATGGTGGTGCATTTTTCTCACCGGATGGAAAGAAAATAGTTTTCCGGGCATCGCGCCCGAAGACGGATGAGCAAAAGAAAGAATATCAGGATTTTCTCTCTCAAGGGCTTGTGGCACCAACTGAAATGGAGATCTTCACATGCAATGCTGATGGCTCCGACCTGAAACAAATCACCAACCTCGGCAAAGCCAACTGGGCACCATTTTATCACCCGTCCGGAAAAAAGATATTGTTCTCATCCAATCACAAGGGAACGCGCGGCTTTCAGTTCAACATCTTCATGGTGAATGAAGACGGCACAGATCTCGAACAAGTGACTTATGATGGCGTGTTCGACTCGTTCCCGATGTTTTCCCCTGATGGCAAAAAACTTGTATTCTCTTCTAACCGCAACAATGGAGGAACAAGGAATACGAATCTATTTGTTGCGGAATGGACTGACTAGGAATTGGGAATTGGGCATCTGGAATCATGTCGCTCGATTGAGGTTTGTACGAACTTTCTTAATCGTCATTATTTTACTTCCCGGTCTAGCTTAAATTCTTTATTATTGATCCGCGTTGTTGGTATTCTGCATTTCTAATGCC
>CBHROW010000449.1:0-3674 GCA_966080355.1 uncultured Chryseosolibacter sp.
TTCAAAAAATAGGATTTCAGGAAGCAAGAGAAACGGCTCATTGGGAGGATATTCAAATGAACATGTATTTGCCGGAAGACGAGCATCGCGGAATTTTCCTGCAACAAGATGGATTTCTCGACAAGGAATTGATGACCGTGAGTGAACTGCGCAAGGAAGATCGGCCGTTGAATCAAAAATGGTCGTGGGACAGAATACTGCGTTCTTGTTTTATCAAGCAAGCCGATGTACTCCAGGGAATTTACTTCTTCGAAGAGCGCTACGACCAGGAGACCATCCGCAAGAATTTCGATTTCTATGAACCGATGACGGTGCATGAGTCATCGTTGTCGCCATGTGTTCATGCGATCCTCGCTTCTAAACTCGGATACAAGCAGAAGGCATACGAGATGTATCTCCGCACTGCGCGCCTCGACCTCGATGACTATAACAACGACACGGAAGACGGCCTCCACATCACCAGTATGGCGGGAACTTGGATGAGCGTGATCAAAGGTTTCGGTGGCATGCGTGTAAAAGACGGCAAGCTGAGTTTCAATCCATTTATTCCCGAACAATGGAAGAGCTATTCCTTTCGCCTCGAATTCCGCGGTCGCGTGATCAAAGTGAAAGTCACCAAAGACGGAACCGAAACCAAGCTCGAGTCCGGTGAGCCGATAGAGATCGTGGTGAAGGAGAAGGTGGTTGCTTTGAAGTAAGAGATTGAATATCGAACAAGGAACAAGGAACAGAGCATGTCGAAGGAAATGCAAACTTCTTAATTCTTCATTCCCTGTTCTTTGTTACTACTGTCCGGGGAAATTTTGGAATCGAAAAAAATCTTCAATTTGGTTTACGCTGAGACCTTTTCTAACCATTTGTGAAAGTAGCCCTCATCTGCATTTTTATCTTCCGGTATGCTTCAGGAGGACCTAAGCCTGGCCTTGGTCTGGAAGTGGAATGCGCGGCCAGGGTTAAGGCCGGATGAAGCATATCAGTGGCCAAGCGGCCCGGGAGCGACAAAAAGATTTAATCGAAGTGATGGTGTTGGAAGTTCTGGTGAGCTTTCCCCAGACAGGTAGTGGTTCCTTGTTCGACATTCAAATTAATTGCGGTGCCAAGGTAGCTGTCAACGAACGCAAATCGCATTGTATTAGCAGATTTTCCCAGATCGATCTTAAACTAGTTTCATGCCGTGTGGGTATTTGTGGCTTACCTTGCCGCCACAGATACTTGAATTGTCATGTCAACGAAAACCCGCTCTAAGATCTTTTTACTGGTCGCGTTCAGTTTTGCTAGGGCAAATACTGTTCATGGACAGGATTCTCTCGCATACGTTCCAAAAAACATCATCAAGGTGAGTGTTCTGCACCTGCTCATGAATCCCAGAAGTTTGAATGTTGCCTTTGAGCATCGGCTTCCCGATCAGGTCAGCGCGCAGGTAGAGGCGGGGTTCCTGTTGCCATTTGCGGAAAACCGCGGTCTTGGAGATGTGCGAAATGTTCGCGGCTGGCGATTGAGAGAAGAGTTCAGATGTTATTTCGCAGGAAGGAATCTTCGCACAGAAAGAATGGGTCGATACGATTATTACTTTGCCGTGGAGATGCATCAGAACATCATGACATATGCTGAATTCAACGATACCAACAGATATCGCGAGCATGGATATGGGTTTAAAATGGGATTTTAAGAATCGCTGAACAAGATGAACCTGGATTTCAACGCTGGGCTGTCGGTCCGTTATACGCGCGATGAGCCGATTGATTTTTTCGGAGGCCTCTTCAGTTGGAACAACAACAGGGGAAATTTTCTTTGTCCCATCCTCGGATTTCGCGCGGGATATATTCTGGAGTAGGCCGGTGGCGATAAGTTAGGCTCAATTGCCTATTTTCACCACAAAAAATATTAGTGCCACCTGTTACATTCACAAAAGCTGAAGCACGTAAGATCATTCTTCATGCGGCCGCTCTTCATAAGTCAGCGCCATTTGGAAGAGGTAAGGATGCCGTTAGAAAAGTTATCGATCATCTGGGATTCGTTCAAGTAGATACGAACTACGTGGTTGAACGCGCCCACCATCATACCATCGCTGCACGTGTGCCGGGGTATCGAAAAGAATGGCTTGCTGAACTTCAGGCCGAAAGCGCTATTTACGAGTTTTGGACACGCGACTCCGGTTTCATGCCGATGTCGGAGTTTCGTTTCTCGTTGCCAATAACGGAAGTGTTCACCAGCCGATGGAAAGACATTTCTCAGGCCGAGAAAAACCTCATGGATAGAATTCTAAATCGTATTTCCCGTGAAGGCGCACTGAAAGCAAAAGATTTTGAGAACGACCGCGTGAAGAAAAGCTCCGGATGGTGGGATTGGCGTCCATCGAAAGTGGCGCTTGAACAACTGCACCTGTCTGGGAAATTGCTCGCAACGCGAACAAAAGAGTTTCACAAGCTCTATGACCTGACCGACAACATCGTTCTTCCTGAAATTGATCGCACACCGCCAAGCCTCGAAGAATACACGCGACACCTCATCTCGCGCTCGCTGAAATCGTTGGGTATTGCATACACGAAAGAGATTGCCTGGAATGGAAGGTTTGTGAAGCCACCGGTGAAAGAAGAGATCTTGAAACTTGTTGCTGCAGGTGAAGTCATCGAAGTAAACGTAGAAGGGTTGAAGGGACCATTATTCATGCTTCCCGAATACAAAAAGAAGAAGATCACCCTTGCTGATGAGGCATTCATCCTCTCACCCTTCGATCCGCTGAATGTATTCCGGCATCGCTTGAAAGATTTCTTTGCATTCGACTACCAGGTAGAATGCTTTGTGCCCGAGAAGAAGCGAAAGTACGGATATTTCTCGTTGCCCATCCTCGTTGGTGATACATTTGTAGCGCGTATGGATTCAAAAGCAGATCGCAAGAACAGAACACTGATCATTCACAATCTTCATGTCGAATCAGGTAAAATGAATAAAGCTGTTGCCGCAAAGGTACGCGATGCCATTCACCAATTCGCAAGCTTCAACGAATGTATGAAGATCACGATCACGAAATCGAATGATAAGTCTATGATAAAAATGTTGTGAGCGGTTGTTGCATGGCGGAATTCCGGTTTGTGATGAGGGAATTGACGGGAAATTGCCTTGAACCCCGTGACTCGCGTTAGTAACCAGTGACCTGTCTTGCATAGGTGTGGCTGGCAACCAGAATATGACACTCGAGGCGTGCGTGACAACTTGTAAAATCCGATCTTTGTTTAACGTGCAAACTAATTTTATCGTCCTTCGCCTTCTGTTCGCGCTCTTCGTAGTGGTGTCGCATTCGTATGTCCTGGCTGGAGTGTCAACAGGCGACTACCTGAACCATCTTACCAACGGACAGGCTGAATTCTCTTATCTCGGCCTCAGTGGTTTCTTCGTGATCAGCGGATATCTGGTTTTTCAAAGCCTCGAAAGAAGCAAAACGTTAGGAGAGTACTATTGGAAAAGAGCGCTTCGAATCTTTCCTGGACTATTTGTTGTGCTTCTGATCAGTGTTGTGTCAGGTGTATTTGTTTATGAATCGGACGTCCGCGATTACTTGTCGAACCGGTCGATGTGGACATACTTACCAGCAAACCTATCGATCATCAGGCAACAGCTTACGATCGATGGTATCTTCACCCACAATCCTTACAATCCTGCGATCAACGGATCAC
>CBHROW010000450.1:0-3673 GCA_966080355.1 uncultured Chryseosolibacter sp.
CGGACTGTATTGCGGGCCACCCCAGTTGTAAACTGTCCAGTAGTAGTCGGCAGCAGAAGCAATGTAGTCGTTCGGAGTACCATCGCCTTTCACACCTTCCTGCAGAATCCCATCGTGATAGACAGTTTCTCCGTTCGGTCCAGCCGCAGCTGAAGTTTGAATACGCTTTCCTGTGCCATCTTCCTCATAATAGGAAAGTCCACCGTGTTCGGCATCCATGTAGTTCAACGTTTCTTTGAGTAAACCACGGCTTTTCATCCAGTTGATTGCAGTTGGCATAACATATCCGCCATAACGATAGTCGAGCACCGCGGTCAATGTGAATCCCTTCCACGAAAGTGTATTGATCAAACCGCCAATGAGCTTAGGCATGGCATTACCGATGCGGACCATAGTATCCGGATCAACGTGATAAAGGCCGTTCGGGTCAACGATCTTGCCGCCATTGGCATCGCGTGCAACCGGGTGAGCGTAGAAATCACCCATCGGTTGACCTACTGTGGAGCGAAGCTGTGCAGCGTTACCATCGTAATCCGCATGAAGAAGTTCATTAGAACCTGACGCTAGCTTTTCAACTATGTTCACGTTCTTGGCCATGTTGAGCACTACGTCCCAGGTCAACGCGCCCTTTACAGGTGTGCCCGAGATTGCAACTTCAAGTCCTTTGTTCCGCAATGTGCCAATGTTGGTGAGTACCGAAGTTGCCCCGGCAGATGAAGGAATTGTAAGAGGCAGGATCTGGTCACGGATCTGTCCGTTGTAATACGTCACATCGAATCCAACGCGATTGTTTGCGTAGCGTGTCTCAAGGCCAAACTCGAATTCGTGCTTTTGTTCCGGCCTGATCTTGTCATTCCCGAAGGTACTCGGAAGTGTGGTATACAACACCGGTTGACCACCCACTGCCTGCACGCCCAACGTATTCTGATCATAGGCAATATTAGCGAGGTAACGATCAGGATAATTTCCAACGACACCCCATGAAGCGCGAAGCTTACCAAAAGAAATTGCAGTAGGCAGATCGAACGCTTCCGAAAAAACAAAGCTCGAGTTCACCGATGGATACACAAAGCTGTTATTAGCTGGATTCATGGTCGATGTGCGGTCGCGTCTTACTGTACCTTCCACAAACAGAAAATTCTTATAGCTTCCGCTGAGGGTTCCGATCCATGCATCTTTCACGAGGGAAGAACGTGTTGCGCTACCGGTTGGTGTATTTACGGATGCAGCGAGATCAAACATGTTTTCTGTGCTCAACCCTGTATTCGTGTAGCGCGTCACAAGGGAAGAGCTTTCCCGTGTGGCTGTATAACCTGCCATGGCTGTGAAGTCGATATCCGGAGTAATGTCCTTTCGGTAGGTCAGCATCACATCACCATACATAAGATTGCTGTTGAGGTTTTCCATGCCGAACATCCCGGAATTTCCGAAGGTGAGCGGTATCTCAGTCGAGTTCCGGTATTCGGTTCTCAAAGACGTCATGTCGGCCGCGAGTCTTCCGCGAAGGGAAAGCCCTTCGAGTATCTTCCATGTGTTGGTCATGCTGGCGATGACGCGATCACTTTTTTCCTTGGCCCGGTTTTCCTTAACGCGCCAAACGTAGTCCATAAGATCGCCCCTCATGCCGTTATAAATAATGTTCTCGTCTGGCGTAAGGCTCGGATTGCTGCCTGTAACAAAGCGATATCCTTTACTGGTTTTATATTTATTGAGGTACCAGGCGCCATCGTCAAAACGTCCGATCATACCCGTGAAGTTATTGGTAAGGCGATCAACAGAATATGGACGGTTGTTGGTGTTTTGATTGATATAGTTCACAACCATGTCGATCGAATATTTTTTACCGAGGTCGAGATGATTGTTAAGGTTGAAGATGTTTTTGTCGTTTTCAGAACCGATACTCACACCCTCGTTGTCCTGACGCGTAAAAGAGAAACGCGTGCTGGAGTTCTCGGTGCCCTGTGATATGGCGATGGTGCTGATCTTGTTGTGCGCGGTTTGAAAAAGTGAGGCATATCCATCCTGGGCTTCATAAGGCCGGATGACACCGTCCCAGGCCATGGTGGGTTTGCCATCGAACTTGGGGCCGAAGTTGATCGAGTAGCCGAGGATGCCACGTGTCTCGGCTGTGCCATCACCATCGGTATCGTAGTAAACAAAACCCTCCGCATCTTGTCCGCCATTAGAAACGTTGAGAGGCGCACCGGCACCGCGTACGTTTTGATAGCGTGGCAGGTAAGCCACTTTGTCAACAGTATAACTTGTTGAAAAATCGACTTTAAAACCTTTTACACCTTTACCGCTCTTGGTTGTAATGAGTACAACTCCATTGACAGCATCGGATCCGTAGAGCGCTGCAGCGGATGCGCCTTTTAAGATGGAAATGTTTTCGATGTCTTCCGGATTGATATCCAGAAGTCCGTTTCCCCTGAGGCGTTGGTCATCCCAGTAGTTGCTGTTGTTCACTTCTCCATCGCGTATAGGCACACCGTTAAGTACAATGAGCGGTTGGCTTTTACCGGTGATGGTGTTGATACCGCGAACGGTGATGTTGACTGCAGAAGTCGCACCTCCCGGAGTTGCATTGATGCGAACGCCAGGTGCTTTACCATACAATGCTGTGGCGAAATTGGGCGATGCGGTCTTTGTCAATTGTCCGCCTTCCACGGTGGCAGTTGCATAACCCAGCGATTTTTTTTCGCGAGGCATACCGAGTGCGGTAACAATGACCTCACTCAGCTCAGTTGCGTCTTCCGCGAGGGCGACATCGATCCTGGATTTTCCGCTCACGGAAATTTCCTGGGAACTGAAGCCGATGAATGAAAAAACAAGTACGGCATCGCTCTGTGATACGTTGAGCGAAAAGTTTCCGTTCGCATCAGTGGTTGTTCCCGTGGTGCTGCCTTTTTGCAGGACCGAGACGCCCGGCAGTGGATCTCCTCCTTTCTGGTCCGTGACTGTTCCTGTGACAGTCTGCGCGTAAATGAAGCTTGCCGAGAATAGCAAGACGACAATAAGTAAAGTTTTTTTCATGTGAGTTTGGTTTAGGTTTTCGAAGTGGTTGTGAACTAACCCAAGATCGATTTGAATTGATTCATGAGACTAAACTAGAAAACGAATTTCGAAAAACCAAAATCGTGTGCGCACACGGAGCCTCCGTGTGCGTAAACGGAGCCAAAAACCGCATTTTCAATACAAGAATGCCACTACTTACGTGATTTTTTATTTTTCTAAAAACCTGGCCAGCCAACGGCAAAAAATCGTACCGTGTCACAACATACAAGTGAAGACATGTGAAAATAGCCGGGGGCTTCGGGCTGACGAATCAATACAGAAAACGAACTTAAGCCAGGCGAAAAACGGAAGAATGCCAGCTTGTTAATGTGTTGTTAGGAAATAGCTACAGGCGAAAAGGGTCACAAACCTTAGCGAGTCACCAAAAGTAAAGAGCCAAAAAACTATACCTATTCCAGCACTGTCAAAACAGTTTGCAACCGGATATCCCGCGATGATGCTCCGATCATAATCCGGAACTCACCCGGCTCGATTACTTTTTTCATGTGTTGGTCTAACATCATCAGAAGCTCAGGACTCACTTTAAAACTGAGTGTCTTTTTCTCTCCGGATTTCAAGTGCACCCGTTGAAATCCTTTGAGCTCCATGACGGGTCGTG
>CBHROW010000451.1:0-3667 GCA_966080355.1 uncultured Chryseosolibacter sp.
GTTGGCGAAGAGGAGCCAGCGCCACACTTACGCATCATGCATAGAAACCGCAATGTCGACAAGCGAGAAGAACGTCAGCAAGACAAAGGCGAAGCTAAAAATACGAAAGCAAAAATCGAGACTGCTACAGATGATGTGGAAGTAAAGCAGCCGATGGCAGAAGAAATTTTGACACTCTCGAAAGAAAACTTTTCGTTGCTGGCAGGCGAACAGGCATCCACTTGTATTTCGATTTATTTGCCGACACACGCGCGTGGCGCAGAAGTAAATGAAATGGCCGACAATACGATTTTCAAAAATGCGTTACAGCGTGTCACTGCAGAATTGAAGAGAAAGAACTTTGACGACCTCACGATCGAAAAATTATTAAAGCCATCTTACGAGCTTTTGCGCAACGACAAGTTCTGGCGCAATCAGGCTGACGGCCTCGCGCTATTCATCAGCCCGGAAAAAACGCAGTACATCAAGCTTCCTTTTCCCCCGACTGAAAAAATGGTTGTGAATACATCTTTCGTACTCAGTCAATTGATACCCCTTATGAGCAATGATTATTTTTATCTGCTGGTGCTCAGTAAAAAACGCGCGAAGTTCTTCAGGGTCGGAACGTTTGGTATGGTTCAGCTCATTATAGACGAACTCCCGAACGGTGTAGATGACGTAGTGCATTTTGAGGAGAAAGACGACCAAAAACTTTTCCGCACAGGCAGCAGTGGAGCCGGTGGTGGAGCAAATTATCATGGAATCGGATCGGGTAAGCCGGATGAAAAAGAAAATCTGGCCATGTATTTTGACGAAGTGGACGAAACGCTTTGGAGCAAAGTGCTTAATCGCGAGAACGTGCCATTGTTGCTCGCAGGCGTTGAATATCTGATTCCGATCTATAAATCGGTGGCCAAATACAAACCGATATGGGATGTCGCGATAACGGGAAGTCAGGAGAACGCTGAGCACACGGCATTATTTGAGCAGGCCAAGAAAATCATGGAGCCTTACTTCGATGAGCGCCACAAGAAAGCCCTGGAGCTTTACGGGAATAATTCTGTCACCGCACTCACGTCATCTATCATTGAAGATGTGATACCTGCAGCTTTTTACAGGCGGGTCTGGCATCTGTTCGTACTGCAAGGTGTGCACATCTGGGGACGCTTTGACGAAATGAGCAATAAACTGACGATTCACGAATCGCAGCAAGATGGTGATGACGATCTGCTCGACAAGGCCATCATCAAAACATTGCTAAACGGGGGCGAGGTCCATTTTCTTCCGAAGCATCGCATGCCTGCCGACAGCGAAGTTGCAGCCGTAATGAGATATTAAAAAAACTGAAACTATGGAAACAATAGTCGATATGCCAACACAGGTTCCTCCTCAGCATCAGGACAGGCAACCTGGAATTGAAAAAGAGATGACACCACGGCCGATCTACGATACGGATGATCCTGGCTTGAACCGTCTCGAAGGGAAAGTTGCGTTGATAACAGGTGGCGATAGTGGCATCGGGCGTGCCGTGGCGATCATGTTTGCGAAGGAAGGCGCTGACGTTGCTATCGTTTATCTCGATGAGCACGAAGATGCCGAAGAGACTGCCAGGCAGATCAGACGGTATGGTAAGGAGCCATTACTTCTTCCTGCCGATATTTCACAGGAAGTGAATTGCCGAAACGTGGTTGAAAGGACACTCGAGAAGTTCGGTCATCTGCACATTCTTGTAAATAATGCAGCGGTTCAGTATGAACAAAAAGATATTCAGGAAATTACTGCAGAACAATGGGAGTACACCTTCCGGGTAAACATCTTTTCTTTTTTCTACATGAGCAAATTCGCTGTGCATTACCTGAAAGAGGGAAGCTCGATCATCAATACAACGTCTGTGAACGCCTATAAGGGCAATGAAGCGTTGATGGATTACTCTGCAACCAAGGGAGCAATCGTATCCTTCACGCGTAGTTTGTCACAGTCGCTGATCAAAAAGGGAGTTCGTGTCAATGCAGTTGCGCCAGGACCCGTGTGGACACCACTGATCCCGTCCTCATTCAAGGAAGATAAAGTCAGCAACTTTGGAAAAGATGTTCCGATGGAACGCGCAGCACAGCCGGTTGAGATCGCTCCATGTTATGTTTTTCTCGCATCGAAAGAAGGAGCATTTATAACCGGACAGGTTCTCCATCCGAACGGTGGCTCGATCGTGAACGCTTAGCGCGCTTAACTGTTCAGGTTAGCAGGTGTTTAAGGATTCACGTTGAAAGTGACGGGCTCAAGGTTGGTAAGTCTAGTCCAGGCTTAAGCTTAAGCCTTGAGCACTTAAACTCTCAGCTCTCAAACTTTAACACTTCAACACTTTAACACTTTAACACTTTAACACTTTAACACACTTACAGCTGCTTCATCAGGAACAAACTTTGCTTGTCGTTGATAATGATAGGAGAAGGGAGGACTTATGGAGAACTACAGAATCTATTTTCAAGAAGGAGAGGAAGAAGATATTCTGAGGATATTGAGGAGATCGAGCGATGTGTTGATCGATAACATCAGCTCCAATAGCATCGGAATTACCGTTGAACGTGATGATGCCGAGGAATTTTACATTCGACTATTGAACCAGTTGGATCGGGAGGTGTATGATTTCAGACCCCATCATGGCTACTACCACACCGGGGGACATTTTTATTCTACGAACGCTTAAATTTGGAGTTTAGATTTTTGGATTAAAGTGTATTTTGCAAGCGCTCCAAGCGTTCAGGAATTCATGCGTCTCGTTAATATTTTCACCTTTATTGTTCTTGTATTTTCAGCGTTCACCTCCTTTTCACAAAAGAAGTTTACCCCAGCGCAAAAAAAATTCAACGACAGCCTGAACAAAGTTCTCACCGGCCAATCGGATTCCGCCAAATACAAAATACTCATTGCGCTATTTGAAAAAAATCGAACTAAAAGTTATAACCGCGCGATCATTGTTGGGAAAAAAGCGTTGCCACTGGTGCGTAAATCCTCCGACTTGAATTTCCTTGCCGGATTTTATCTTCACATGGGGCAGCTGGAGTGCAAGTTTGGCGAAGAATATGCCGGCATCCCATATTATAGAGAGGCCTCGCGGATATACAAAAGCCTCACGCAACCGGAGAAGCAAGCCGAAGTATATGAGGACCTGGTAAAATGCAGTGAGTCGAAGAAAGACTTCGAAACGGCTTACCGTTACTATCGACAGGCAAAAGCGATCCGGGATAGTATTCGTGACGAATCACAATCGCGCCAATACAATGAACTGCTCGCCAAATACCAGCTCGAGAGATCTGAAAAGGATTCGAAGATCAATGAGCAGCAAAAACAGATCAGCATGATCGGGGCAGATGCCAGAGACACGATTGCCAATGACAAACGATTGATCATGATTGGGGCAATTGCGATTGGCATACTCTCGATACTTTTGCTGATATTCCTCTTCAGCCGATCGAGGTTGCGTGCAAATCTGCAAGAGGAACGATCAGCGCGCCAGACGGAAAAACGCGAACGAATGCAAATTTCGAAAGATATTCACGATGATCTCGACATAGAGCTTGCAAAAATAAGCGCGCTGTCACAAGAGGCATACGACAAACCGAATGCAAATGAAAGCCGCAAAAATATTTTCTCGATCATGGAGATCTCCGCTTCATTGATGGGTAGCATG
>CBHROW010000452.1:0-3662 GCA_966080355.1 uncultured Chryseosolibacter sp.
ACGTTGGCGCATTTCCAGATCCGTACGTCTCTAACACAACGGCTTTTAAATCTTTGGTCGACAAGATCGCCTCGACAGTGGAAATTGGAATTCCGGGAAAGAGTTTGAGGATAGAAATATTGTTATCGATAGCAGAGCGGAGGTTGATCTTTGATGATCCATTCACCGAGCGGATGTATGAAAAATTATAATCGATCTTCACACCGGCTTTCGCGAGCGGAGGATAATTTCCTGAGTCGAATGCATCGAACTGCATGCTCTCCACTTTTTTCGAGCGGTTTCCGCGCAGCAACTCGTAATCAAAATAAATGCAGAC
The DNA here is from genome assembly GCA_966080355.1 of uncultured Chryseosolibacter sp. Classification (GTDB taxonomy): domain Bacteria; phylum Bacteroidota; class Bacteroidia; order Cytophagales; family Cyclobacteriaceae; genus Chryseosolibacter. The sequence continues at coordinate 317 of CBHROW010000452.1, forward strand.
CTCCGGCACAATCGGTTTCCCATTCGCTTTTGCCGATGCGATCTCGAGCGCGGTGATCAAATTTTCGCGAGCATCCGATCGAGGCTCTGCGATGGGAAGCTGCGCCCCGGTAAATACAACCGGTTTACCAAGACCTTCGAGCATAAAGCTGAGCGCAGAAGCTGTGTACGCCATCGTATCGGTTCCATGCAGCACCACAAATCCATCGTGCGATTCATAATTCCTGGTGATGATCTCTCCCAGTGCCTTCCAATGCGCAGGCTCCATGTTCGAGCTATCGATCGGCTTATCAAATGAGATCACCGTAAGCTCGAGCGCAAGGTTGCGAAGCGTTGGCAGATGCTCGAGTATTTGCGCGAAGTCGAATGGGATCAATACACCTTCGCGATCGTACGCCATCCCGAAAGTTCCCCCGGTGTAAATGATCAGCACGCGGCTGCGGGGTCGGCCGGGCAGCGCGGTGTTGATGACAACTTGTTTCAAATTCATGGGCCTGGTTGTTAACGCAAGTTAAACGATGGAAGGAAATAGTTGAAGGGCGTTGGCTGTTGTTTGTTCGCGAATTTTTTCGACATCGGTTTTTTTTAATTCCGCAACTTTTTGAGCGATGAGCGGAATGTATGATGGCTCATTTCGCTTTCCGCGATGAGGCACTGGGGCGAGGTAAGGGCTATCGGTTTCGAGTACGATATTTTCGAGGGGAACGTGAGGCAACACCGTATCGAGACCGCCTTTCTTAAATGTTGAAACACCCCCGATGCCGAGAAAAAAATTGACGCGTGATATCTTCTCAGCCTGTTGCGCATTTCCGGTAAAGCAATGAAACACGCCTGTGAGTTTGCCATCCTGGAGTTCCTCTACCAAAGCAATGGTCTCATCGAGTGTTTCGCGGCAATGGATGATGATGGGGAGCTGATATTTTTTTGCCCAGCCAACTTGAACGCGAAATGCTTCTACCTGCTCGTTCCAAAGTGTTTTGTCCCAATACATGTCGGTGCCCATTTCACCGATAGCGGTAAATTTTCTTTTTGAAAGCCAGTCTTCCACGAGGTACAGCTCGCGCTGAAAATCTTTTTTGACCGAGCACGGGTGGAGTCCGATGGTGGAATAGCACATACCAGGCCATCTGCTTTCCGCTTCCATCATCGCATCGATCGTTTCGTGATCGACATTCGGCATTACCATCTTCATGACTCCCGCTTCGCGCGCACGTTCAATCGCATCCACACGATCGGGGTTGAAATCATCGGAGAAAATATGACAATGAGAATCTGTATAAAACGTCATAGGATTTTCAAACGAAGCAAATATCGGATAATAAAAATGTTTCCCAGCTTGCGATAAAAGTTTATCTTCACCTGTCACCAATCGTTTGCTCATCATGTCATCAAGACGGTCGTTTATAAGAAAATCCGGAAGCCTGCTGGCGGCCACCACGCTAACGCCATGGATCTATGAAAAAACTCATGCAGCTATTTCAGAAAATGACAAGATCCGTGTGGCTTTGATCGGATGTAAGAATATGGGCATGTACAACCTTACCGATCATCTTAAAATTGCCGAAGTGGAGTGCGCAGCCCTCTGTGACGTGGACCAAAACGTATTGAATGAACGTGCCGCAAAGATCAAAGAGCTCACCGGCAAATCACCTGTTTTGTACAATGACTATCGCAAAGTGCTCGATGATAAAAACATCGATGCAGTGATCATCGGCACACCGGATCATTGGCATTGTCTTCCCGCAGTTGAAGCATGTGAAGCCGGCAAAGATGTTTATGTAGAAAAACCGTTGGCGAATAGCATTGCAGAATGTCAGGTTATGCTCGCGGCAGCGCGAAAATACAAACGTGTTGTTCAGGTTGGTCAGCAACAACGCAGCGGTCAACACTGGCAGGATGTTGTTGCGCTCGTCAAATCCGGGAAGCTGGGAACGATCCGCAAGATCAGAACATGGGCGTATTTCGATTATGGAAAAGGTAATCCAAAAGTTCCTGATTCGGCTGTACCAGCTGGAGTTGATTACGACTTCTGGCTCGGCCCATCACCAAAAAGACCGTTCAATCAAAATCGGTTTCATGGATCGTGGCGACACTTTTGGGATCAGGGCGGTGGGCTGATGACTGATTGGGGAGTTCACCTGTTAGACATTCCGTTGTGGGCGATGGATGTAACTACACCCGAGTCAGTTTCTGCGTCCGGAGGAATTTATGCGTATCCGATGAATTGTATCGAAACACCCGACACGTTGAACGTCATCTACGACTTCGGGAAATTCACACTTGAATGGACCATGCAGGCGGAATTCAAAAAGGACTTTACGGACGAAACTATGGTGTGGCATTCGTTGGTAATAACGGAACGCTGGTGGTGAACCGGGAAGGCTGGGAAGTGATCGCGGAAACAGACAACAACAACGCAACAAAGACAGAATTGATACCCTTGCAACCTTCTGACCCCAAAGACCATGAGAAGCACGTGAGAAATTTCATCGACTGCCTAAAATCGCGGCAGATGCCGATCTGCGATATTGAACAAGGTCACAACTCGGCTTTAGTTGCACACATGGGAAACATCGCCTATCGAACAGGAAATAAAATTCGTTGGGATCGCGATAAAAAAGAATTCAAAAACGATCCTAAGGCGAATGGCTTGCTCAAGCCGGCCTATCGCGAACCGTGGAAATTCCCCTCCATTAAATAAAATACGGGACGAAGATTATCAGTCCGACAATAGCCGCGATAACGGAAGCAAAGAGAACAGCACCCGCCATCAGGTCTTTAACTCGCCCAGCTTTCTCATGGTATTCGGGCATTACCAGGTCCACGAGATTTTCAATTGCTGTATTGGCGATCTCGAGGCTGATCACAAGTCCTATCGCCAACAAAACAATGCACCATTCGATGGACGAGATCCGGAAATAAAATCCGAGGGTTGCAACAAGTATCCCGGCAACCATCATGATCTTGAGATTGAGTTGCTCGCGCAGTGAAGCACGCCAGCCTTTCACTGCGTATCCAAAACTTTTAATCAGTCTTTGCATCACGTAAGATTTTATCGAGTGCGTTCTGCAACAACCTCTGATCGGGAGAAAATCCTCCAAGTCCTGAAAACGATCTGGACCGGTCAATCGCTTTCGGAAGAAAAAAGGAATGTTGGGGCATGAAATAGGCTTTCTTATTTTGCATCAGTCGCTCCGCCAGGTACCATTGTTCAGTTTGTCCGGGTGTGGGAATGAAAACCGCCTTCTTTTCGAGTACTGCCAAATCCATCACTGTGCTGAACCCGCTTCGTGAAATTACTAGTTCAGAAGATTCAATCAATGTTTGAAGTTCTTCGCTCAACGCAT
>CBHROW010000453.1:0-3638 GCA_966080355.1 uncultured Chryseosolibacter sp.
TTTCTCTCTTCATTGGTTAACCTTTTGTGGTCAACCTCTGTCAGGGACGGACAGGCCTGTTCATCAGAACCTCACGAGGCATTACGTGATCGCGATTGCACGGCCAGCACGTTAAGTGAAGGACTGGATGTTAAACTTCAGATTTTTTAACTTTGTGCCTTTAGTGCCTTTGTGGCCAAACGCGAATGAAAAAACTCACACTCCTTCTACTGCTTGTTGTCTTCGGATGTTCGAAAAATAAAACATATCAATCACGTGAAGGATTTGTTGACGTTGAAGGTGGGAAGATCTGGTATAAGATCGTTGGCACCGGGAAGAAAACGCCCTTGATATTACTCCACGGAGGCCCTGGTTTCACAAGTCATTACTTTAAACCGCTGGCGGCACTTGGCGATGACAGACCTGTTATCATGTACGATCAGCTTGGCGCGGGAAGATCCGACCATCCCACGGATACTTCGCTGTGGCATGTCGAGCGGTTTGTTCGCGAGTTGAAAAAACTTCGCACTGACCTCGATCTTACCTCTGTTCATTTATTAGGTCACTCATGGGGAACCATGCTTGCAACGCAATACCTTGCGGAGAATCCCGCAGGTATCAAGTCAGTCGTGCTGGCGAGCCCTTGCATTACAGTGTCGCGATGGCTTGCTGACGCAAACATGTTAAAGAAACAGCTACCTCAGGCCGTGCAAGACACGCTGAACGCGAATGAAGCACGCGGTACTGTTACAAGTCCCTCATACATTGAAGCTACCAACGAATTTTACAAGCGTCATGTTTGCAGAATTTCTTATCCGCCCGAAGTAGATAGCGCATTCAGCGAGGCGAACATGCAGGTTTACGGTGCCATGTGGGGCAACAATGAATTTACAGCTACCGGCAATTTGAAAAATTTCGATCGCTCTGATGTGCTTCGATCGCTTTCGCTCCCGACACTTTTCACATGTGGCGAATTTGATGAAGCGACTCCTGCTACATTGAAATGGTATTCAGACCAGACAAAAAATTCGCAGTTGAGGGTAGTGGCCGATGCTTCTCACCTTACATTCAATGAAAAACCCGAGGAATACATAAAAATACTTCGCGAGTTTCTAAACAAGCACGACTGATTACCTATCGATCAAGACTTTCCGGGAATACTGGGACGTACTTCGATCTTGCTGGGTAGCGTTCTTGGGTTCATTTTCAAAAGATCGACCACCATTTGACCAAGATCTTCGGGTTGGATTTTCCAGGCATCTGCCTCAGTTACCGTTTCGTTGCCGAAGTGAGTCGCTACAGAGCCGGGCATGATGGTGGTAACTTTGATGCCGGAATGGCGAAGGTCCATCATGATCGCCTGGGTGAATCCCACAAGGCCAAACTTGCTCGCATTGTAAGCCGAGCCTCCAGCGAAGAAATTTGTTCCCGCCAAACTCGCCATTGTGATCACGTATCCTTTCGACTTCTTCAGCGGCTGAAGACAGGCTTTCACGCTATGAAAAACTCCCGTGAGGTTCGTATCGATCGTTTCGTTCCAATCTTCTACGGTCATGGTTTCGATCGACCCAAAATAGCCGATGCCTGCATTGGCAACCAACACATCTACTCCACCCCACTTTGCCACAACTTGTTCAACAACTTTCTGCTGCGCTTTTCCATCGCGAACATCTGCAACCAAACCCATCACATCTCCCTTCCCAAGCTTTTTCAAATGCGCGACTCCTTCATCCACCGATTTTTGCGATCGGGCCGTGATAGCGACACGCATGTTTTGCTTCAGAAGAGCATCAGCAACACCGAGGCCGATTCCTTTACTGCCACCGGTGATTAAAGCGATTTTGTTTTCAAGAGATTGCATAGTCGATGGATTTTTGTATCACGAATATACCAAAGCACGTCAGCCTTCGGTTATAACATTCGCTTTTTTTTAACGTGCAACGGATGTTATCTTGCCGCTACTTTACAGTTATGAGATATCTTTCACCTATCGTGTTTATTGTTGCGCTGGCTTGTAAATCGAAAGCCCAGGAGTTCGATGCCCGTCAAATTGAAAAACATATTAAAACCCTCGCTGACGACTCTTTTGAAGGCCGAGGCTCGGGCACCAAAGGCGAAAAAGCCGCAGCGCTTTATATTGAGGATAATTTCAAAAAGCTACATCTCGAGCCGAAAGGCGATTCAAAAACATTTCTGCAATCATTTCCATTCAGACAGGGTATTCATGGCGAAGGTGAGGCAGGTACCGCCAACAATGTAGTTGCTTATCTCGACAATGGTGCATCCACAACGATCATCATAGGAGCCCACTACGATCACCTCGGTACGGATGGCGAGGGAAGTTCTCTTGATGCAAATCCGCAGAACAAGATCCATAACGGAGCAGATGACAATGCTTCCGGAGTAGCCGGTGTACTTGAACTGGCCCGATACTTCAGCACGAACAAGAAGAAAGAAAAGAACAATTTCCTGTTCCTGTGCTTTTCGGGCGAGGAACTTGGCTTGCTCGGCTCCAAGTATTTTACGGAACATGCGCCCATTGAACTTTCATCAGTCAACTATATGATCAATATGGATATGATCGGCAGACTAGATCCTCAGACAAAAACATTGATCGTTCATGGAACGGGCACGAGTCCTTCATGGGAGCCACTGTTGAAAAAACTCGCAACCGATAAACTCAACATCAAAACAGATTCATCGGGCACCGGGCCCTCCGATCATACCTCATTCTATCTCAAAGATATTCCGGTGCTGCACTTCTTCACGGGATCACACACTGACTATCACAAGCCATCTGACGATTGGGACAAGATCAACTTTGCGGGAGAAGTCGAGGTGTTGAGGCTGATCGCGAAAATTGCTGACGAACTTGACGCTCAAGCCAAGCTCGGATTTCTCAAAACTAAAACAAAGTCAATGGCGGGGCGGTCATCATTTAAAGTGACCATGGGTATCATGCCAAGTTACGGATCAGATGTTGAAGGTTTGAAAGTTGACGGTGTGTCGGATGGAAAGCCCGCACAGAAAGCTGGCATTCAAACAGGAGATATCATTATTCAGATGGGAGAACTTCACATCAAAGACATTCAGAATTACATGGACGCGCTCGGTAAATTTGAAAAAGGACAGACCGTTCCGGTCAAGGTGAAGCGCGGAGATGACACGGTGGAAGTGAAAGTCACGTTCTAAATCTCTGCCCAGATGTCGGAACCGGAAGCTGGAATTAACAGTTAGCTTTTACGCGCAATTTGAATTAATCCGATATCGATCGTTATCGTTGTTCCACGGCCAGGTTCGCTCGTAACGTTGAGTAGACCTCCGATCGCACGCATCCGGGTTTGCATCGTTTTCAATCCGTTGCCCATGGTATCGTGTGTGCGGTCAAAACCTACGCCATCGTCTTTGATCGACATGTGCAACCGATCTTCCTGAACGGTAGCCGTGATGCTCACATTCATGGCCTTTGCGTGCAGCGCTACGTTATGGAGCGTCTCCTTCACCACCATGAAAATATTGTGGAAGCTTGTGCGCTGCAGAAACAGGTCGGGAATTTTTTCGGGGTAACGACCCACGAGCTCGATGGCTTGGTCTTTCAAATAGGTAGAGCTGTATTCACGTATTCTGCTGATCAGGTTTTCAAGTGTGCTGTTTTCAAT
>CBHROW010000454.1:0-3621 GCA_966080355.1 uncultured Chryseosolibacter sp.
ATCATCCATTCGGAAAAGATGGCACGGAAGATTTGCCACTTCTAGCAAACGGTCACAGAAGGCTGGCGTTCCACGAAGCCTTGCGGATCTCGTAAAAGATCACGCCATCACCTGTTCCGGTAAAATTGCCTCCGATTTTTTCGACTGACTTCCGCCCGCGAGTGTTGTCCTGCCCGACTAAAAAGCGCACAGTGTCGGTATACGAAAATGCATAGCTCAACATGAGTTGTTTTAACTCCTTATTATAGTTTGATCCCCAGCATCGTCTGATGAGGAACGTATATCCAACGAACACTTCGTTGGTGAAACTGTCATAGTCGTGGAACCTCGAGCATCCTATCACCTCTTGTGTGGATTTATCCAGGATCAACAGCGCACCCTGTGACTTAATTGCGGCATTGAAATATTCGGTAAAAACTTCTTTTTTGTATCGGTACCTGTCGGGATGTTGAACCCAAATGAGAGGATCCGATGCTGCCAGATGCAAGCGGTCGAAATCAGAGGGCTCAAGGGGCCAAAGTTCGATTTGTGTTCCCATGAGTTGCGGCTGCCAGTTGATAGTCATCATATTTAATTTACGAATGTGATTTTCGTTGACGGATAACTGATTGAGTACGGAGATTGCCTGCAGCGCTTTACCTGACTCAACGAACAGATGATCGTGATGGTATCCTGCGACAACATTGCAGCTGATACCTGCCGCGGATAGCGCTGAAGATACTGCTGCGGTCAAACCAATGGCTGTAAGGGAAGAATAAACCTCAAGCGTGATCCATGAAAACAGTCCATTGTATTTAAGCTTCAAATGATCCGCATTGCCCTTGGACAGAATTGCCGTGATACCTTCTTTCTCGACAAAGATCATAACCACATCGATCTGCTTGATTGCCTGAAGATTCGGTAGGCAGCAGAAAACGTATTCACCATCTGCCAGTCTCGGATTGAGATCCTTCAGGAGGTTATCGAGGTGTTGATCGTCAACCATATCGCAAACCTATCCCGCGATGTGAAAACAAGCCAACACGTATGTAGCAGCGGCAGATACTTTTGTATCCCATGCAAAAACAGTTGAGAAAAATAGGGAGTTCGCAAATGAAAATAGGCAACTTCACCGGTCATCAGAAATCAATGATGATCTATCCTTGCAACTAAGAGAAGCGTGTTTGAAGCTGTTAACACGCTGATCTTAAATTTAGTTAGGTAGACCGTCAAGTCAGTTTGACTATGACGGTTTTTTTTGTGCACGTGATGCAACTCACGCTAAGGCGTTTGATCACATTACCAAGGAATTGATGAACAGGTTACAAGAACAACTTCTGCGCGATCTGGAAGACAGAGGATTATTTGACGCAGCGATTGCCGATGGATTTGACTATATAAATGCAGCGAGGTGGAGACGGGTTTTCCCTACGCAGGAATCGATTGAACAACTCAGCCAATTTGATGAAGCTATGCCCTCGGGTGGCACGTCTGCGCATCAGATACTTCATCTGTTGCGGCAGTACGGATCTCCTGCCACGGTAGCACAGGCGGGTCCGCGATATTTTGGATTTGTGACCGGTGGTGTCACACCAATCGGATTGATTGCAAAATTGTATGGAACTTTCTGGGACCAAAATGCCGCAATGTCTGTCATGTCTCCGGTGGTTGCCAGGTTAGAAGAAATTGTTGAAGGCTGGCTGAGGTCTCTCTTTTCGTTACCGGCTGGAACTACAGCGGGCTTTGTAAGCGGAACGACAGCAGCAAATATTTGCGCATTGGCCGCTGCGCGATTCCGGTTGCTACGGAAAAAAAACTGGGATGTAAATAAGCGAGGCCTGCATGGAGCACCTCCGATCAAGATCTTTGTAGGAGAGGAGGCACACGCATCGGTAATACGCGCAGCACAGATCCTTGGATTCGGCACTGACCACATCACCCGTCTGGACGTTGATTCTCAAGGAAGAATTGACTACCGCACACTTCCCGTTCTGGACGCTAATTCCATTCTCGTGCTGCAAGCTGGAAACGTGAACTCGGGAGCGTTCGATCGCTTTGATCTCATCTGCCCCAAAGCCGTTGATGCAGGTGCATGGATCCACATCGATGGTGCGTTTGGGTTATGGGCTCAATGCAGCGATCTGCGGACTTTGACCAAGGGTATGGAGTTAGCCACATCATGGGCTGTTGACGCTCATAAAACCCTGAACACGCCCTATGACTCAGGCATCGTATTTTGTCGCGACCGGGAAGCACTGCATTCGGCATTTAGTGCCAACGCTCCCTATCTCAATTTCCAGAGGCAGCGCGAGGGTATGAATCAAACTATTGAGATGTCGCGCAGGGCCCGGGTGATCGAGCTCTGGGCCACACTGAAATATCTCGGACTCAGTGGCATCAATGAAATGATCTTGCACATGAATGCAATGGCAAAATTATTCGGAAAACGCATTGGAGAGATTGACGGCCTTCATGTTGTAAATGAGATAGCGTTCAATCAAGTGCTCGTTAGATGTGCAACTGATGAACTGACGGAGAAGGTTTTGAAAAGGATTGTAGACGAGAGCATTTGCTGGGCGGGCGATTCCAAATGGAAGGGCCACCGAGTCATCAGGGTGAGTATTTCTTCATGGTCAACGACTGAGTATGATATTGAACTCGCAGTTTCTTCATTTCAATCGGCACTAAAACAAATTTTAACCCATGCATAATGAAAAAATACCCTACCAGATCGTGGATTGGGAGCGCATAACAGTGCAACAGAATTATGGTTTGGTTGGAAAAAGCCTAACCAAGCAAATTGACCTTCCCGGCCTGCGGATAAGAAAAGTTAACTATTCCAAGGGATATATAGCCGATCATTGGTGCAAAAGAGGTCACCTTGTATTTTGCCTGAGTGGCGAATTTACAAGTGAGTTGGAAGACGGAACCAAGAGTACACTTCGAGCCGGCATGAGCTACTTTGTTTCGGATAATGTAAGCACGCATCGCTCTTACACTGAAACAGGAGTTGAACTGCTCATTATAGACGGAGAATTTTTGCGATAACCGTTGAACTAAAACCTGCCTGTTGTCGGATCGATAACAGTTTTGACCTCTTCAATGTTATCGATAGGGAAGCCTCCCTCTCTCGCATGCTGCCGAACAGTCTCGGCATCCTCGGCCACATGGATACAATACAACTTATTAGCTGTTACAAAGGTTTGAATCCAATGGTATTGTTTACCCAGGGATTGAATTACCAGGACTGATTTGCTCGCCAGCAACATAAGATCTGCCTCGCTCAGGTTCCCGGCACCGGGAAGTTTTCTTTCAACAATGAATTTTTTCATTGCCGAAATTAATGCTAACGGTTGTACGGGAATGCGAGGGCTTACACCTATTTATCGCTACGAGTTCCCTAATTTTTTGAGAAACTTGATTGCTGACGGCTGGCGAACTTGTGAAGTTTATAAATGGGTGTGTCCATGCGAAGATTTAGGGAAAACTCCGCAATTGTGTTGAAGCTGGTGTTGGTTGTTTTGAGCTCAGATCGGGATAGTTAATCGATAACAAAAATAAAAGTTGCATGCTTGATATGAGACCATGCTGTGAGAACTGCGGGAAAGATTTACCCAATCACAGCGATGAAGCGATGATTTG
>CBHROW010000455.1:0-3621 GCA_966080355.1 uncultured Chryseosolibacter sp.
ATAGTTTGCACTTCTAAGTTAACCCAACTGTCAGATTAAGTCGGAACTACTACAAATACTGGAATCGCTGTCAATCACCGAAAATGAATTACTCGAAAATTGGCGAAGCTTCATAAAAGTCGAGGTCAACTAATTTGTCTCCCGTTTAATTGCCTTCCCGGTTTTCTTCACTTCGTGCTTAACTTTTTTAGAAACCTTTTTCGCGGTGCGTGCGCTAGATTTGGCAATACGTTTCGTCTCACTGCCTGCGTGCTTCGATTCACGCTTCACTTCTTTCGAAACTTGTTTCATTTCACGTTTAGCTTCAGATTGTGCAAATGCAGCGGCTGAAAGAGTGAAGGACAAAAAAGTGAGCATGATCATTTTTTTCATAGTCTGCGCGTTTGTTTGTTAAAGCGGGTACAATGTTTTTCCACACCTGCTAAAATAATAAATACAATGGAAGCGAGCGATCCAAAAAAACCGGGAGAAGTTCCGACACCAGGAAAGTCTCCTGAAACGAACCCGACTCCTGAACCGGGAATAAAACCGAATACAGAACCGGAAATTCAGCCCGGGAAAGAACCGCTGACGCCATCCGAAACACCGGGCGCGCCACCGATTCCAACGATGAAACAACAGTGATTTATTTGAGCAATGCCTCAAGAAAATCGCCAAGGAAATAAGCTACCGTTGCCGCAGCCGCTCCGAGCAAAAGTGTCTCCACGATACTTCGCAAAAAGCTGATGCGGGTAACGTACGTTTTGATGTACGCGATGACCACGAATGCCAATGCCGTCACCAGCGTTGACAAAAGAAAAGGATCGATCTTCATCTGCTGCTTGAATGCAATGAAATAGAAAACCAACGGCACTGAGCCCGCAGCAACGAAGGCAAGGAAAGTAGACAGGCCGGCCTTGAACGGGGATTTTTTTTCCAGGGTAAGTCCAAGCTCGTCTTTCATCATGGTGTCGAGCCACACCTGCTTGTTCGAAGTAATTCGGTTAACAACGATCTCGAGCTCTTTTCCTTCAAAACCTTTTTCGCGAAAAATTTCTTCGATCTCCTGTCGCTCCACATCGGGCATATGTTCGATCTCCCATTCTTCGATCTTCAGGTGTTTGTTGTAGTTGTCTTGCTCCGATTTTTTGGAAAGATAACTTCCAATAGACATCGACAAACCATCAGCAAACAAATTTGCCATACCGAGAATGAGAATTACAGAGATACTGAGGTCGGCCCCTGCTGATCCTGCCACTACCGCGAAAGTTGTGACTATACCATCGATCGATCCATAGACCACTTCGGGCAGATACGTTTCAAATCGCTGCATCCATTTACTTCCGATGTGCCAATCCTCATCGTGATCGTGCGGTGCGTGGTCCATGCTGAATTGTTTGGATCAAGATACATCCGCAACGATAATAAAAAAAGGCTCCGGAAAATTCATTCCGAAGCCTGCAAACTAACCCTTCAAAAAACTACGACTTTGTACTCTTCTTTTTATAGCGTGCAGTGCGCTTGTCATTGATCACGCCCTTCCAATTCATACCATATCCGAAATCATAAGCGTTGCCTTCGCTGTCAACATGCACTTTCATATCGTGAGGAACGTCTTCCATTTGTTGCTCAACGGTTTCCATCGATGCCGGCATTTGCACCGGGAGCAAACCCGATGGCTCAACGCCACTCAGCACGTCCAGCACTGCCTGATCTTGCACACCAAATCCGAGTACGATGCCATCGACTTCCTTTTCAAATTCTGAAAAAACCATTGGCTTTGACGCGTTAATCACAACGATGACGGGTTTCCCTTTCATGGCTGTTTTCGTATCCATAATAGATTTCAAATCTGTGATGTTAGATGCCGTTACTGTTTTTCCTTTGTAAGAGCGGTTCGTGACGGTCGGATCGATGATAGGGTCACCGGCTGCAATGCTTTTTTCACGCGCAAGGCTGGCGGTGTAGGGTCCATATTGAAGTGAAATAGGAACGTAACCGTTTCCACCTTTCTCGCGATCTTCTTTGCTGTATCCCACACCTCCATCCGGGCTCTTCACAAAAACAATGGCGAAGTCGGCTTTTCCTGGGTCATCGGTAACATTAAAATATTTTTTTGCGATCTCCATGTTGATCGCATCTTCCACGTGCTCGGCTGTAACGTTGCCAAACCAATCGCGACCCGCGGGCACTACACGCTTGGGAATGTAAACGGTTTTATTTTTTTGGAGCGGAAGCACTTTCCCATGGTTCTTCAGCAATACAAGTGATCTGAGTTGAGCCTCATATCCTGCGGTGACTTTATCAGCACTTCCAACTGTCGATTTAGAGTGCTCCGGGTCCAGGTACGGATTTTCAAACAATCCAGTTCTGAAAATGTTTTTCAACAGCCTCACCGCAGATTGCTCGAAACGTTTGCGCATAAATTCTTCACCATGTTCTTTTACGCCCATTTGATACGCTTCGATCACAGGGCCAGCAAGGTTGTTGCCACCGAACTGATCTACGCCCGCCATGATCACCTTGTAGTGGCGTTCGGCAATGGATTTGTCTTCCACACCCCACGATTTACCCATGAACATGTCGGGTGTTTTTCCCTCGTCACCAGTGATGAGCCAATCGGTGCACACTACCCCATCGTAGCCATACTTGTCGCGCAGTAAATCGGTAATGATGTATTTCGAAAAACCGTTTCCAACATTCTCATTGTATTTTTTGTCCTGACCATATGAGATCGTGTAATATGGCATTACAGCAGCTGCAGTTTCAGTTTTACCAGAGAGTTTGAAGGCGCCATTCACAAACGGGGTGATCTGAATGTGAAAAAAATTTCCGGGATAGACAGCGAATTTTCCGTAGGCGAAATGGCCATCGCGTCCGCCTTCTTCAGGTCCGCCACTGGGCCAGTGCTTGACCATGGCGTTGACGGAATTATAACCCCAGCCGTCTTTGATCTCGGCTTTTCCTGTAGAAGTTTGAAAACCATCGATGTAAGCGCGCGCCATATCTGCCGCAAGGCCGGGATCTTCACCGAACGTTCCGTTGATACGATTCCAGCGTGGTTCGGTACCGAGGTCCACCTGGGGTGAGAGTGCGGTTGTAATTCCCAGTGCGCGATATTCCTGTGCCGCGATCGAACCAAACTTCTGTATAAGATCGGGGTCAAAAGTTGCAGCCATCCCAAGTGATTCAGGCCACATCGAAATCCGGCCCCCGCTTCCTGCGTTGTACTCGGTGCTGGCTACAGCATTGTGCCGTGGGTCAGAACTTGTGTTAGCAGGAATACCGAGGCCGATTCCTTCCACAAGAGCCTGCATGTTGTTATTCCAGCGCGCAGCTACTTCGGGACTTTCCACGGAAGTGATCAACACATGACGCAAATTATCTTTAACCAGAAAATCCTTTTGCTGATCGCTGAGGTCAGATGATCTCATCCCACTCTCCGCAAGAGATTTGCCGCCATATGTTCCGCTTCCGAAACCGCGCGGTCGTGCAGGTATAGACTGGTGACCACTATAAAGCATGAGTCCAGCGATCTGCTCGATCGACATTTGGGCAGCGAGATCTTTAGCACGCTCATCAACAGGAAGACGCCAATCTTCATACTTGTCGAGCTTGCCGTTTTTGTTAAGGTCTTTGAAC
>CBHROW010000456.1:0-3621 GCA_966080355.1 uncultured Chryseosolibacter sp.
CACTGATATGCTTCATCCGGCCTTAACCCTGGCCGCGCATTCCACTTCCAGGCCAGGCTTAGGTCCTCCTGAAGCATACCGGGAAGATAAAAATGCAAAATGCAGATGAGGGCTCGTTTCACAAATGGCTGGAAAAGGTCTTAGCGTAAACCAAATTCGAAGTTTTTTTTCGACTCTAAAATTTCTCCGGAAAGTAGTGAATGGCAACACCAATATGAATAAAAACCAATAAAGCATTTTAATAAATTGCTCCGATGTTCCATTTCTTCAATATCGGCCTTGGACTGGTGTTTATTCTAATCGGATTAAAAGTGTACAAACCTTTTCGACCGGACTTTGCGCCAAAGATCGCACCTTACCTAATCTACTACACAATAGGGGGCGTATTATTGATCGCATGGGGCCTGGTGAATTTGTTTTAACCCTTTCCCTGAAACTTCACTAAACTGAGCTGCCAGGTTTTTCATCGCAAGATTTTCGCTGACGCGAAGTATCATACCATCAAGCTGATTCAACGTGTAGTAAAACTGATCGAGCGAAGCTTGAATTGCCCTTTGATAATATTCAATCGGATCACATTCTTCCCTTTCACTAAAGGTATGTCTCCCACATCAACAGGTTTCCATTCCCCGTTCGTATGCGGTATATCGACAGCAGGCATCGGCACACCATTGACAATCATCATGATCTTTCCTGCGGATTGTTCAGGGGATACGTTCACCAGAGATTTGAATTTCTTCTTCGAAGTACTCGTGAGCGTGTATTGAAGCCACTCACCGTCTTCGGTGTTTGTTACAAACGGTCCTGTGCGATCGACTTCGATGTCAACACCATCGTTGCGATACGTGTGACCTTTATTGCCAGATGTACGTGGTCCGCCAGTTGAAATGTAATAGTTTCCCGTGTCGCGATCGAAATAGGCGTATCGGTTTCTGCCCAGGTCGAAGTCGGCAGCAAGGATTTCGAGTTTCTCTTTAAGCACATGACTTTTGAACGGCCGTGTCTCGTTCGACCGTACCTGCCGGAACATGGCATCGACAACATCCTGATGATAAATACAATTTTCAAGTTTCAGATTTTCTGCAAGCTCCATGACAGCTTTGTACGCTTCATCGGAAGAAGGTTGAGGTCCTTTTGCGGACCAGAAATCCAGAATACGCTGATAACCCGAAGGTACTTTCAATTCGAGCGGGTTATTGAACCCGAGTTTTTTTAGCGGCCACCATGCCCAGCCGATCTTATTCGACTCCATCAGCTGAATCGCATCGCGGAACCACAAGTTTGAATTTTCACCCGATTCGCCCAGCCACACAGGAGTTTGTTGCTGCTCGCGAATGTCGATAAACTTCTGAATTGAATTCTTGTCGTTATAATTCCAGTATTTGTGAAAGCTGATCAGCATATTGTTGTCCCAAAGCGGAAAGATGCCGTTGTAATTATTTCCCCAGCAGTTTCCCTCCACGATAATAATATGTTTTTTGTCGAGCTCTCGAATGGCTTGCGTGATATCCATCATCAGCTTCCTCAGCGGAGCATTCATTTGCTCACCACAACCATTGCGGTCGTTTTCATTCTGGAAGCCCCAATTGGGTTCGTTGATGATGTCATAGGCTCCGATCCAGGGTTCGTTCGCATAACGCTCAGCGAGTTTGCGCCACAGTGCGATCATCTTCTTTTGATTTCCCTCACTTTGCCAGAGAGACGATTTCGAGGGATCACGATCAGAGATGTTGTTGTCATTACCTTGCCCGCCCGGAGCGGCATGCAGATCAAGGATCAAATACATGTTGTTCGCCTTGCACCACTTGAGCAAGTTGTCTGTCATTTCAAAACCTTTGTCAAGCCACGTATTTTCACCAGCCACAAGTTCCCGGTCAATGGGAAGTGTGAACAAGTTATAATGCATTGGCAATCGCACTGAATTGAATCCCCAGCGCGCCATAGAATCGATGTCGACTTTCCGGGTGTGGTTGGCGAGCCACGCGTTGTAGAATTCATCAGTCTTCGACTTACCAATCAGCTCTTCAAGTTTTCCCCTGATCACATGCTGTTGCTGTCCTATTCCATTTACACGAAGCATATAACCTTCCTGCAGCATCCATCCGCCCAACCCCATTCCCCGCAAAATAACCTCATCTCCTTTTTCATTGACGATTGTTTTTCCCTGGGCTTTGAGAAATCCCTGGGCACTCGTAAATGAAGTGCTGAACAAAATGATAAATACTGAGATGAGAATACATTTCATTGGTGTGTTGGTTGAAAGATGAAATATCGGAGGGAAAAGGGAGAATTGAAAGGCTGTGAGTTGCAAGTATCACGCTGCAAGAGGTGAAATTGAAATCGGGACAACTTCTTTACATGTTGAGTTGGGGAAACAAGGAGTCTGGGTAGCGCTCGCTCTGGCTAGTAAAAAGTGAAGCGATAATAAGTTCTCGAAGTCCTCTGGAAGCAAATGAGTCGGTTGGGGGATCAATGTGAGTGGCATGGTAATTATCGCCTGAAAACCCATTACAAAAATCATTATGAAACTCCAACGAATAACGCCATGCCTCTGGTTCGACCGGCAGGCGGAAGAAGCCGCTAAATTCTACATCGGTATTTTTTCCAATTCGAAGATACTTCGCACTTCCTATTACGGAAAAGAAGGTTACGAAACGCACAAAATGCCGGAAGGAACCGTGCTGACAGTTGAGTTCGAGCTGGAAGGTCAGCGGTTCACTGCGCTGAACGGAGGGCCCGCATTCAAGTTCACCGAAGCCGTTTCGTTCACGGTCAATTGTGATACACAACAGGAGATCGACTACTACTGGGAAAAACTTTCGGCAGGAGGAGATCCCAGTGTACAGCAATGTGGTTGGTTGAAAGATAAATTCGGTTTGTCGTGGCAAGTCACGCCTGTTCAATTACCCAGGCTTCTTGCAGACAAAGATCGGGAAAAGGCAGGACGAGTGATGACTGCCATGATGCGGATGAAAAAATTCGACCTGAAAAAGATCGAAGAGGCAGCTAACGAAGTAGCAACTCAACCTGTCTGATTTCCATTTTTTTCTCCCGCATTGCGATACATTCCACACGCTTTGATAAAACCAAATTCGCTGTAAAACCGCGAGAGGTGCTCGCCCGTGAATAGCCCAACTGTGGCACGCTTCGGTGCGTTTTGCTCGAACCAGTTTCGCAAAGCATCCATCATGCGATGACCGATACGCATATGCTGCCATTGCGGATTTACCACGACATCTTTCACATAATAAAATGCTTTGTTGTCGCCAAACAATAGTGCACATCCTACAGCTTCCCCGGTTTCACCAAGCTCAGCAACAACGCCAAACACCGCTGACTTCAACATATCATCGACACCAGCTTCGTTATCGTCATATTTCCATCCCACTGACGTGATCAGCTTGTGGTGCTCAGCGACAGTCGGCAAGCGATGACGGATAACAACATCCGCCTGACCCCGACCCGGTTTGATCTCCTCAGTGGGAGCCGAGAACGTGAGATAGTACCCGTTGATCTCCTGAACTGTGTATTCTTCAAATCCCCAGGGACGAGTTTGCAATGGAGAAACAATGTTCGCAGAACCTTCGTGCTTTTTATACAGCTGTCTGAGCTCGCGCACAC
>CBHROW010000457.1:0-3608 GCA_966080355.1 uncultured Chryseosolibacter sp.
ATCGAGCAAATGTTCACCCGTTTCCTTGGCACCAATGGCGAGCTGAAATACGTTCGCATCAACACCAGCTGCCTTGAGTTCCTTTTCAATTTCAAGTCCGGTGAGAGTAGCATATTCAGAAGGTTTGTACATCACAGCATTACCGGCAAGCAAAGCGGGAACGAATACGTTCACCCCCACGAGATATGGATAATTCCACGCTGAAATATTGCAGACCACGCCAAGCGGTTCGTAGGAGATCCATTCTTCAAGGCCCTTCTCCTCGACCATTTTTTCATCCGACAAATATTTTCCCGCGTTGTCGGTTAGCCACTTTATTCTGGCGCGAGCTCCATTGATCTCATTGCGCGACTGTTGTAAGGGTTTTCCCACTTCAGCGGTTAGAACACCGGCAAGCGCCTCAATATTCTTTTCGAGCCCGGAGGAAAATGATCTGAGGATTTCGATACGATCTTGCAGTGCTATCGATGACCATGCAGGCTGACTGTTTTTGAGCAGCTGAAATTTTCTCTCCAGAGAATTCCGATCGTCTTCCCGGATCTCTTTGATAACATCTTCGGTGGCTGGGTTGATGATCTTCATAATTATCTTCGATGTTCGCGTACAGCCTGTAAAAATGAAAGTTTGATATTTCTTGAGAAAGGGTTTTCAAGATTGATCATCCTTTCGGGATGCCACTGCACCAATTGAAGGTAGGGTTTACCTTCAGGTTTCAGTCGTTCGATACCTTCAATAATCCCGTCTTTCGAGATCGCGTTAGCAACAAATCCCTTTGCGACAAGTTCCGCACTTTGATGATGGGCGCTGTTGATCTCTCCCGAACTGCTACCGACAATTTTTGCCAGCTCACTGTTTGAGTCTACGTCAACATTGTGATATCTGTCCTTGTCGCTGTACCGCGAGTGATTGAATTTTCCAAATGAGGGAATATCCGGAACGAGCGTTCCACCGAAAAATACGTTCGCCATCTGAAGCCCACGGCAAATCCCCAACAAGGGCAATTGCCTTGCTTCAACCTGCTCCAACACACGCCACTCAAATTCATCGCGATGCTCATCGATCTCATGACAGTAAGGTAGATATTCCATCTTCTTGTAGAATCGCGGATGAACGTCTTCCCCACCGCTGAGAACAATGCCTTCGCACTTTTCGATATCACCAAGGTTGCCCGTGTGCTGGCTTAACTTAATAACCGTGACCTCGCGTTCTGACAGTATCCAGCCCTCATAGTTGGGGAACTTCGAGCAATCGGTGATCCCTATTGTAATGTTATTCGCCATCTATTTCAATCTAAAGTGCTTGGGTGTATAAATTTTTGAAATTTTCGCGTGTTACAGGTTTTGGATTGTTCGGGTGAGCGAAGTCAGCAATAGCGAGATCAGATAATGTTTCGATGTGTTCCTGCCTGACTCCGATTTCGCGAAGCTTGTGTGGAATGTTGATCTTCGAATTGAGATCGAATAAATACCTGATCACCGATCGGCCGTTTTCTTCTTTAAGGTCCAGCGTTCTTGCGATTCTTCTGAATTTATCCTCGAAGCCGGAAATATTGAACTCCATTCCGTAAGGAATATTAACAGCATTAGCCAACCCGTGGTGTGTGTCGAGCAATGATGAAAGCGGATGCGCCAGCGAGTGAACAACGCCAAGCCCTTTCTGAAATGCAACTGCACCCATCAACGAGGCAATGAGCATTTTGCTTCGCGATTCGAGGTCAGGCTTATTGACGGCAGTTTCCAACGATTGGTGAATGAGTGAGATCCCTTCGAGCGCAATCCCCTCGCAAAGCGGATGTGGTGTTTTTGCCAGGAACGCTTCCATGTTGTGTGTCAATGCATCCATTCCAGTTGCAGCGGTGATGAACGGTGGCAACTCCAGCGTTAAGACGGGATCGGCCAGCACAACTTTAGCAAGGAGTTTTGGTGCAAACAATATTTTCTTCTGATGGGTGACGTCATCGGCAATGATCGCACTTCGGCCTACTTCGCTTCCGGTGCCGGCTGTGGTGGGGATCGTGATGAAGTATGGCACTTCGTTGGTGACAAAAACATCGCCTCCAACCAAGTCGTCATATTTGAAGAGGTCTTCACGATGATTGACTCGCAACACGATAGCCCGGGCAACATCCAGTGCAGCACCTCCGCCAATCCCGACAATAGCATCACGCCTCGTATTGTCGTAAACATCGGTGCCTTTATAAACATCCGATTTCACAGGATTCTTGTGAATATCCGAAAAGACTTCGACTGAAATATTTTTCGATCTCAAATCATTGACGATGTCCTTGAAGAACCCGAGCTGTGCAACTGTTGGATCCGTAACAATAAGCGGGCTGGCAAGTCCGTTCTTTTTTAAATGGTCGGGAAGTTCTTTGCTTGACCCGGCACCAAACCTTATGGTAGTCGGAAAATTGTATTGGTAGATCTGCGTGAATGTCATGATCAAATAATTTCAAAATAGCGTTTATACTCCCAGTCGGTAACAGCTTTCAGATGTCGTCTCCACTCCCACTCCCGTGTTTGAGCGAAATGTTCAACGAAGTGTTCACCCAAAATTTCTTTCGCAACTGGAGAATTCTTCATCGCCTGTGTTGCGTCCCACAGATTAGCAGGCAGCACACCAAACGATTTTTGGAGATAGCCGTTACCTTGAGTGGGAAGCTGCGAGAGTTTTAATTTTTTCTTGATGCCATAAAGTCCGGAAGCGAGCGCGGCCGACATCGCCAGGTAAGGATTGACATCGGCACCGATAACGCGTGTTTCGAGCCGCGCTGACTTGCTGCCTCCGCACAACACACGCAGTGCAACAGTTCTATTGTCGATTCCCCAGGTGAGCGTGGTGGGCGCCCATGCACCCTCGACCAATCGTTTATAACTATTGATTGTTGGCGCATACATGGGAAGAATGTGCGGCAGGCAATAAAGCTGTCCGGCCAGGTATTGCTTCAGCGTTTCACTCATGTGAAACTTGTCCTTTTCATCGTAAAAAAGATTGTCCTTCTCATCCCACAAACTTTGATGCACATGGCCGCCACATCCCGGAAGGTTTTCCGAGATCTTCGCCATAAAAGTTGCCATAATCCCGTGCTTATATGCGATCTCCTTAACAGCGGTTTTGAAAAGCGTAGCACGATCAGCAGCTTCGAGCATGTCTGCGTAGACTATAGCCGCCTCATAAGTACCCGGACCGGTTTCAGTATGAAGCCCCTCAAGCGGAACATCGAATTTTTTCAGCAACTCAAACAAGTCTGTAAAGAATGGATTTTGCAATGTCGATCGCAGGATCGAGTATCCGAACATTCCGGGTGTGAGCGGAGTCAGGTCTTTATATTTTTTCAGGTTAGCTGAGGCTGGAGTTTCTGCGAAATTAAACCATTCGAACTCCTGTGAGAAAACCGGTTTGAATCCCATCGTGTTTGCGTCACCGGTTATTTTTTTTGCAAGTTGACGCGGGCAAACATGGCTGGGACTTCCGTTGGATGTCGCTATCTCGCCAAGAAAAAACGCTACGTCATTTTCCCAGGGAACTTTTCGGAAGGTATTCAGATCGATTTGCGAAGGTGTATCAGGATAACCGGTGTGCCAGCCTGTGTAAGTACCATTGTCGTA
>CBHROW010000458.1:0-3608 GCA_966080355.1 uncultured Chryseosolibacter sp.
TTCCATCACCAACGAATTGATGAAATCGTTCGATGACCATTTTTCGATCGAACTCAATGGTGTGAAGCATCACGTGGGGCAGCAGAAAGTAGCGGCAGCAATGCAGCAGTTTTTGTCCGACAGCAAATTGATCCGCAAACGTCCCGAACACCTTTATCATCGGAAGATCGAAGAAGCCGTTTTCACAGACAAAGTGCAGGAATACTATTCGCTTCGATGCGTGCCACAGATCCTCGGACCGGTATATGACACATTGGTGTTTGCTGAAAAGGTGTTGGAAGACGAAGTGAACTCCGTGAACGATAATCCCATCATCGACCACCAACGTGAAATGGTTTATCACGGTGGAAACTTTCATGGCGACTACGTTGCATTGGAAATGGATAAGGTGAAGATCGCAGTTACAAAGCTATGCATGCTGGCAGAGCGACAGCTGAACTATTTGCTGAACGATAAGCTCAATCAGAAGCTTCCTCCATTCATCAACCTTGGCAAACTTGGTTTGAATTTCGGAATGCAAGGCATGCAGTTTACGGCAACATCGACAACGGCAGAGAACCAGACGTTATCTTACCCGATGTACCTGCACAGCATTTCGAATAACAATGACAACCAGGACATTGTAAGCATGGGATGTAATGCTGCGTTGATGACCAGGCGCGTGATCGATAATACATTCGATGTACTCGCCATCCAGGTTATTTCGCTGATGCAAGCGATCGATCATTTGAAGTGTCACGCCCGATTAGCTGGCGCAACCCACAGGCTATACGATGAGATCCGCGGCATCGTTCCCGCATTTGTCGAAGATGAACCGAAATATCACGTTCTCCGGAAGGTGAAGGAATATCTGATTCAACATCAAAGCTCAATTATCTGATCGTGAAATACGCATTGGTTACCGGAGGATCGCGAGGTATAGGACGCGCAGTTTGTGTGAAACTTGCAGAAGCTGGTTATTTCGTGCTGATCAATTACAAAAGCAACGAAGCTGAAGCATTAAAAACGCTGGAGCTGGTTCGGTCGAGGAGCAGCGATGGAGCGCTCCTGAAATTCGATGTTTCGAAAAAGAGTGAAGTGGATGAAGTGCTGAATGGCTGGATCGAATCCAATAAAGACGAAGTTATTGAAGTGCTTGTGAACAACGCAGGTATTCGCCAGGATGGCCTGCTGATGTGGATGACTGACGAGCAGTGGAGATCGGTTCTTGGATCGAGTCTCGATGGATTTTATCATGTGACACGACTCGTCATCAATGGTATGCTCGTAAAACGTTTTGGGCGTATTGTCAATGTGGTTTCCCTTTCTGGTCTGAAAGGAATGCCCGGCCAAACAAACTATTCCGCTGCGAAAGCCGGTATGATTGGCGCCACAAAGGCACTGGCCCAGGAAGTTGCAAGGCGTGGTGTAACAGTGAATGCGGTTGCTCCGGGTTTTATTCGCACGGATATGACTCAGGATCTCAAGGAGGCCGACCTGAAATCACTTATTCCCATGCAGCGTTTTGGCGAACCCGAAGAAGTCGCGGAGGCGGTAATGTTCTTTGCTTCTTCCGCTGCCAGTTACATTACGGGAGAAGTTCTTAATATCAATGGCGGACTATATTCCTAATCGAATTCTTCCCTAGCAGCTGTTCCCCATTCCGGGGCATTGCATTGGCCTCTCTGGAATTATCAGCTTAGGGAATGGATTGGCGAGATACATTGTTTCAGATGGTGAAGTTCTGTTGGGTAAGCCAACCATTAAAGGCACGCGAATATCGGTTGAGCATATCTTGGATTTATTTGCAAGTGGTTGGAGCGATCAGCAGATTCTCGAAAATCATACGAGGCTTAGTCGGGAAGCCCTTATAGCCGTCTTTTTATATTTGAAAGAAGGTATCCATGATGAATTGCTGTTTCCACTCACCAAGCAGGCATCCTGAATGAAATTGCTATTAAATGAAACGTTGACCGTTGTAGATAGACACGCATACGTCAACGAAGATATTCGTAAGCCTGAAGAGGTTTGGCGATTACGTCAAGGTGTTGGTTTTTGGCCTTCTCTGCTTATAACTACAGACTCCAAACCAGAGCCGCTTTGAAATCGCCATTAAGCATCCAAAAACTACTCAAGTCGATTTCAGTAGGGTTTGTACTTCTCGCAAACTTCATTTATTTATTTATTTTTGCAGTGTGCGAAATGGTATGCATGCAGAATGATTTTTGTGCTTAGCATTTCCTACCCTTTTTTGACTAAAAGCCCATCTAGCTAATGAATCGGGTTGTTATTACCGGTTTAGGAATCTACTCCTGCTTAGGAAAAAATCTCGATGAGGTTCGCGACTCCCTGCACCAGGGAAAATCGGGAATCATTCTTGATCCCCAACGCAAATCGCTCGGCTATCGCTCGGGATTGACAGGATTTGTTGAACGCCCGCAATTAAAAGGGGTTCTCGACAGACGCGCTCGCATTATGCTTCCGGAACAGGGGGAATATGCGTATATGTCAACCCTTGAAGCACTCAAGAACGCGGGCCTTACGCAGGATTATCTTGATTCGCACGAGGTTGGCGTGATCTTCGGTAACGACAGTTCCGCACAGCCGGTGATCGAAGCCATTGATATCATCCGCGCCAAGAAAGACACCATGATGGTCGGTTCAGGGTCAGTCTTTCAGGTCCTCAATTCTACAGTCAACATGAATCTGGCAACGATCTTCCGACTGAAAGGAATCAACTTCAGCGTAAGCGCGGCCTGTGCCAGTGGCTCGCACTCCATCGGCCTGGCAACAATGTTCATTCAAAACGGACTTCAGGAACTTATCATTTGTGGAGGTGCCCAGGAGACGAACATCTATTCCATGGGCAACTTCGATGCGCTTGGTGCATTTTCAGTACGTGAGGATAAGCCAACGGCCGCGAGCCGCCCATTCGATAAAGATCGCGATGGCCTGGTTCCAAGCGGAGGATCGGCCACAGTGATCGTTGAAAGTCTCGAGTCGGCAAAAAGACGCGGGGCGAAGATCCTTGGCGAAATTATCGGTTACGGATTTTCATCTAACGGAGAGCATATTTCGAATCCGAGTGTGGCAGGTCCTGCACGGTCGCTTCGGATGGCAATGCAACGTTCGGGTTTGCATGCCAGGGAGATCGACTACATCAATGCGCACGCCACATCGACTCCGGCAGGCGATGCCAGTGAAGCGCAGGCCATCAATGACGTTTTTGGAGAAGTCAGAACGCCCGTGAGCTCTACGAAATCGATGACGGGCCATGAATGCTGGATGGCTGGAGCAAGTGAAATTGTGTATTCGATGCTGATGATGGAAAATTCATTTATTGCCCCCAATATCAATTTTGAAACCCCTGACGAATATTCTGCCAACCTAAATATCATTACAAAGGCTGCGAATAAAAATATTGACGTATTTTTGTCAAATTCTTTTGGGTTTGGAGGCACAAACTCCACCCTGATCGTAAAAAAGTGGAATAATTAAAGTGATGGATAAAGCAAGTATCATTGAGCGGATTAATGGCTTCCTGGTGGAGGAGTTCGAAGTTGAAGCCGGAAAAATTACGCCCGAAGCAAACCTGCGCGAGACCCTCGAACTCGCCAGCCGGGCTTACA
>CBHROW010000459.1:0-3590 GCA_966080355.1 uncultured Chryseosolibacter sp.
ATGGGTCTGCTGTGCTTCTATCTCACAGGCCTGATCGTGGCGGGCGATCATCGCGCTTCCGAACGCTGACCCAATAATCGCTTCACATATTTACCGATGATGTCGAACTCGAGGTTGACGATATCTCCTTTCTTCAGCTGATGAAAGTTCGTATGCTCGTACGTATAAGGAATAATGGCGACTTTGAACGATCCGTCCTTCGAATCAAAGCAAGTCAGGCTTACACCGTTCACCGCGACTGAGCCTTTGTCTACGGTGATATTCTCAGTCAATGGATTGTAGCTGAAAGTGTACAACCAGCTCCCGTTTTCATCTTTGATGTCGCTGACGGTTGCAGTTTGATCGACATGCCCTTGAACAATGTGCCCATCAAACCGACCATTATTGAGCATACATCGCTCCAGATTCACTTTACTGCCTGCCAGCAATTTTCCAAGATTAGATCGCTTCAGCGTTTCATCGATTGCCGTAACCCAGTGTGTTCCATTTTCAATCTTGGTGACGGTCAGGCACACACCATCGTGCGAAACACTTTGATCAACTTTCAATTCATTGCTCAAAGTGCTTTCAACCTGGAAATGCGTGTTCGATCCTTCTTTTTTCAGCTGCCTGATGGTGCCGAGTTCCTCGATAATACCTGTAAACATGCTCGAAATTAGCGTAAATAATGGGTTTTTTAAAATATTTAGTTTATAATATAAACTAGTTTACATTTAGTCCGTTCTTATGATTGTATGAAAACAGAAGATCAATTGACCGCCCAGCAAAGCCTCGACATCATCACCAGCATGATCAGGGAGGCGAAAGGAAATGTTCAACGCAACGGCTTCTATTTCCTGCTATGGGGATGGATTGTGGTGATTGCAAACCTGGGAATGTTCGTGCTGATGCAGATGAATTATCCGTATCCGTACATCGTTTGGTCCATCACGGTTCCGGCCTGGGTCTGGTCGATCGTCCGTGGATTTCGCCACGAAAAGGTTGCGCGAACAACCACCCATCTGGATAAGGTAACGGGGTGGCTATGGGTCTGCTTCGGTATCACGGTCTTCACACTCGTTGCGTTCGGCCGGCACATCAACTGGAGCCTCAATCCGGTTATCCTGACCGTCAGCGCGATTCCCGCTTTCGTAAGCGGTGCAATTATCCGCTTCAAGCCATTGATGCTTGGAGGCGCAGCGTTTTGGGTATTTGGAATAATCTCGTTTCTCGTGCCAGCCAATGTGCAGCCTCTCGTTGGCGCTGTTGCCGTGTTGTGTGGCTATCTAGTTCCCGGATACTTGCTGAATTCAAAGCGATAGCCGATCATGTTTCAGGAACTGGACCCGCTGCTCCATTCGCAATTGCGACTTGCTGTGATGTCGTTGCTGATGAGTGTTGATCGTGCGGAGTTTACATTTCTCCGGGAAAAAACGCAAAGCACCGCAGGCAATCTCAGCGTTCAACTCGACAAGCTTTCTGATGCCGGATACATTACTGTTGAAAAATCTTTCAAAGGAAAAAAACCACTCACCACGTGCAAAGTTACTTCCAAAGGGATCAAAGCGTTTGAAGACTATGTGATCGCGCTTCGGCAATACATCAATAAATAAATCAACCATCTAAAAAATTTTCAATTATGAAAAACGCATTGTTCATGATCACGCTGTTTATCGCGGCACTGACGGGAAAATCATTTGCACAGGTAGAAATGTCGAGCAAAGAAAAAATGAAAGTGTTTGACTCCTGGGTAGGGCGTTGGCAGGGCGAAGGATCTATGCAGATGGGTCCCGGTGAGCCCAAAAAGTCTTCTGTTGACGAGAATATCGAATCCAAACTTGATGGAACGGTGTTGCTCATCGAAGGCCTTGGCAGAAGAACAGACCCCGAAACCAAAAAAGAGATCATTGTTCACCATGCACTCGCGATCCTCTCCTACGATCAATACAGCAATCAATACAAATTTCGTTCGCACCTTGAAGATGGCAGAAGCACAGATGCCTGGGTGATCGTGACCGGTGACAATACATTTCAATGGGGATTCGATGTTCCGAACCGCGGTAAAATGCGCTACTCGATCACACTCGACCCCGCGAAGAAAACCTGGAATGAGATTGGCGAATTTTCCGCTGACGGAACAAATTGGTCGAAGGTCTTTGAAATGAATCTGAAGAAAGTCGGGTAAGTTGACGGTAACCAGATGACAGTTCACAGTTGTGTATTCAAACTACTTGAGCACACGGCCGTGAACCATCGGTGAAATGTTAACCGGCTAAAAATATTTTGATGAGCAAAGCGACAACTGAAGAAAGCCTCACCCATGAAAGCATCAACAGAACGCAAAATAATCCGCTGGCTGCACATTATCCTCAGCATACCAATCATGGGATTTATTTATGGACCCGTTGCCGAAAAACCAGAAGCTGCTTTCGCAGTGCGGTGGGTAATATTCCCCATCGTGATCTTGTCAGGTCTATGGATGTGGAAAGGATATGTGGTGAAGAAGTGGTTTCGGGGCTCGCGCTGATTCATTTCAACGCAAAGGCGCAATGAACGCGAAGGAACGCAAAGAAATGTATTGGCTTTGCGGAGCTTGGCGTTCTCTGCGCCTTTGCGTTAAAGCGAATCACTTCGAAGCGAGGACCGAGGACCCAACATTCACCCGATGAACAATCACACTATCGCGGTTCACACCGGCTACAACCATTGGGTTTGCCCCTTTCAAATACAGCAGCGATGTGATTTGTCCCTCTAACAACAATCCACTCTTTGCCGGCCCAAGCAGGTCAAAAGTTTTACCATCTCGTCCAAGCATGACAATACCTTTATTCGCATCAAAATATCCGGTAGAAACATCGAATGAGAAGTCATTGCCGGCAACGATGATGTCGCTCTTTCCATCGCCATTGAAATCGTCTACGATCGTTTTCTTTACGGGAGATGTTTGCACTGCATCAGGCATGCGCTCCCATCTAAAATTACCGCCATCATTCCAGAGTATATGGCTCGATGTTGTATTGACGGTGAACAACGATCCTTCCGGAACAATGTCGCGGCTGTAAATGCTGTCCATCGGAGTATGGCTGAACTTGGTATAATTTGTAAATCGCTTTCTGAAAAAAGGCGACTGCGCAGCGAGCTCGTCCAGGTAATTGACCGGGTACTCCTCCATTTTCCCTCTCAAATCCTTCCAGTATGAGGTTACGATCGGATCGATGAATCCATTTTTGTCGACATCAATCGCGTAGGTTCTCATCGGATACTGATCGCTCACCGTAAAACGATGATTTTCTCCGAGGTTGCCAACGATATAATCGTCATCGCCATCGTTATCCAGGTCTGCTGCAGTAACAGATGACCATAAGCCGCGCATCCGCTCGATCGCATCTAACTTTTGCTGTACGAGAGATTTTCCGCCCTGGTTCTTCAATACGGCAAGTGAGTTCCATTCTCGCGCGATCACCAGGTCTTGCCACCCATCTTTATCAAAGTCGCTCCAAGTGGCATCCGTGATCATTCCAAGGTCAAATTTTGCAGCAGTGAAATTTCCTTTGTCGTTGATGAGCATGTAAGATTCGGGAGCGAAGGGAAATGACGAACGTTTAACCCGG
>CBHROW010000460.1:0-3554 GCA_966080355.1 uncultured Chryseosolibacter sp.
AAAAGTATTTCTGGATGGAGCCGGTCGACTTTGAAGTACTGCAACATCCGGAAGATCATATTATCAGACAAGGAGGAAGTATTCTCATGGCTTCCTGCGATAATGAGATCGCAGGCACCGTGGCGCTGAAATTTGTCGATCACGGTGTTTACGAGTTTACCAAGATGGCTGTTGATGAACGCTTTCGCGGAATGAAGATCGGCCGGGCTTTGGCTGACGCAGCGATTGAAAAAGCGCGCGACAAAGGGGCTGACAAGATTATTTTGTATTCAAACACGACACTTGAAGTAGCTATTGCCTTATACAAAAAGATCGGTTTCAAAGAAATTCCAGTTGACGGACCGTATAAAAGAAGTAATATTAAAATGGAGTTGGTGCTATGAATGTTGACACACCAAACCTTACCATGGATGAATCGATAACCATTCGCATCGCTACCGCGGATGATATTCCGGCTATAGTAAGTCTCGGTATACGGACATTTCGCGACACATTCGATGAGGTGAACACACCAGAGAACATGATGTTATACCTTAACGGCACGTTCACGCAGAAAAAAGTGCTCGAGGATTTTTTGGAGCAAGGTGCGGTGTTCTTCATTGCAGAACAGGAAGATGAGCCGATCGGCTATGCACGGGTGAGGCGGTCGCCAACACCGAGTGAGTTAGGCAACGTGAAAGCAATAGAGATCGAACGGCTTTATGCAGACAAAAAATATCTTGGCAAACGCGTAGGCTACTTGCTGATGAGTGAATGTCTTCAATATGCCCGCGACAATGATTTCCAGGTTGTGTGGCTTGGTGTGTGGGAGCACAACGCAAGGGCTATTGCTTTTTATAAACGGTGGGGGTTCGAGCAATTTGGTGACCATATCTTTATGCTCGGCAACGATGCGCAAACCGATATTCTGATGAAAAAAACATTATCGTGATGGCACATACTCATACATACCGGGCAACAACCACATGGGT
The DNA here is from genome assembly GCA_966080355.1 of uncultured Chryseosolibacter sp. Classification (GTDB taxonomy): domain Bacteria; phylum Bacteroidota; class Bacteroidia; order Cytophagales; family Cyclobacteriaceae; genus Chryseosolibacter. The sequence goes on from CBHROW010000460.1 coordinate 972, forward strand.
TGGCAACAAGGGAACTGGAACTTCCGAATATAAAGCCTATAGTCGGAATCATGACATTACATTCGATGGCAAGGAGACCATTCATTGCTCGTCAGATGCGAACTTTCGCGGTGATGCTTCACGTCAGAACCCCGAAGATCTTTTAGTCGCCTCGATTTCCGGCTGTCATATGCTTTGGTATTTGCATATGTGTGCGGTGAACGGGGTGGTGGTGACGTCTTATGTCGATGATGCGATCGGACGCATGGCAGAAAATAGTGACGGCAGCGGCCAATTCACAGAAGTGATACTTCGGCCCAGGGTAACGGTAAGTCATGCATCAATGATTGATAGAGCGAACAAGCTTCATCACGATGCGCATAAAATGTGCTTTATCGCGAGGTCTGTGAATTTTCCGGTAACTCATGAGCCGGTGACGGTGGTCTCGGAACTTGCCAATGCGTGATGGAGGTCCGCGATGCGCTGTTGCAAGACTTGCCGCGGATCGTAGAGATCTACAACTCCACGGTTCAATCGCGGATGGTGACGGCAGACACTGAACCGGTATCCGTGGAGAGCAGGGTTTCGTGGTTTCATCAGCACGTTCCAGGAAGCCGGCCACTGTGGATGGTTGTTGAACAAAATGAAGTAATCGGCTGGGTAGCGATCCACTCGTTTTATGGAAGGCCTGCATATCAGGCGACAGCGGAAATAAGTATTTACCTCGATGAAAGTTTTAGGGGAAAGGGGTTGGGAAAAAAAGTGCTTTCGAAAACAGAAGCAGCGTGTAAAGATATCGGTATCAAAAATTTGATCGGATACATTTTCGCGCACAACATACCCAGTGTGAATTTATTTTTAAGATCGGGATTTTCAGAGTGGGGGCACCTTCCAAACATAGCAGTGATCGATGGCGTGCAACGCAGTGTTAAGATATTCGGTAAAAGTATTGATTATCATCATGAAAAAGACTCCTTGGTTTGAGCGCAAGTTTGAATTCGGGCTTCCCGCAGCAATGCTTCCGTTCTTTCTCGAACGCCTTCAAGGCACATCGGCTCGCTTGGTTCAAAAACTCGCAGGCATCGATGAAGGCACCTTGTCAAATCGACTCGATGGAAAATGGAGCATCAAGCAGAACATCGGCCATTTGGCGGAGGTCGATGAGATCGCCAACAAACGCCTCGATGAAATGGTGAGCGGAATCTCTCCGATGTCGCCAGCGGTGTTCGAGCCGAAGATTGACTACAATGCGAAAGCGTTATCGGACGTCATCGCATACTTTCGTGAAAACCGGAAAAAGAACCTTGAGAAATATCGGCACATCGCAGAACATGACCTATCCAAAACATCATTGCACCCGCGTCTCAAAGTTTATATGAACCCGGTTGACCTCGCCTACTTCGATGCAGAACACGATGACCATCACCTCGTTCGGATCAATGAAATTTTAGAAGCGCTTAAATCATGACATCAACACTCGCATCGGATAAGGTAAACTATGGCAGCTTGCTTACCGAGGCATTCGAAGTGGCGCGCGAATACTTCAAAGGTGGGACTCAAATTCCCCCCGGCAGATTTGTTCCAGCTCTTCCTTTCAAAGATCTGCCTGAACAGGGCATCGGAGGAAAAGCTGCACTTGATTTTTTTAGAACGAACTATGCGCATCTCATCACCAACTCTGCAGGCCCTCGCTATTTTGGATTTGTGACCGGAGGATCGACTCCGGCATCTGTTGCAGGTGATTGGCTCGTGAGCGCATACGATCAAAATGCAGGGGGCAGCAATGACTCCATCGCGCCTCAACTCGAACATCAAACATTACATTTCCTGAAGCAACTTCTGGATATCGATGAAACTTACTTCGGTACGTTTGTGACTGGCGCAACCATGTCAAACTTTGTAAGTCTTGCCATTGCGCGTCAATGGATTGGTGAACAGCACGGACACAACATCAGCAACGATGGGGTTGCCAGTGTTCCGATAACCGTAGTCAGTGCAACTCCACACTCGAGCATCTTCAAGTCTCTTTCAATGTTGGGCATTGGCAGAAATGCAGTGACGAAAATAAATACACTGGAAGATCGCGAGGCCATCGATGTAAATGCGCTCGAAATATTTTTGCGCAGCCATCCGCAACCGGTAATCGTTGTTGCGAACGCAGGCACGGTGAACACGGTAGATTTTGACGACCTCGAGGCGATCGCAAAACTAAAATCGAAATACAACTTCTGGATGCATGTTGATGGCGCATTCGGAGGATTTGCGGCAACATCTCCGAAGTTCGCCCACCTGGTGAAAGGAATAAATCACGCGGATAGCATTACAGTTGATGCGCACAAATGGCTGAATGTTCCTTACGATGCTGCCATGCAGTTCACGCGCCACAAAGATCTTCAGCTTAAAGTCTTTCAAAACAGTGCAGCATATCTTGGCGATCCTGATAAGAGTCCGGATTTCTTTCACTACACACCGGAAAACTCGCGCAGGTTCCGGGCGTTGCCATCCTGGTTTTCTCTGATGGCTTATGGTAAAGCAGGTCATGCCGAAATTGTAGAGCGAAATTGTTCGTCTGCAGCGCATCTCGGTTCGCTCCTCGACAACTCC
>CBHROW010000461.1:0-3538 GCA_966080355.1 uncultured Chryseosolibacter sp.
AGAAATCGATGAGTTTTTTTTTCAAAAAAAAGCACTTCACCTTCTTGCGTTATCAGCCACATGCCACCGCGTTTATCTTCGAAGAAATCTCTAGGCGAAATTTTCTTCCCTGAAGAGTTCAAGGGTATCGGTGTGAACCTGCCGGCCAGGCGATCGAAAGAATAGATCCCATTCGAGGCAACCAGCCAGAGCGTTCCGTTACCATCACAATGAAGTTTAGAAATGCGGTTTGTGTTGAAATTAAGATTGCGGTCAGCCGATGTGAAGTCTTCGCCATCGAATACCTGCAATCCACCAAGAGACGCTATCCAAATGTAGCCCGTTTGGTCCTGCACGATATCGGTTACGATATTGTTAGCGAGACCGCCTGCGGTGGTGAAGTGATTGAAATACTGGAATGACCGTTGTGAAAAAGCACATAGGCAAGGCGTTGTAAGCGCAATGGTCACCATCCACAGGTAACGCCTGGCGCAGCCACCGTAAAAGCAAAGCCTTGAAAACACAACGTTAGAGCTCATTCAACATTCGCAGACTCACATTCCGCGCCCTGCCATCGGGCAAGATGTAAAAATCAGGTGAACGGCACAAGCAATTTGAATATCGAACAAGCCCATTCCCTCAGGACGGGCCTGTTCAACATTCTTCTCTCCGGGTTCAATATCTTATTTCAACTCTAGTTGCTAACAATGAGACGCTGTAAGCTATTTCCATTTTCATCAAAGCAGAAATAGATCCCCGCGGGAAGATCAGACGTATCGATCGTTTTTGGATATTCGATTTCCCTGACTGTGCGCATAAACTCATCGCGAATGATGACTTTCGAAGTCTGCTTGCTCACATAAGCAATATCGCCCTGGCGCACCGGGTTCGGATAGACCGAAAGTTGATCTTCGGTCTCAACATCCATAACAAGAATATCTGAATAGGTCGATGCGCCATTGAGATCGAACATCTTCAGGCGATAATAATTTTTTCCGGGCAGGGGTGTGCGATCGATCGTTGAGTACCTTTTCATTTCACGCGACTCGCCTGAAGCTTTTACCGTACTTATCGCTTCAAACTTCAAAGACGCATTCGATCTTTCAACAACAAACCTGTCTGTACTCGTTTCAGTTTCCGTTTGCCAAAGCAGTTCGATACCTCCCGATGTTGCGTTCGCATCGAAGTCTGCTAAAATAATTGGAAGCGGGTTCAATGAAGTAACTGTAGCCAAAGTAAAAGCCGTATAACTCGTAATGGGCAGGCTGCTCGTAATAGTTCCGTCATTGGCATCGCCTGTTGTTGATCCGTTCCCGGCATCTTTCCAATATGACCCGTTCCAGTAAGTTGTTCGCAGATCGGGAAGCGAAGTGATATAAGGTGGATTGTCGCAGCCAGTGGCCAGGTTCCAGCTCAGCTCTACATTCACGGCTGAAATGCCGGATCGCTGTAATGTCCAATACTCACATCCGGAAATTGTCCAAAAACTCGGATCGATGACGTTGCCGTAAACTGCCGATGCTTTTGCTTGAAAATATTCCGCAGTGAATTCATCGGTAACAAGGGTAGGAGCAGTGATCGATAGTTTTCTGTACACAGAGTTTTTTCCTATAGGGAATGTGAAGCTGTCATTTCCGATCTTCTTCACTTTTCCTCTGATAAAACTTGCATTCGAAACTCCACTGACCGTTGCATTGTCATCGAATACGATCAGGTCTGAAACTATTCCTGTGTAATCCACTATCGCGTTAAGCGTCATTTGGCTTTTGATATGATGCTCTCCGGTAACATCGATGCCGTTAGCATTATCCAAAGAAGCGGTGGTGAAGGTCTCCGGAAGTCTGCTGATGATGGAATTTTTATTGTTCGTGCATGTCTTGAAATTCACGGTGCTCGTGTTTGCTGTAAAAGTTCCCTGGTTGTTCCAGAGATTGAACACGTGCAAGGAGTTCGATCCGGAAATAGTAAGCGTAGCTCCTGAATTGATGACGAGATCGTATACACCCGCACTCGCCAGATTTAATACCGGGCTGTTCGGAGTTCCGGACGGAATCGTTGCCTTGGTATAGCCCCTAGGCACACCGTTGGACCAGTTCAGCGAATTATCCCAGTCTTGAGATGCGGTTCCGGTCCATGTTGAGGTCGGAGATGCCGTACCACCCATCATGCTCACCTTTATGCTGTTGGAAAGAAATCCGTGAGTTGCGCATCCGGTGATGTCGGGCGTGATGAAACACGTTACGGCATCAGGACTGACAAGCGTGTTTTTAGTGAAGGTTGGACTATTCGCGCCATCATTGAATCCATTTACTTTCCACTGATACGTTGGCGAAGTGCCGACATTGGCCGTTATAGCTTGAAAAACTCCGTTGCTCCCGTTGCTCACCACAATGTTGTCTACCGTGGCGGCTACTGGCGTTCGCGAATTCAATGATACATCTACTATAAGGGGAAGAAGAGATGTGGGCGAAACTCCCGAACTGTACAGCAGCAAATCCCCGGTGCCGCTGTTCCGGTAGTATCGCACCACATTGTTATCTACTTTGATCTTGAATTGATCTCCGGGATTATAAGAGCCGTTTACATTCTTATATACCCCTGATTCATAGATCCAATAAGTACTATTGGAAGCAAGGAAGATCGCGTATTGTATGGTGGTGTTGCTTACGTTGGTGTGAATGCTGGCTGACGCGTTGGATGAGAGACCAAAATAACGGTCGCTGTTATTTTGCACAGCTGTCACCCGGGCATAACCGTTGTTGTAAACTTTATTAAGAGAGGTTGCGCCAGCATCGTAGAAGCCGTGACTGCCCAATACTTTCTGAACGGTATTTGAAGTTGCGGATACGTTAACCATGTCGGTGAAGGTTACGTCTTCTTCAGTCTCAGAGCATGCGATGGTGGCAGACGATGTCGTGATATAAGCTGTTCCCTTGAACGTAGCTGCTGCAACGGTCACGTTCGAGGTCGTGATATCGGCACATCCTGTAAGACCGGTACTGATCTGGCATGAAATAATATCGCCATCGTTAGGCAGCGGGTTTGTGAACGAGGAGGAACTTGTGCCAGCGTTGCCGCCATTCACTTTCCATTGATAAGATGGGGTCGAGCCTACGGGGCTGGTCCACAATGAAAAGGATTCAGAAGTAGCATTGGTAACGAGCACGCTTGAAACGCTTGCACCGATGTCGTTGAGCGATGCATCTACGTATAGGGGTAGCGTTGGCGTCACGGTGGAGCTGTACCGAAGGGTTCCATTGGTGTAATACTTCACGATGTTGTTATCGACAACTATTTTTAAAACATCATTGGGGAGGTAGGCTCCAAGGGATGTTCGATTGTTATTTGACTCATAGATCTCCAATTGTCCGTCATTTCGCGCGTAAAAAGCGAAATGAACCGATCCAAAGGCAACTCCTCCATCCGCAGACGACAAACCGAAAACTACCGCTCTGTTGTTCTGTGATATTGAACCCTCAACATATCCGTTGTTGAATACTTTGTTAACAGAAAATGCACCAGCATCGAATGATGACGTGGAGCCACGCGATTTTGTAAT
>CBHROW010000462.1:0-3532 GCA_966080355.1 uncultured Chryseosolibacter sp.
CTTGGGGTTTCGGGAAATCTCATGAGCCTCGGTGCGATCGACTTCGGATTGATCGTTGATGGAGCGGTGATCATTGTGGAAGCAACGATGCACCACCTCGGACTCCGTCAGACAGGAATGACGTTAACACAAAACGAGATGGACCGCGAGGTTTATGAATCGGCTTCTAAGATCAGAACGTCAGCAGCATTCGGTGAGATCATCATCCTTATTGTCTACCTGCCGATCCTTGCGTTGGTTGGCGTTGAGGGAAAAATGTTCAGACCGATGGCAGAAACAGTCGCTTTTGCAATTGCGGGAGCGTTTATTCTTTCGCTCACCTATGTTCCGATGATGTCTGCTTTATGTCTCAACAAAAGACAAGAACATCGGGTAACGTTCTCCGATCGGATGATGGAGTTTTTTCAACGGCATTACGAGGTGTGGATGATTAAAACCCTGCATTATAAGAACACGGTTGTAGGTGTAGCAGTTGTTCTTGTCGCAGTTTCCACTTTCGCATTTACAAAAATGGGCGGAGAATTTCTTCCGACTCTGCAAGAGGGCGACTTCGCTGTGGAGACCCGTGTTCTCACCGGGAGTAGTTTGTCATACACGATAGACGCTGCGCAACAGGCGGCCTCGATCTTGCTTCGCGAATTTCCGGATGAAGTCAGGGAAGTGGTCGGCAAGATCGGGTCGTCAGAAATTCCAACCGACCCCATGCCTATAGAAGCTTGCGACATCATCATCGTTCTCAATGACAAAAGCAAATGGACCAGGGGGGATACACAGGAGGAGTTGGCCGAAAAAATGAGTGAAGCCCTTGAAGCGCTTCCCGGTGTCAATTTCGGATTTCAGCAACCGATTCAAATGCGATTCAATGAACTGATGAGCGGGGTTCGCCAGGATGTTGCCGTAAAGATTTTCGGAGAAGATCTGGATATACTTACCGGACTTTCTCAGCGTGTAGCCCGGGTTGTGCGCTCGGTGGAGGGTGCGCGCGACCTTTACGTTGAAGAAGTTATCGGGCTGCCTCAGGTCATAGTTCAGATCAATCGGGATGAGGTGGCAAAATATGGCCTCAATGTTCAGGCAATAAATGAGGTGATCACCGCTTCGTTCGCTGGCCAGTCTGCAGGGCTTGTGTTCGAGAATGAGCAACGTTACGACCTGGTTGTGCGGCTGGGCGAAAGCAATCGCCAGACGATTGAAGACGTTGCGAATGTTTTTATCACTGCGCCTTCCGGTCAGCAAATTCCGTTGAAGCAACTTGCCAGCGTTGAGTTGCGTGTTGGGCCAAATCAGATACAGCGGGAGGACGCTAAACGAAGGATCACAGTCGGCTTTAACGTTCGCGGGCGCGATGTTGCAGGCGTGGTGAAAGACCTTCAAAACAAACTCGATGCGCAGATCAAATTTCCGCCAGGATACTATGCCACTTATGGTGGCCAGTTCGAAAATTTGAAAGAAGCCCAGGCGAGGTTGGCTATCGCGGTTCCTGTTGCATTGATCTTGATCTTCATCCTGCTCTATTTCACATTTCAGTCTTTCCGTCTTGCAAGCTTGATTTTTACAGCAGTGCCCATGGCAGCGGTAGGAGGCGTATTTGCCTTAATGCTACGGGGAATGCCCTTCAGTATTTCCGCAGGCATTGGTTTCATCGCGCTGTTTGGCGTTGCTGTGCTAAACGGTATCGTACTGGTCTCTCAATTCAACCAACTCAGGCAAGAAGGCGTTGCTGATCTATACGAAATTATTTTGCGCGGCACCAAGATCAGGCTGCGACCGGTGCTGATGACGGCATCTGTGGCCTCGCTGGGGTTCCTTCCAATGGCGCTTGCTACCAGTGCAGGTGCTGAAGTCCAAAAACCCCTCGCATCAGTGGTCATCGGTGGACTTGTCACCTCAACGCTACTCACGTTATTCGTTTTGCCTTGCCTGTACATTATTTTCGAGCGGTCGCAGGGCAATAGTAATCCCAACCATTCAACTCACAATTAAAGATCATGAATTCGAAAGTATTTGATATCAAAACGCTCTTGATCTTCCTGCTGGCAGCAAGCGGTCAAAATTTTACCTATGGTCAGCAAATGAGTTTGCCTGACGCGGTCGAATTTGCCTTGAAACATAACAACACGATCGGGGCCACTGGTAACACCGTGCAGGCCATGCAACAATTGAAGCGAACTTCAGCAGATCTGCCTAAAACAGAAATTTCAATGATGAGAGGCCAGTACAATAGTTATGCGAGAAATGACAACAACTTCACTATCATTCAATCCATTCCATTCGCAGCATTTGGCGCACAACGATATTTGAACAACGCCAATCTCGCGTCTGCCGAGCTGAAAAAAAACGTTGCTGAAAACGAGCTGGTGTATGAAGTCAGGCGGGCGTACTATCAACTTGTTTACCAGCGATCAATTCAGGCGATCTTGGTTCAGCAAGACAGTTTATTTCGCGAATTTGCGCGATCGACCGCACTTAGATACAAGAGCGGAGAAGCAACTCTTCTTGAAAAAACCACCGCAGAATCTCAACGCAATCAGTCAGCAACGCAGCTTGTGCAGATAAGTGCAGATATTGAGATCCTGCGGACAACGCTGAAAAGATTGTTGAATTCAACGCAGTTGCCCGATACAAATTCAGAGGTACTGCGCCCACTCGAATTTCAGGTCACGGATTCCACGGACGCAAACGCAAGCCCGTTGCTCAAGTTTTCACGCCAGCAGATCGATGTGGCCGAAGGTGAAAGGAAGCTGATGGCTTCGCGGGCAGCGCCTGACCTCTCTGTAGGTTATTTCAATCAAACTTTGATTGGTACAGTCGATCCGGAGACGAGCGCCATTGCAAATAAAAATAATCGGTTCTCTGGCTTTCAAGTGGGGCTCACCGTGCCACTCTGGTTTTTTCCTCAAGCGGGCCGCATGAAAGCTGCAGCCTACAATAAGACCGCAGCCCAAATGGAATTCAATCAGACACAGACGAATATTGAGAACGAGATCAGGGCGGCTATCCACAATTGTGCGAGATATAAATCTACCATGGAGTTTTATCGGTCGTCAGCGTTGTCAACGGGTGAACTCCTGATCAGCCAGGCGCAAGCAGCTTTTCGTGCAGGCGAGATCGGCTATGCAGAATATTTGCTCGCAGTAAGAAATGGAATGCAAGCGCGTGAAGGTTATATGAAGAGCATCAACGACCTCAATCAAAGTATTATTTATCTGGAGTACCTGACGGGTAAACAACTATGAACATTCACATTAAAATGAAAACTGGAATATTGTTAACGATCGCTGCTGGCGTGATCGCTGTTATTTCCTGTTCCCGTACGCAACAAGAAGAAAGTAAGGAACCAGTTGCCCATCCAACGCAGGAAAATGTTGTCGAACTCACCGGTGACCAGATGAAAACGGCTGCCATCGAACTTGGACAAGTCGTGCAAAAGCGGATCAGTGGCGCCATTCGAGTGAATGGAAAACTGGATGTGCCACCTCAGCAACTGGTGAGCATTTCAGCTCCGCTCGGTGGTTTCTTGAAATACACCCCA
>CBHROW010000463.1:0-3518 GCA_966080355.1 uncultured Chryseosolibacter sp.
CATGCTTGCCCAGTCGCCATTGAAATTTATTTCTGCGGAAGCAGGTACTACCGTGACATTTATTAAAGGCGAAGATGGAAAAATAACCAGGGCGGAGGTGAGCACCGGTGACATGCTGGACAAGGTGAGTGACAACAAAACGAAATAACCGAAGCTCACATGCGACAGGCATTACTTACCGTGGCGTTTGCTTCCCTGGTAACATCGCTACATGCGGAACAAATGGCCGACACCGCGTTTCATTATCGGCCGGAGAGACCCGAGTACCCTGGCAAAAACGGTCCCGTTGTTTATGTCGATGAAGCGCATCACAATTTTCACACCCTGGGTGCACGCTATCATGCTTTTGGCCAGGTACTGAAGGATGACGGATATCGTGTGGCACCAAGTACAAAGAAATTCACAGGCGAATCCTTGAAGGGGATCGGCATCCTCGTGATAGCCAATGCCAGCGCGGAGAACGACAACTGGAAACTTCCTACACCTTCGGCATTCACAGCAGAGGAAGCTGCGACTTTAAAAAAATGGGTGCAGGGTGGCGGATCCCTTTTCCTGATCGCTGACCACATGCCATGTCCCGGTGCTGTGAGAGATATCGCTGACGTATTCAACATCAATATGTACAATGGAGAAGCGAAATATATGAAAGAAGGCCCCGAGACTTTCACGCGCGCTTCCGGGCTATTGTTGGCGAATGCTATTACGAATGGCAGGAATATTTCGGAGCGGGTTGATAGCATCACCATCTTCGGTGGCCATGCAATTCTTCCCAATCGTGAAGCCAGCGGAATGATCCGATTCAGTAATGATCATCGCGTGTTTTTTCCGAAGGTTGCCGGGCAATTCACGGAAGAGACTGCGTATATCAACGCAGGCGGCCTTTTTCTTAGTGTATATTTCAGAGAAGGACGCGGCCGGGTGGTGATTGCCGCGGAAGCAGCGATGTTCTCGGCACAACTTGCCGGCCCCGATAAAAGACCATTTGGTATGAACGAGCCTGTAGCGCGAAAGAATCCACAAATACTGCTGAACATCATTCATTGGCTCGATCGAAGATTCGATTGATGATAGGCTGAGTGAGAATACCCGCAAGTGCAACTGCTCACATCGCACCATGAGCCGTACCCTTACACCCTTGAACACATGAGCACGTTACTTTAACACTTTAACACCTTAACACCTTAACACTTTAACACCTTAACACCCTAACACGAGGTTGGATTAACTCATCTCTTGGAAATAATTTGCCCGCAGGGAAGTGAATCAATCTGCGGAGGCATTCTATAAAAAAGGTCTTGTCCTTTTAATACAAGTTCTGCCCGGTTGCCCCCTCTGTCCTGATTCACAGCTGTAGCCGTTGTCTGATAAAAGATAGCTTCGACATAAAAAAGACATTCCTCTTTGGGTTTTATCGTTCTTTGAAACATACTCGGTTTGTCAAAAGATTTCGAGTGTGTTACACCGTAGTCAAATAAGGATTGCTTGTCATTGGTCATTGTGTCCGATGGCAGGAATAATTTTACGAAGGTGTCAGGTGAATGAGGGATCGGGATGGAATCAGCAGAAAAATTAATCGTCAATTCTAACGGTGCGTCCGTTTCATTAACTACACGGGTAAAGAACACCAGGTGACTATAATTAAAATTGTTTTTTGTAGGTCCCTTGTATGGTCCGCCCTTTGGGAAGCTATTTTGTATTACAATGCCATCTGTATTGGTCTCACTATAGCACTGAGGTTTGGAAATTCCTTGTCCCGTTGCGAGCGTGCAGAACGAGAACAACAAAACCGCAGAAATAATAAGTCTCATGATTTGATGGTCAGGTTGGTGAAGTGTACGATGTAATGATGTTCGAAGTTTGATGTAAAATGATATTTCACATTTTGAGCGGACTCACATCGTACCTCGAGCATCGCACTTCGCAGCAACCGTGCGAACTATGAGCCGTTTCCCACACGACTTTAAAACTTTAACACTTTAGCACTCTAACATGCTAACATTTTACTCAGCAACGGCCTTTTTGAGGGGAACGTTTATAAATTATTTTACCATCTCGTTCTACATAGTCGCCCGATACAATTGGATATGAATACTTGGGTGCATACGATACACCATGGCTTCTTAGAATTATTTTGTCGTTAACTTTCAGGCTATGCAACTGCTGAAATTCATTGGCGTTTTCCCGACCAAAACTGAGAATATAATCCTCGCCATTAATTCTGGCCATCACTCCGAAACCCAATCGTGATCCTGGCGGAAGAGAAAGAGAGGTTACAACAGCCTCCATATTGCCAGAAGCACTTGTATGGTTCCTTATTTTAGCCGCACCGGCAAGCACTTTTTTACCTTCAGGAGACGTTTTCCATTTTTTGAAATTTATACCATCAGGAGTAGCCTCCCATTTTTTCAATGCGGCTTTGCTTTCAGCCACAGAGAGTGGCTTGCGGATTGATTTTTCAGAAGCTCCTTTTTTGATTTCGCGATTAGCAAATACCAGTCCGCTTACAGCAACCGCTAGTAAGATCAGCGCATAAATAACTTTTTTCATATTTTTTGAAGGTTCAATTAATATAGATCTCAGGTGATGGTGGTTTGGCTTGTTCTTTACAATACGCGTAAAAAATAAGCGTTGGGAGCAAACCGGGCTAGTATTTCATCATCTCTCATTTAACGTGCAATGATGGCAAAGCTACAGGTCTCTGTGCCCAGCATTGGTAAAGCGTTTGTAAAAAAAATGCAAACGAAATGTAAAAGTTGGGCTTTTCCTTCCCTTGTTGGTGTTGCGCGCAAGCTTCGCGCGTTAGTTCCACCAACAAGAGCACTGAATGATGAATCGCACCGCAGTAGGAGGGAATCATTTGGAAGCGATTATCTCACTTTCAGCGCACCAGAACCTTATCACGCGTGCGTTTGTTGGTGCCGCCTCGCGCCATGCCAGCGCAAACACACAACAAAGGAGAGGTGTGCGGCTCTTCGGGGAACACCAACGAAGGACGAAAAGAGCAATGAGGAATTGGTATTGAGGGCGATGTGGAATGGCGCGAATCTGAAAGTCGCATGCAATCAGTTGAAGGAGAAATCGTCTTTCACATTTACGAAATAGTCACCGCCTTAACTTTTTGCGAAACTCTTCTTCTTCAAGCTTTGCTTTTTTATTTCTGACCTGCAGATAGTTAATTCCATAGATCAACCCGACTCCAAACAGACCCAGGCCCAGAACAATAAGCATCATGTCATTCGCAGCTTCAGGTCTGTACAATAAATATTTAAGTCCACGCATTGATTATGTCTTGGCTGTAAGCCTGACCTGTATACGTCTCACCTGACAGATGTAAACACCTGCTTCCGCCTTAGACTAGGCCATCAATTTCGCAACAATTGACCCTGCACGCTGGAGACTTGACTAGAACCTGCAAGCGCTTTCTACTTTCAGCTTTCTGCCAGTAGTGTCGGGAGAAATTTTGGAATCGAAAAAAATCTTCGAATTTGGTTTACGCTACGACCTTTTAGAGCATTTGT
>CBHROW010000464.1:0-3508 GCA_966080355.1 uncultured Chryseosolibacter sp.
CCTCACGTCAATGACGTATGCTGATGGCGAGAAAGTGACGTATGGCTACAACACTGGCGGGTTGCTGCGCAGTATGACCGGCAAGAAGAAGAATGCCAACTATGCGTACGTAAACCAATTGGGTTATGACAAGTTCGAGCAGCGTGTGTTTCTGGCCTATGGCAACGGAACAAAAACCACTTACAACTATGAGCCCGATCGCAGGCGTTTGATCAATGTCAAAGCAAGTACAGCCGCGAAAAGAATATTCATGGACAATGAATATGGGTACGACAAGGTCAACAATATTCTTTCGTTCAAAAATAAAGCACCTATCCCATCTTCTAACCTGATGGGAGGTTCAAGCGAATATCTATTCGAATATGATGACTTGTACAGACTGACGAGTGCGCAAGGATCTTTCCGGGGAGCAAACGATGAGCACACATACTCGCTGTCGATGCAATACAATTCCGTTGGCGGCATCACGCAGAAAAATCAAACGCACCTTCGCAAAGGACAGCTTCAGAAAAAGACATCGTACCAAAACGCTTACGCTTACAGCGACATACAGCCTCACAGTCCCGCGCACATCGGAACGCAGAAATACACGTACGACAAGAACGGAAACCAGACAGGTTGGACAAGCGATATTACCGGTCAGGAACGAAAGATCTTGTGGGATGAAGAAAACCGCATTCGTTCCATCTACGATAATGGTTCACAACACCATTATATCTATGATGCATCCGGTGAGCGTGTGATCAAAGGCAAGAGCACGGGCCAGCGCATTTTCGTGAATGGAGAGTGGAAAGCTGGTAGTGGTCAGATGGGTAACTACACTGTGTATGTCAATCCATATCTGGTTTTGCGCAGTGGTGGATACACCAAGCATTATTATATAGAGGGACAGCGCATTGTCAGCAAGCTTGGCGGTGGTTGGGACAATACCGGCAAAGGGCCGTTGAAAGCTGGTGGCGATAAAGTGAACTATGCGGAACGCTCACAACGCGTGTTCGATGGAATAGTTAAGAACCTTAAATTCCTCGGATCTGACGGACAGATCCTCACAGCCGGCAAGAGTGGAAAAATCCCACCTGGGCAGATCAACGGCACCGGTACCAACGTCACTGAAGCATTCCGATATTTTTATCACCCTGATCATCTCGGAAGCACTGCCTACGTCACTGATGCCAATGGAGAAGTGTTCCAGCACCTGGAGTACTTCGCCTTCGGTGAAACATTTGTCGAAGAACACTCGAACACCGATCGCACACCTTACCTGTTCAATGGCAAGGAGTTCGATGAAGAAACTGCCCTCTATTATTATGGCGCACGATATTACGATCCGCGACTGAGTATTTTCCCTTCAGTTGATCCACGTGCGGAAAAACTCACCAACATCAGTCCATATGCATATGCAGGGAACAACCCGATCAAGTTCGTTGATGTTGATGGTCAATATCCGAAGCCTTCGGAGATATTGAAGAAAGCAGGCTTTGAGCTGAATCCTTTCGCAGCCGGATTCCTTGATGGACTTGCAGATGCTTCTCCGATCGGTGCGGTTGGATTTGCGTGGGATCTCGCGACCGATTCTGAATTCAGACAGCAGACGATCGATGCGATCAAAACACTTATTGACGATCCGATGGGGTCGATCAAACAGATCGTTGCCGACAAAGCGGAGACCTATGCTGCAGTCTTTGCGGGTAATGCAACCGATGAGCAGATGTACTCTGTCGGTGAAGACCTCGGTAACCTGACGGGATCCATCATCACCGGTGGCGGCATCAAAAAGCTGTTTGATAAGCTTACCAAAAAGGGCGTTATTTATGAAGTACCTGGTAAGTTCACCAAGTCGGGCAAGCCGTATATCGGAAGAAGCGACAAGTGGAGCGTGAGAAAGAAATTCTCAGCAGACGGACGGGATCGAAGTCAGGCCAAGATCATCGGCAGATACAATACGAAGAAACCGAAGGCCGGGGCGATTGCAGAACAAAAAGCCATGAACAAAAAAGGTGGCGTGAGCAAGCTGGATAACAAACGCAACGAGATCAAGAAGAGTAATTGGGAGAAGCATAAGATCAAGCCACCGGAAGGAAGCAACTAGATTATGTTTGGCATCAACTATAAGATTGTAAAAGAGAATCCATACGACAAGGCGAAACTCCCTTACAAGGGAATGGTCGTCAAGTCAAAATGGAAAGACAGTTTTGCGAAGGTCATAGAGAGCGAGAGCGTTGGTGCTTTATTCCTGAATTCCGAGTTCAAGTGGTCATGTGACGACTATTCGTTCCTGGCATCGATACCCAAAGTCAAAGAAATCCATATTCTTGACTCGCACAGCCGCGGTATCGGTGCCATCGAGTCGCAGATCGAGTTGACGGAGTTAACCGTGGATGCGCCCGATGCTTATTCAATTGATTTCGCGAAGCTCGTTAATCTCAGAAAGCTTTTTACTTACGGTAACAAACAAAACGATACATTGTATCAATGTGTGTCTCTGGAAGACCTTTACATCAACGAATTGAAATTTGGCGACCGTCATGAGTTAGGTAAACTGATCAATCTTAAGAAACTCTCGATCGCAAATGCGAATCTCACCAAGCTTGATTTCCTCTCGAGCCTGACACAACTCGAATGGCTTGAATTAGCAAATTGCAAGAAGGTTGTTTCCTTCGAACCGATAAGCACACTACTTGCGTTAAAGCGACTGCACATCAATGAGTACAAGGATATCGGTGACATTTCGTTTTTGCAAAATCTTAAAGACCTGGAAGTACTGGTGATTGAAGCCGGAAAAGTGAACTCGATCAAGCCGATCGGTGGCCTTGTTAAACTCAAGGCGCTTTCGATCTACGGGATGACTGCAGGAATTCAGGATGGAGATGTCGAGCCGATCGCGAATCTCAAAAATCTCGGCATACTTGACATTCAAAATCGCAAGTCTTACAACTACAACATCGAGAAACATTGGAACTGGGATGATGTCGACAAGCCGAGAAGCAATTGGTTGACACCGAAGAAATAATCAACCAGATTTCTGACTCAAAAATCACCTGCAGTTGTAGGTATATGTCTCCGTATATCCAACAGCACCAGCGTTGTCAATGTAAGTGAGTTTGGTCGGATAGCCCGAATCAGCGTATTGATATTTGAAGGTGTCTACTTTTATCGAATCACCTATGGTTGTGGTTCGCTTAGTGAGATTATTTTTATGCTGGCCGTTTGATCCCGCGCTTTGAAAGGGATTCTTTTTGTCGTCATACGTTGACTCGACTGTAGAAATAAGCGCTCCATCCTGGCTGTATTTTCTATTGCGCGAAACATTCCTCGAATCGCTGGAGGGATATTCCAATAGATTGTAATAATCTTTGGTAGCTACTTGATTAGAGACCTTACTATGCTGACGCTTCACAACCTGGCCGGAATTGTTAAATTCATTTTCGATAATTGTGGTCAGCACAGTTCCGGAGAAATATTCTTCCCGGATGACCCGGTCGGCTTCATTGTATGTATAAACCACCTT
>CBHROW010000465.1:0-3494 GCA_966080355.1 uncultured Chryseosolibacter sp.
GCGGTGAAAAGAATAGTCGAACGAAGCTCGAACCTCCGAGCCATTCCCGTAACTCTCAGCGAGCGAAAGCGAGCGCATCGTGTCCTCTTGCACACTCAAAAGGCGCACGTAGTTATGGTCCGTGCATTTGCTCACTCAAATCAATGAAATGGACGATGAGCCGCAAACACATCAAGATTCCTCTGCGAAAACTCAGCGCCCTCCGCGCCTCCGCGGTGAAAAGAAATAGTCGAACGAAGCTCGAAGCCCCGAGCCGTTCCCCAATCGTACCTGACACTACAAGTTATGCTGCGGAAAGCCACTGCGTCACTTTGCTAACCCGTCTACTCGTACTTCAATTTATCGACTGGATTTGCAACTGCTGCACGCATCGACTTCGTGACGATAACAATCAACGCCATCACCAGTACGCTGGCTCCCGGAACGATGAATAAGTACCAGTGAAGTGGAATGTGGTTTTGAAAATTCGTGAGCCAGTTATCAACCATGTAATAGGCTACGGGAACTGCCAGCGCAAAAGAGATCATGATCAATAAAACATATTCCCTCGCAAACATCAACACAATGTTTTTTATTGTGGCTCCGAGTACTTTGCGAATGGCGACTTCCTTACCCTTCCGATTGATCACAAAGGTTACGAGTCCGTAGAGTCCGAGGCAACCGATAGCTACGAATATGAAGGAAAATATCAGGAACAGGTTTGCGTATTTTTCTTCCTGCTTGTAATAAGCATCGATGTTTTCGTCCAGGAAAATGTAGCTGAACATATATTCCGGAAAAGTTTCGCTCCATAATTTCTCCACACGCTTCACCATATCGATGAGCGCTGTGTGGTCTTTATCCATGACGAATCGAATGCTTGCGATCGAATAGTTGCGGGGGCGCACCATCATCACAATATTTCCGACACCCGATTTCATGCTGTCGGAGTAGTAATCCTCGACCACACCCACAACTGTTACGAGTTGCTGATCGCCCATTTTTAATTTTTGTCCGATACATTGCTCCGGGGTTCCGAGCTGAAGATTTTTTGCCAGCGTTCTGTTGATGAGAATGTTTCCGACCGTGTCGTGGAGATCAAGGTTCCGTCCTGCGACCAACGGGATCTCATAAAGCTTGAGGAATTGATCGTCAATTGAAACATATTCAAATACCTGGTAGTCGTGCATGGACGAAGCTTCGGGTTTTCCAATATCCTGGTAGGTACCGTTTCGTCTCACGCCACCTGGCAACGTGTAGCTGAAGCTTACGTTGTCGACAAACGATTCCGAGCGCAGCTTGTTTTCAAGTTGGGTCAACAGGTGTGGATCTTGCTGTGGCATCCGCATGGTAAGAATGCCTTCGCGCACAAAACCCATGTTCACATTTCTGAAGTAATTCATCTGACTGAGAACAAAGAAAGTGCTGGCGACAAGGATCTGTGTAATCGTAAACTGGGCGACAACCAGTACTTTGCGCATGCTGAAACTACCGATACGCTCGGTGCTGAATTTATTTTTCAGAGCAGTCACCGGGTTGAATCGTGAGAGCACGGCCGATGGATAGAAACCTGAGATGAGGGTCAGTAAAATGACAACGGCAACAAGCGTGATGATCACAACAGGATCGGTCAGGTTGAGATAAGTTCCACCGAGGTTCAACAGGGTTTGGAGTTTGATGAGCATCAACTCGCAAAGCACAACACCCAGCAATGTTGCTGCAAACACCATAACCAATGTCTCAGCGAAATATTGTCCTGCAACCTGGCTGCGATTACTTCCCAATACTTTTCGAAGCCCGATCTCTTTAGCGCGTAGGGCCGATTGTGCAGTTGAAAGATTGATATAGTTGATACTGGCGGTCAACAACAAAAACAACGCGATCAAAGAAAGTGCGAGAATGGTTTCCTTTGTGATCGTGCGGCCCGAAAGTGCTCCGAACTTTGGATCGTGGTGCACCTCGGAAAGTTTTTGGAGGAGATAATGTCTGTTGTCGGAAAGCTCCTTGGAGGTGTGAGCGGCATGGACCTTCGCGATCCGCGCTTCAATATCCTTTGCGGACGTGGATGGATCGAGCACGATGTACGTGTTGTGCGAGTCGTTAACCGATACCCAATCATTCAATCGTTCTGTTCCGGCAAGTTTTTCCAATGAGGAATAGGCGAACAAAGCTGTCAGTGGAAAATCGGTGTTGGGAGGAAAATCTTCAATAACGCCAGTGACTTTGCAATCTTGGCGATGTTGCAGCTTCAACGTTTGCCCAATCGGATTTGCATCGCCAAAATATTTCTTTGCCAGCGATCGCGTGAGCACCATACTGAATGGTTCGATCAATGCTTTCTCAGGATTTCCTGCAAGCCATTTGAAATTGGTTCCGTGAAAATCGAATACATCGAAAAAGTTTGAGGATACCAGGGCCATCCCCGATTCCTCTCTGAATCGTTTGATGGTGCTGCCGGATGCATCGAGCACTTCTACATTCGCCCCACCGAAATATTCGAGTGATGTAATTTTTTTGAGTGACGGAACTTCAGCTTTTAATGCAACGGGAACCGGATATGAAATTCCGATCCTGTACTCAGACATATCCGCTCCACTGACCCGCACCAGCCGGTATGTATTCGCAGCATCGGTATGAAAGCGATCGAAGCTCAGTTCGAAACGGATGACGGTGAAAATGGCGAGGGCGGAAGCAATTCCGATCACCAGTCCGGTAAGGTTGATAAACGTGGTTCCTTTGTAGGCCATCAAGCTTCTGCGGGCCATTTTGAAGTAGCTGCTGATCATAGGCGATGCAATAGGTTGAGTTGAACGTTTCCAGAAAAAACTTTTAAAAAGAAAGCCAAAGCCATTTATCACGTAACGTCTTTTGGCGAAGGTTTCATTATTCGAATGACAATCTTGTCTGAACATTTCGTGTAAGTCACCGAGGATCTCATCGCGAAAATGCTCTGGTGCAAGCTGCTCGATCATGCGGTTGATCCACCGTGGAGGTTGGGCGCTCATGCGTGAGATGTTTTGATCAGATTCCAAATGAGATTTCGCGTATCGCGAAGTTCCTCGATCACTTGCTGGCCATAGGCGGTGATCTCGAAGATACGTTTACTGCGTCCGCCTCTTTCCGCGGAAGCGCCACCCATCACCGACCTGACAAACCCTTTTTCCTCCAGCCGATGCAAAACAGCATGCACTGCACTGATCGTCACTTCACGGCCCGCTTGTTTCTGAAGCTCTTCAACCACAAGAACACCATAAGCCCGTTTATTTAATAACGAAACCATTAACAATACCAGCTCTTCCAATTCCCCAAGGTAAAATCGCGCCATTTTTATTATTTCAACATCTGTAGAACAAATATAGTAAAAAATGCAAATGTGCCAATGGGTCAATATGCCGATGTGCCAATGAAGAAATACCGAATGCAGGTGAGCAGATATGCCAGCGAATTGAGAACAATTATTTGCTGTATTGATTGAAAAGCACGCATGAAAATGACTTGCAAAAAAAGTTAGGTAC
>CBHROW010000466.1:0-3461 GCA_966080355.1 uncultured Chryseosolibacter sp.
GCGCTTCACTGCGAACTTCTCGCTGCAAAGGTTTTGAATGCCGTACATAGTTGCTGTGTTCATAATAAGACAAAGGAAGATAGTTTCTCTAAGGAATGCAAGAGAAGTTGAAATAACATTTCTCAAAGACAATAATTATTTGGATGCCGCGCGTTGATGGCCAAGGGGAATGCAGTGCAGTGATCCGCAGGCTATTGTCACCTATCCGTAAGTTGAAGTAGTTCCGAACCTTGGAGCTTTCGACTTCCAAATATCAAGGATCAATGTCCTACCACTGACCAATTACCGAAAGCCAATTAATCAATCATCAATGACTATTGACGCCTTGGTAGAGCACTGGCTTCAACCACCTATATTTGCCAGGATAAAAACGCATCATGAACAAAGCTCAACTTGTCAATCAGATGGCCGCGGCTGCCGGGATCAACAAGCGTCAGGCGACAAAAGCGATCGAAGCCATGTTGGAAGAGATCCAGAACTATTTGAAAAAAGGGAAACGCGTTACACTTCAGGGATTCGGAACTTTTACGGTTGTCCGAAGGAAGGCGCGAAGAAGCAGGAACCCTGCAACGGGCGAAGCAATTCGTGTCAAGGCGAAACGAGTCGTAAAATTTCGTCCGGGCTACGAGCTGCAGGAAAAATTAGAATGATTCGCCAGGATTATTTCCCGTATTTTGTGATGCTATGAACTGTGCGAGTTCCATATTACTGCGATATCCGCAGCCGCCCGCCAAAGAAAAACCTGAGGTTGAAACTGACACCGTCACAGCAACTGACACCGCGGTGCTCGAAGATTCTTTCGTGTATGTTCACTGCTACTTTCACAATTCATTTAAAGACATGCTGATCAGGATCTGGAAAACAACATTTCTTATCGATCGCGCTTCGGGTTCGCGTTCGCAGCTTGTTCATGCCGAGAACATCAGCGTAGCGCCAACATGGACGCAAATACCCGACAACAAAACATACAATTTCCTGCTCATCTTCTCCGGTCTTCCGCGCTCCTGCCAATCCTTTGATCTTGTTGAAGAGATCTCACAACCGGGAGGATTCTTCATTGAAAATATCTCGAGGAATGAAAGGGATGTTTATCACATTGACTTGAATTAGCTTCAGGCGCTGAGTCTTGAGCTTCGGGCTGATTATTCAAGTTATGACCGACTCCAGGCTGTAGTGGAGAAATTATAGTCCGATGACCGATTTGCTCGTGGTTTTCTCTAGACGTATTTCTTCCGAAAGAACGAACTCGCTATCTACCCTGATCTTCCAGCTTCTCGTAAATGAACTTCAAGTGATATTGCGTTACCGGATCTTTAGTTTTAGTCATCGCTTTTTTCACCATCGTTCGAATTTCATCGAGCTTGACTTTCACAATAGGTGCGACATCGCGATAATCCTTGCCTGATTTATTCGAAAGCTCTACCAACCGGTCGATGTATGAGCGTTGGAGATTTCTTCGATAAATATCAACAGGACTGTTCGACTGTAGTTCGGTCCATAGTGCATCGTCTATATCGTTGAAATAATCGATCAATGAATATGCACCGGTACCGTACATGGCTTCGTTCACAGCGAGCTTGCTCAAGGTGCCCGCGCTCAGCAAATGCGATAGTACCATGTCCTGCGACTTCGCAACGGTCTGTGTAGGTGATTCTCCAACCCTGGCAAGCACGGCAGTGTCGAGCAACCACGTTGGCGTGGCGAACACTTGTTCCTTCAGAAATTTCATGGCTTCCTTTTGCACGGTTACGGGCACCATTTTGAACACCGGACCACCCTGCTCGGGAGATTTTGGCGTCTCATAAATACCGCCAATGTTCGTCAGCACATGCCCGAGGTAGTAGTCGAACTGTTCGTTGACAGAATTATAGAGGTCAGTAAGATTTTTATACCCATCGCCTTCCTGATAGGTCCATGTCAACAGATTATGCATCACGCGCTTGAGATTCCTGATGCCATATTCGCCTGCAAGCATAGCGTTGTTGCCGAGGTCTTCCGTTTGGGTGCGCGGATCGTCAGAATTGTTTTCGGCACCGTACCACAAGCTCCGATTGTCTTGCTGCTGGGCAACCCACTTGTTTAGAACAGGTAACTCATCTTCAGGTGTTTTTAGATCGGGGTACCAACGATATCCCCACTCGATGGCCCAGAGGTCATACTCCCCGATGCGCGAAATAAGTCCTCGCTCGCTCACGCTGTCTTCCGGCTGCGCCACGTAGTTGAAACGAGCGTAGTCCATGATCGAAGGTGTATGGCCATGCTCTTCAAGCCAGTGCCGATCGCGAAGTTTTTCTACCGGCACCGTTGAACTTGCTCCGAAATTATGTGTCAACCCAAGAGAGTGCCCAACCTCGTGCGCTGCTACCGAGCGAATGAGTTGCCCCATGAGCTCGTCATTGAATCGCATTTTCTGTGCTGCAGTATCAACGGGCGCACACTGCACAAAATACCAATTGCGCAAAATCGACATGAGGTTGTGGTACCAGTTGATATGGCTTTCTAGTATCTCGCCACTTCGCGGATCGGTGATCACAGGCCCGGCTGCGTTAGCGATGGAAGACGGCTTGTACACGATCGCAGAGTGCTGCGAATCTTCAAGACTCCACGATGGATTTTGTTCCGGGGTTGGTGCCAGCTTCGCCTGAATTGCATGCTTGAATCCTGCACGCTCAAATGCTTTTTGCCAGTCCTCAACGCCCTGAATCAAATATGGAATCCATTTCTTCGGAGTTGCGGGGTCGATGTAATACACAATGGGCTTCTCAGGTTCAACCAGCTCACCGCGCTTATAACGTTCAACATCCTCAGGCTTGGGCTCGAGCCTGTACCGTTTGATGTAATTAACGACCTTCACACCCTGAGGGTTCGCATTGTAGTCAGTGTAACGTTCCGCAAAATATCCGATCCTTCTGTCAGCATATCTCTTGCGCATCGGAACTTTGGGCAGAAGGACCATGGAAGTATTCAGCTCGAGCGTAAATGGCTCTCCGGATGAGGTCTGTGAATAGGTTTTGATCGTTCGTATCTCTACATTTTGCGCAAACGCGTTTACATCCTTGATATAGCACATGTTTCGCAGCAAACCACCGACATGCATCGACTTCCGGGTCCCGGAATTGAAAAATAACACATCGTTGTCACCATTGAGGTAATCGGTCACCTCGATCACACTAGCCTTACCGTTGGGTGAATAAGCGCCAATTCCAAAAGAAGCAATAAGCGGCTGAAGATTCGAACGGACCACCGCATCGTACATTGCTAATGAAGTATCACCGGCATTTTCCTGGTAGGTTATTCTCCGCAGGAATAACTTGTGACCCGGGCCTTTTTCAAAGCGAACGATGGTATTTCCGATTTGATCTCCGGCATATCCCGAGTATCCGGGCCGCACACCCGCGGCACCTTGAGCGATCCGGCCGACAATCAATATTTCGCGGTTCAAGATGCTGTCAGGGATCTCG
>CBHROW010000467.1:0-3454 GCA_966080355.1 uncultured Chryseosolibacter sp.
CGTTACGTAAAAGTGATCTTGCTGAAGGATAGTTTGAACGGTCGAGATGTTCGCATAGCTCCGCACATTATCTACGGTGCCGATCCCCATCTGAAAAATCCCAACTACTTTCAACGTCATCGTATAGCCTTGCGGAGTTGTCATCACCACGCGATCACCGTTTTTCACATTGAGCTTTCGCGCAAGGCCTTTCCCCATGATTATCCCATCGTGATTGGCTTTGAGATCTTCAATCTTTCCGGATTTCATTTTCTCTCTCAGTCCGAACAACTTGTCTTCTTCAAGGATATCGACTCCAAGAATTATTCCGCTCAGCTGTACGGGGCCGTAGTTGTAAAATACCTGCGATGATATCGAGGGCGCCACGCCTTTCACACGATTGTCTTTTCGAATCTGCTCGGCAATCTGAAGAGCATTGCGAAGCTTGGACGTTTCGTTCTTCGGCTTCTGGTGATGGATCATGTTCATTCCCCCATGGTTCACCTGCTCGATGATCGATGGTCGCCCTTCCGTAACATCGTGATAGATGTGTATGTCAGGAGATGAAGTCATCGTCAACTCTTCGGTGAAGTTGTTCAGGCCTGTCATGAGGCTCACCATGGCAATGAACATACCGATACCGAATGTTACACCCATCATTGCCACAATAGTTTGCTTGGGCTTGCTGATGAGATGTGTTTTTGCAATTTCAGCAACGAGGATCATACGTTAATCTTTTACGTCAACCAGCAACTTGCTTGTATCAAGTCCTTCGACAATTTCCACTTCGTCCAAAGTCTCAACACCTTTCTTCACCTTGACTTTCTTCGGACCATCTTTCGTTTCGATCACCACGGAATCGCCAGGAAGGAGTTTATTTTTCGGGATCACCAACGCCTGATCTTTCTTGTTGATCACGATGTTGGCCTCAAGTGCAAGTCCGCTGAACCAACCCGGAAGCGCTTCCTTCAATTCAGCATCTGTTCGAACGGATTGTTGCCTGCGATCTACCATCGGATAAACTTTCGATACCTCCGCTTTAAAGATCCTGTTCGGATAAGCATCTACTTTCACCAATACCTCCTGACCTTCCTTCACCCGTTGAATGTCGAGCTCGTCAATATTCAGCTGCAGGTAATACGCATCTTTTTTGCCCACAATGGCAAGCGGCTCACTTCGCCTCACCAATTCACCCTTCTCTTTTGTTGCAGAGAACACCAGGCCATCCACTTCGCTTCGCACCGTGTAACGCCCGGATTCATCGCTTGCAATGGCGAGTTGCGATTTCGCGTTTTGAAGATCGAGCTGAAGTTGGTTGTGCGTTTTTTCGTACCGACTCTTCTGCAGCAGGTAATCATTTTGTGAATTCTCAAAAAGAAGCCTGACCCGATCGTACTCACCTTGAGACGTAGCATTGCTCTTCAACAGGTTGCTGTAGCGCACATAGTTTGCCGAGTCATACTTCAACTTTGTGCGGCTGGTTTCAAGTGCTGCCTTGAGCTCACGCAAGACCGGAGAGTCGTCACGAAAATTTTTCGATGCAAGCTCGAATGTTTCACGCGCGATCGTATAACGTGCGGATTGCTGACCGGATTCGATGACGTAAAGTGGTTCACCTTTTTTAACTGCGTCACCTTCTTCTACAAGTTTGTCGGCAACATAACCTTCAACCTGCGTGAAGATCTGGTACTCATCTTTCGATACAACAAACCCCGAAGCATACACGGCCTCCATCAACGGCTTGATCACCGGTTTTGTATTGTCGTCTTTTCCTCCACACGACATCAGTATAATAGGAACTGACAGCAGCGTGAATGTTTTAAGAAATCGGATATCGCGAATTGTTTTCATAGTCACTTGAGCATATTTCTGGATTGGACCATCGATTCATAGACCAGGTAGCTGGCCAGCTTGTTTAAGTATTGGTTTTGTGATCGCACCATCTCCTGGTAGATCGTCACGTATTGATCGATCGAATAAACACCCTCCTTATATTTCTCACCCGCAATACGATGGTTGACCATATTCAACGCATAGTGCTCGCTGAACTCATGCAATCCCTGAGCGGCAACTTCATGATTGATACGTAGCTCGTCAAGCTCTTTCTCAGCAAGGCGCGTGTAGTTTTCAAGTTCAAATCGTGATGAAGATAGCTGAAGTGCAGACTGACGAATAGTTGATTGGCGATTGAATCCCGAAAATAGATTCCACTCTGCCCGCACGCCAATCACGCCTACATCGAACCATTGTTGACCTGACGAAAGTATTTTGAACTCGTTATTGAATGCCTGCCGTGAGTAGCGGGCGAAGAGCGAAAATTCCGGAAGGGCTTTCATGCGTTGCTTTGACAACTCTGCCTCGCTTTGATCGGCACGCGCAGTCAGCATCCGAAAGCGCGGTAATTGTTGCCAAGAAATATTCAATTTTGAAGGCGCAGGTTCTTTTGCCGCCAGCGCGATATTTTCCGTGAGCACAAGGCTATCTTTCGCAGGGATGTTAGCAAATGCTTTCAGGCTGTTGATGTTTTTTTCATAGGCACCGTGACTTTCTTTCAATTGCTGGGACGTTTCCAGGTAAAGCGCTTTTACGCGATTATATTCAAGCGTTTCGATCAGGCCGTTTTGGAGGCGTGAAGCGGCAGCTGAAAGGAGACTATCTGCTGCGTGTAACAATTCAGTATTGAGCGCGATGGCCTCACGGCTTAGCAATGCGAAATAATATGCTGCAATAATTTGTTCAATAAGATTGAGTTCGCGGTCCTGGTATTGAAACATCGCGGCTTCTTGTGCCAGTGCCGATGTTCGAATGTTTTTCCAGTTCGAAGCGTTGACCAATGACAATGTGGCCTCGGCACCGTAGGTTGATGAGAACTGGGTTCCGAACTGAACTTTGGCGTAGGTTCCTTCAGGGCCACCAAGAAATTGTGCGGGCACGAGCTGAACAGGAAGGCTCACGTTGTTATCGATGTTTCCGAAAGCGCGAACTTGAGGAAGAAGTAAAGACCATGCAGATTTCAATCGTTGTTCACTGATCTGACGATTGAGACCTTCCGCCTTCAACGCTGGATTATTCTTTTTTGAATGTGCCAAAAACTCGTCAAGGCTGGTGAATGTCTGGGCATCAGCGATGAATCCGATGGTCATCAAAAACGCAAAAAAAACTGTTCTCATAGCCGGATGTTTGTTCGAAAATACGGGTAAAAAAATGCCCTTGATGCATCAAAAACAGCGAAATGGGTGGAATACAGATCGAAGTGTGGCAAAGGACTACCGAAGCGCTGCGGGTTCGCGAAAAACAAGCGATGAATACCCGATAATGACCGACAACCTGCGTTCCATCTCTGCAATTGCCTTTTACATTCGGTGCAGAAACGGAATTCATCGTTTCAAAAACAACCACTAACTTCACATCAGAAAGCCACCCCCTATGTCGCAAAGAGTTTGGGATATGATCATCAGCTCGGCCATATCCATCG
>CBHROW010000468.1:0-3421 GCA_966080355.1 uncultured Chryseosolibacter sp.
GGCCTTGCGATCGGGATAGCATGTTTCATGCTCATCACACTTTATATCCGTGACGAAAAGAGCTTCGACAAAATGCATAGCAAGGCGGACAGGATCTATCGCATTCATGAGATCTTTCAGGCTGATGGAATCGGAGAACGATCGTCCAGTCAACCCTTTCCGGTAGCCGAAGCGTTGAAGAACGACTATAGCGGACAAGTGGTGAGCACGGTTCGATTTTTCAACTTCCAGGCGCCCACGCTGGCAGTAGCCACAACAGACAACACCAAAGAGTTCAACGAATCAAAATTATTCTTTACCGACTCCACGATATTCGATGTATTCGATTTTCCGCTGCTGGAAGGTGACAAACAAACTGCGTTGGCAAATACCCACTCCGTTGTACTCACCGAGAGCACCGCGCGAAAATATTTTGGCGATGAAAATCCGATGGGAAAATTCCTGCGGTTACAGGGAACTACCAACGTGATGGTTACCGGTATTTTGAAAGATGTCCCTCTGAATACACATTTTCAATTCGACTTCCTGGTATCTTTTGAAACTCTTCACGAATTCTACAATGGAAATATACCAAAGGGCTGGTATTGGAATCCGTGCTGGACATACCTGCTCTTGAACGATCGATCAGACGCGCCAATGCTTCAGGCTGCAATGCCCGTATTTGTTCAGAAATATTTTCCAGACTTCATTAAGAACGATGTCACACTGGAGTTGTTCCCATTGACGGACATCCATTTAAAGTCGAATATGGATTATGAGATCCAGCCCAACAGCAGCATCACCACGGTTTATGTTTTTGCATCGATAGCGTTTTTCGTGTTGCTTATTGCGTGCATCAACTTCATTAACCTGAGCACTGCACGTGCCGTTAGTCGTGCGAAGGAAGTGGGCATGCGAAAAACACTCGGCAGTGCGCGGTCTCAATTGATCGGGCAATTTCTATTCGAGTCGATCATGCTGAGTGGATTGGCAATGATCATCGCCCTGGCGTTTGTTGTCTTTTCACTCCCCTTGTTCAACTCATTTTCAGAAAAACAGATCTCCATTCTCACTCTGGCAGAAAATTTTTACTTGACGCTGATCGTAGTTATGCCGTTTGCTGTAGGCATTCTGGCAGGGGTTTATCCCGCATTCATACTTTCCGCATTTAAACCCATCACCGCGCTGAAGAGTTCAACCACTTTTGAACGCGGATCCGGTTTCCGCAAAGCGTTGGTTGTGCTGCAATTCGCACTTTCGATCGTGTTACTCATCGGTACAGGAGTGGCCATCGACCAGCTGACCATGCTGCAATCCAAAAACACGGGATTCACACGCGACAACGTGCTGATGGTTCCCGTTTCACGATCGCCCATCGCAAAGAATTATGAAACATTGAGAAATGAATTTCTGCGCAATCCGAATGTTGCACAGGTCACAGCGCTCGAGGAGATACTCGGATCGAAGCACCAAATCGGAAGTTATGTGTTTGAAGGTTATACAGAATCGAAACCGTTCCCGCGACTTAATATTCGTCATCATTTCATCGAGACATTCAATATTCCACTGGTCGCTGGAAGAAATTATTCCGAGAATGTCAACACGGATGACAGTCTTGCGCTGATCGTCAACGAAACGTTTGTGAAACAGCAAGGCTGGAAGTCTAACGAAGAGGCTATCGGCAAAACTTTTGGCGGTCGTCCCAACCGAAGAATTGTTGGCGTTGTGAAGGATTTTAATTTCACTTCAAGGCACCAGCCGATTCGCCCATTGGTACTTGACCTGAATCTCAGAGACGATGCTTTCAATCTTTTCATTAAGTATATGGCCATCAGGATCAACGGTGACAATATGAGCGGAACCATTGAATACCTGCGAGAAGAATGGAAAAAGCAGATGCCAGGCTGGCCGTTCGAATATTTTTTCCTCGAGCACAACCTCGAGAATCTTTATAAATCCGAAAACAAAATGAGCACGATCACACTGATCTTCGCAGGCCTTTCAATTTTCGTTGCGTGTCTCGGGTTGTTTGGATTATCTACTTACACCGCAGAGCAGCGCAAAAAAGAAATGAGTATCCGCAAAGTGCTTGGGAGTTCCGATTCGCAAATTTTTATTTTGTTCTCACAACGGTTTGGCGTTCTCATGCTGATGGCCACCGTTATTGCGTTTCCGCTCGCGTACTTTTTGATGAAGAAGTGGTTGGCGGAATTTGCATATCAGGTAGACATCAATCCTGGGTTATTTCTGATGGCCGCGCTTGCCGCGATGTTCATTGCCTTTGTCACTATTTTTTACCAGGGGCTGAAGTCGGCTCACTCAAATCCGGCTGAAGTTTTAAAGAACGAATAACATGAAAGGAACATACATTGGCGAACTTGAAGAACTCGTGCTGCTGACGGTCGGCATTCTTTACAAAGAGGCTTATGGCGTAGCCGTCATGGATGAGATCAAAAAGCAAACAGGTCGAAGTTTGAACATCAGCGCGGTTCATGCGGTGCTGAAGCGCCTTGAAGAAAAGGGTCTTGTCATTTCGCAAATGGGAGATCCCACGAACGAACGTGGTGGCAGGCGCAAACGAATTTTCATGTTGACGGCATCCGGAAGAAAAGCGCTGGAAGAAGCAAACGAATTGCGCAACCAGTTGTTCAATCAAATCCCGAAAATCGCCCTCGGTAAGATCTGACACCAATGCCCCACGCGCTTCCTCGATGTCGCATGAACCTTGTAGATACAATATTCGTTACTACATTTACATATGTCGCTCGAGAAGGATATTCAACAAGACAGGTTTGTGAATGAACACGAAAAAGCTGCAGTGAACATTCTTTTCACGGGCAGCTGGCTTCACAACATCAATTCGTCTCGGTTGAAGCGCTTTGACATCACACCGGAACAGTTCAACGTGCTGAGAATTCTGCGAGGCAGTCACCCGAAGAAAATGATGCTGGCCGACATCACGTGCAGAATGATCGACAAGAGCAGTAACGCAACGCGGCTTGTAGAAAAGCTACGTCAGAAAGGAATGGTGAATCGTGAGATCTGCGAGAGCAACCGCAGGCAGGTCGATATTTCAATTACAGAGAAGGGATTGCAAATATTAAAAAGTATCGACAAAGACGAATCGGAATTTTTCACCGCATTCAAAAAAATAACCAAATCCGAAGCAAGTGAACTGAATCGCATTCTCGATAAGCTTCGTGGAAGCTAGTTCGGAGATCAAATCAGTGTCATTATTTTTCGTTTTGGCGGCCCTTCCGATATAAGTGTCATTTATAATTCGGCACATCAAGTTTCTTCGATATCCTTATTACAGCGTTGATCAATCCGACATGGCTATAGGTTTGCGGAAAATTCCCCCACTGAGAGCCATCGAGACCGACATCTTCACTGAATATTCCAAGGTGATTGGCAAACGTAAGGATATTGTCTAATGTCCTGA
>CBHROW010000469.1:0-3411 GCA_966080355.1 uncultured Chryseosolibacter sp.
CTGGATAGCCATCGCCCTGCGCACAGACTCCTCGGTAGGCGTGGTGATGGCTTCATCGTAGGCATTGGTGTGCAGCGAGTTGCAGTTGTCGTAGATTGCGTACAAGGCCTGCAACGTAGTGCGAATGTCATTGAAGTCGATCTCTTGTGCGTGCAGCGAACGGCCTGAAGTCTGAATGTGATATTTCAACATCTGGCTGCGGGCGTTTGCACCATACTTGTTCTTCATCGCTTTTGCCCACAACCTTCGGGCTACCCGTCCGATGACGGCATATTCGGGATCGATGCCATTGCTGAAGAAGAATGACAGGTTAGGAGCAAAGTCATTGATGTCCATGCCGCGGCTGAGATAGTATTCCACGTAAGTGAAACCGTTCGCGAGCGTAAAGGCAAGTTGCGTGATCGGGTTCGCTCCGGCTTCTGCAATGTGGTATCCTGAGATTGAAACGGAATAAAAATTACGAACATCTTTGTCGATGAAGTACTGCTGCACATCGCCCATCAAACGAAGTGCGAACTCCGTGGAGAAGATGCACGTATTCTGCGCCTGATCTTCTTTTAGAATATCGGCTTGAACCGTTCCGCGTACTTGTGACAGCGTTTCCGTCTTGATCTTTTCGTAAACTTCTTTTGGCAGTACTTGATCACCGGTTACGCCAAGAAGCATCAATCCGAGACCATTGTTTCCTTTAGGCAGCGAGCCTTGGTATGAAGGATGCTCTCCTTCATGATTTTTATAGATCTCGGCAATCTTCTTTTTCACTTCCTGCTCGAGCCCATTTTTCCTGATGTAGATCTCGCACTGCTGATCGATGGCTGCATTCATAAAATACCCGAGCAGCATCGGAGCGGGACCGTTGATCGTCATTGAAACGGAAGTCTTCGGATCAGCCAGGTCAAATCCACTGTAAAGTTTTTTTGCATCATCGAGACAGCAAATACTCACCCCGGAGTTTCCGATCTTTCCGTAGATATCCGGGCGATAATCAGGGTCATTTCCATACAGTGTCACGGAATCAAAAGCTGTGGATAAGCGCTTCGCAGGCATTGCAAGACTTACATAATGGAATCTGCGGTTGGTCCGTTCGGGCCCGCCTTCACCGGCAAACATCCGTGTGGGGTCTTCACCTTCACGTTTGAAAGGATAGATTCCCGCGGTGTAAGGAAATTCACCGGGAACGTTTTCTTGTAAAGACCATTGTAACAGGTCGCCCCATGCTTCATATTTCGGTAAAGCAACTTTTGGGATCTGCAAATGTGACAGTGATTCCGAATGGGTTTTGATTCCAAGTTCTTTATCACGCACCTTGAATTTGAAAACAGGCTCTTTGTATTTTTTCACTTTCTCGGCCCATGCTTCAATCAATTTCAAGTTCTTTGGATCGAAGTTCAGCTTCAATTTTTCGTATTGCTCTTCAAGGGATTTGATCAACCGGTCTCTGTCATCGATTGACGATTCTTTCAATGTGTCGATCGATTTTCTTATCGCGTAAAGCTTTTGTGCGATTTCTTTTTGAGCATTCACCCATTGATCGTATCCGCGATTATTTTCAGAGATCTCGCTGAGGTATCGGGTGCGATTCGGTGGGATCACAAACACTTTCTCCGACATTTCTTTTGTGATCTGAAAAGTAGATCTCAGGTTTGCGCCTGTTTTCTCTACGATCTTATCCATCAGCTGTTTGTAGAGCTGATTCGGGTCGTTGAATTGTGATGCAATCGTTCCAAACACCGGCATGTCTTCAACCTTGCTCGTCCAAAGCTGGTGGTTGCGTTGGAATTGCTTTTTCACATCGCGCAAAGCATCTAGTGCACCACGTTTGTCGAATTTATTCAATGCGATGACATCAGCGAAGTCAAGCATGTCGATCTTTTCGAGCTGGGTTGCAGCGCCATACTCTGGCGTCATCACATAAAGTGAAACATTACTGTGGTCGAGAATTTCCGTATCACTTTGTCCGATGCCGGAAGTTTCGAGTATGATGAGGTCGTAACCTGCGGCCTTCAGGATCATCACAGCTTCTTTGACATAAGCAGAAAGCGCGAGGTTGCTCTGACGTGTGGCCAGCGACCGCATGAAAACGCGCGAGTTATTGATGGCGTTCATGCGAATGCGATCTCCCAGCAATGCGCCACCGGTCTTGCGCTTAGAGGGATCGACCGAAATAATCCCGATGCGTTTTTCTTTGAAGTCGATAAGAAATCTCCGCACGATCTCGTCTACCATGGAAGACTTTCCTGCTCCCCCGGTACCTGTAATTCCCAGCACCGGAGTGGTTGACTTTTCGGCTTTCGATTTTATTTCATCGAAGATCTTTTTGTGATTATCATGAAAATTCTCGGCAGCAGATATCAATTGTGCGATTGCAAGTGGGTTCTCGGGTGTGAGGTCCTTTACCTGAACGTTCACATGTTCTCCGGTAGGTGTATCGCTCTTTTCGATGAGATCATTGATCATTCCCTGCAACCCCATAGCGCGGCCATCGTCAGGCGAGTAAATCCGTGTCACACCATGGTCCATCAGTTCTTTGATCTCTTCGGGTAAGATCACACCACCGCCACCACCAAAGATTTTAATGTGTCCTGCGCCTTTTTCCTCGAGCAGGTCATGCATGTATTTGAAATATTCGTTGTGGCCACCTTGGTAGCTTGTCATGGCAATCGCCTGTGCGTCTTCCTGGATTGCCGTGTTTACGACTTCTTCTACGCTGCGGTCGTGACCGAGATGGATCACTTCACAGCCAGTCGCCTGGATGATCCTCCGCATAATATTGATGGCGGCATCATGTCCATCGAAAAGGCTTGCGGCTGTAACGATCCGCACTTTATTTTTTGGCTTATAGGGTTCTGGAGCCTTGTGGCCAGCGAGGTTTTGAGATTTTTCTTTCTTTTCGGCACTGATGGTCTCTGCGCTCATATATATATTAAGGAATAGCTTGTAGAATGAGACGTAAAATTAAGCAGATCGGTGCTATAAAGCTAACAGTTATTAGGATCGAAGGGAATCAAATAAACGGTACAACGGCCTGTTAGATACCACTTTGACATCTTCGGAGCGTGAAAGAAAATCCGGCATGACGGATCTTCGAATGCTGCGGTCTTTTGCAATGGTCGAAGCGAAAGTGCTGCGGTTGTGCCACTCCGCAAGTGGCAGAATTTTCAATCACGGTGCTTTTTGTTGCGCTAATTCCTTAAAAGAAATTCACGCCAAGAAAAAAGGCTGAGGTTGGAACTATAAGGTAGTCGGACATTTGGATAAGCCAGCGCAAGCTTCGTTCGGGATTTCTTAAATTGCCGTAGAATGACTGCCCGCAAATTCTTTCGCGCATTAGGTTACGGATTGCTTGGATTTTTAGTACTCATCATATTATTCCTGGCAATTGCCATTGCGCCAGTCGATCGAACTCCGCTA
>CBHROW010000470.1:0-3405 GCA_966080355.1 uncultured Chryseosolibacter sp.
GCTCGAATTGTTTTTCAACACGAGCCTCGAAATCATCGTAGTTCTTTCTCGACTTCGGTGTCCAAACAGTTTCGGCAATTGCTAACGCACGCGGATAAGTCATGTATTCAACCTGTGCCGGGTTGATGATCTGTTCCGTCCACAGATTACCTTGCCCACCGAGAACGAAAGTCGAGTCGATTCCGTCTGCGAGGATATCGAAGGCGTAAAGATCTTTCAAGCGTGATGTGCCGTAAACCCTGGCTTCCACGGACGGATCGCCCTGCATCATGTCGAGATAGTGCATCGGTGCCGGGCTCATGACTACAGGCAATTTCTTGTGAGAAGCTTCCACTCCACCTTTCACACCGCGCCAGCTCATCACCGCAGCACCGGTTGGCGTTCCACCTTCAAGGATCTCATCCCAACCGATCATTTTCTTTTTCTTCGAAGCGATGATCTTGTTCACACGCATCGTGAAGTAACTTTGAAGTTCTTCTCCGTCTTTGATGTTGTTCTTTTTCATGAAGGCCTGAACTTGCGGATCCTTCTCCCAATATCCTTTGTAACATTCGTCTCCACCCATGTGAATGTATTCGAAGGGAAAGAGCTGAGCGATCTCCGTGAAGACCTTATCGAGAAATTGATAGACCTTCTCGTCTGTCGGATTCAACGTGTTGTCAATGTGCATCTCAAATTTGCCATTACCAAACCAGGTGGAGAAGTTGCTTCCAGGGTTTACACGAACCGAAGTATCTTTAGACACGCTCAACTCGGGATAAGCGGCAAGTGCGGCCATGCTGTGACCAGGCACATCTATCTCCGGAAGGATTTCGATAAATCGCTCTTTTGCATATTGAACAAGGTCACGAATATCGTCTTGTGTGTAAAATCCTCCGTAGGTTGCAGGCTCACCGGGTTTTGGTGCATCATGACTTCCAAATGTACCTGTACGCTCTACGCGCCATGCTCCGACCTGAGTAAGTTTCGGCAAACTCTTAATCTCAACACGCCAGCCATTATCATCTGTCAAGTGAAGATGAAGCCTGTTGAACTTAAATGATGAAAGTTCATCGATATATTTTTTAACATACTCTTTCGAAAAGAAGTGACGGCTCACATCCAGCATGATTCCTCTCCATGCAAACCTCGGATAGTCGACAATAGAAACAGCAGGGACGCTCCATTCATGTGGAGCAGCCTCACGGCCTGCGGATTCTTTTGGAAGAAGCTGACGAAGTGTCTGAACGCCATAGAATAGGCCGGAAGGAGAATTTGCCTGGATTGTAATTCCTTCAGCAGTTGAGTTGAGTGAATAGCCTTCGCTGCCAAGCTTAGCATCGGGTTTCGTATTGAGTACCAGTGTTATGCCTTTGCCTGTCGCGCCTTTTTTCAGATCGAACTTCAGACCGGTTGCTGCGCTCAATTGTTGTGAGGCGTGCTGTGCAACAACCGCGGCATTCTCGGTATAGAAAATGGATGGCGAACCGCTCAGGGTAAATGTTCCGGATTGCTTTTGAATGGATACCGGTGCCGGAATCACCGAAATGTCCTGCGAGAAAGCTTGACTCGTGAAAAAAGTCAAAATTAAGATGGTGAATAAAGATCTGGTTGATGTCATCGTGGTTATGGCGTTAAGATGGTCAAAGTAGCATTTTTTTTGTACCCGAGTCGCATAGCCGTTGCGTTGCTTTTGACACACTTATTTGAGTGGTAGTAGCGATTTAATGCTCTTTTGAATATAGACGTTCGATGAAGGTATTCCACTTGTCCCTTGTCTGGGGCGTTTGCCATTCAAACATGGTGGCGTTGAAGCCGGAATTCTATTCGGCTGAACGCTGTAGTTAAGGCAGCGGGTTTACAGATGATGTTAGCAAAGAAATGGATGATAGGTCTTCAGCGATCTGTTCAATGTTAAATTCTCTCAAAAGCATTATATTCATTCGTGCCTTCAGGAGAACTCAAACGTACGTTATCACCGCTCATGGTCTGGGGGCTCGGTGTCGGCTACGTGATCTCCGGCATGTACTTCGGCTGGAACCTTGGACTGGCAGAAGGAGGCGTTTTCGGGCTTGCCATCTCGACAGCGGTCATCATACTTTTCTACATTGCTTTCACTTTTTGTTATGCAGAACTTGCCACAGCTATTCCAAAAGCTGGCGGGGCTTTTGACTACGCCACCAGAGCGCTGGGTCATAACTTCGGCTTCATTGCGGGAGTCGCGCAGAGTATAGAATTCATTTTCGCTCCTCCTGCAATTGCATTTGCCATTGGTGCATACTTCAACCTTTTTTTTCCCGGCATTCCGATAGAAGCGATCGCTATTTTCGCGTATTTTCTTTTCACGGCACTCAATGTTTATGGCGTGAAAGCAGCAGCAGTTTTTGAATTGGTGATCACTTCGCTGGCGGTGGGCGAATTACTTTTATTCGCGGGCATTACACTGCCCCATGTCGAATTGAAAAATCTGACTGCTAATGCAATGCCAAATGGCTGGGCTGGTGTGTTCTCATCGATACCATTTGCAATCTGGTTTTTTCTCGGTATCGAAGGCGTTGCCAATGTTGCGGAAGAAGCCGTGAAGCCGCAACGCACAATTTTGTTGGGGTTTGGATCTGCCATTTTCACGCTGGTATTGCTTTGTATTTTAACCTTTACCGGTTCTGTTGGTGTTGCCGGATGGGAAGCCATCGTTTACAAAAGCGATGGATTGACTTCTGATTCACCTTTGCCATTAGCGCTTGCACAGATCGTGGACAGTTCACATTGGCTTTACCATTTGTTAATAACAGTTGGCCTGTTCGGACTTGTTGCTTCTTTTCACGGAATTATTCTTGCTGCAGGGCGTTCAAGTTTTGAATTCGGCAGAGTAAGATTTGCGCCAGCGTTTCTCGGAAAAGTGCACCCGCGTTTTCAAACCCCGGCCAACGCGCTACTGATCAATATGTCGATCGGTATCTTTGCCTTGCTCACAGGAAGAACAGGCGAGATCATCACGCTTTCGGTTTTTGGAGCGCTTACGATGTATGTAGTTTCCCTGATTGCATTCTTCCGGCTTCGAAAAAATGAACCGGGTCTACCCCGGCCATTCCATGCGCCATTTTTCCCTTCGTTTCCAGCCTTCGCATTGATAATTGCCGTAATTTCATTTTTGGCGATGTCGTGGTTCAATCCCAAATTGTTTTTGATTTACTTAATTCTTCTCGCGACCTGCTTTGTTATATTCAGGCTAAGATTCAAACCTTCCGTGCATGAAGCAACGAGATAAAAAGGAGATTCTCGACTATGTCAAATCACATCCTTTAGGAA
Organism: uncultured Chryseosolibacter sp.; assembly: GCA_966080355.1. Classification (GTDB taxonomy): domain Bacteria; phylum Bacteroidota; class Bacteroidia; order Cytophagales; family Cyclobacteriaceae; genus Chryseosolibacter. Next base: position 3,289 of record CBHROW010000470.1, read on the forward strand.
AAGCGAAAATTGCATTTACCGATATCGATGGCATCCTGAGGGGGAAGTACATCTCAGCCGAGAAATTTCAATCAGTAGCTGAAAGCGGTGGCGGCTTCTGCGATGTAATCTTTGGCT
>CBHROW010000471.1:0-3348 GCA_966080355.1 uncultured Chryseosolibacter sp.
GCGGCCCCGGAGCGACAAAAGATTTAATAGAAGTGATGATGTTGGAAGTTCTGGTAAGCTTTCCCTGGACACTAGTAATTTTAGATTTTAGATTTCGGAAACCCGCTTGACGTCAAGGGCATCCTGGCAAGAAAAGAGTAGCTCACGAACTGTTGTCCCCAATATTGGATGAACAAGGCCTGGTGCAATTTCGTTGAGTGGTGCTAAGGTAAATCTTCGTGACGGGATTGCGGGATGGGGAATGGTAAGCGTTTCGGTTTGAACGACTATATCGCCATAAAAAAGTATATCCAAATCGATTACGCGAGGTCCCCATCGCTCGCTTCGCACACGCCCCATCTTTTCTTCGATGCTCAGCAATTCAGACATCAACTCGGATGGACTCAACAACGTTTCAATTTCCATTACCTGATTGAGAAATCCAGGCTGACTCGTGTTACCCCAGGCTGCAGTCTCATAGATCGAAGACAACTGAACAATCGCGCCAGCTGTAATGCTCACCTCTTGTCGGGCGACTAACAAAGCGTGAGCCCGGTCGCCCAAGTTAGATCCCAATAGAATAAATGCCGAGTTGTTCACATCAAATGCCGTTTACAAACTTAGTTTTTTATTCAATTGCCTATTGTTTACTTTGCCTTAAATCTTGAGCTATGAGTTTTGGAAGAGCTTTTTTGTCATCGTGTTTGGGAGCACTTGTTGCGATGATCCTTTTTTCGCTGCTCTGCATAATTGTTGTTAGCACGATCATCGGAAGCATCAGCAAAGATCAGGAGATCGTCATTGCCGACAAGTCGGTGCTTCATCTGAGGCTCGATGCGGAGATCAACGAATTGCAGCAAGACGATCCGTTCGCAGGATTTGCTGGAAATCGTATTCCCAAGATCGGCCTGCTCCAGCTCAAGCAGGCAATTGCGCACGCAAAAGAAGACAACAAGATCGAGGGAATCTACCTCGAAGTGAGTTATCCGATGACAGGATTTTCGACTCTTGAAGAAATTCGTCAATCACTCATCGATTTCAGATCCAGCGGCAAATGGGTGATCGCATACAATGAGGTACTTTCTGAAGGTGCATACTATCTTTCCAGTGCAGCTGATAAGATCTACCTGCATCCGGAAGGGGAAGTTGAATTCAACGGACTTACAGCCGAAATCGGTTTTTATAAAAAGTTACTCGACAAGCTCGAGATCAAACCACAAGTATTCCGTGTCGGGGAATTTAAATCTGCAGTCGAACCTTTCCTTAAAGAGAAGATGAGCGATGAAAATCGTTTACAGCTCCAGGAGTTAGTCAATAGCATCTACGATCACATGTTGACCAAGATCTCTGAGTCGCGAAAAATTTCAAAAGAAGAATTGGAACGGATATCAGATCAGATGCTGGTCAAAAATTCGCACGATGCCATCGAACTCAAACTCATCGACTCGCTGATGTATAAGGATCAGTTCGATAATATGCTACGCAGAAAAATCGGGTTGAACGAGAAGCAGGAGATTTCTTTTGTACGCTACCACAAGTATCGCAAGACGTTCTCCACGTATAAGAGTTCGAAGAACGAGATTGCGGTCATTGTTGCAGAAGGGCCGATCGTGCCCGGGGCGAACGACAATGAGAATGTCATCGCTGCCGATACTTATGTCGAGATGATCCGCAAAGCGCGCAAGGATGACGACATCAAAGCGATCGTGCTTCGCGTGAACTCGCCAGGTGGAGAATTCCGCTCCTCCGACATGATATGGCGGGAAGTGGAGATGGCGAAAAAATCAAAGCCAGTGATTGCCAGCATGGGTGACTATGCGGCTTCAGGAGGCTATTATATTTCGATGGGCTGCGATACCATTGTTGCACAGCCAAGCACGATCACCGGATCCATCGGTATTTTCGGGATGATATTCGATATGAGCAGTTTCCTCGATAATAAGCTGGGGATCACTTTTGACGAAGTGCGCACCGGAGATTTCGGAAATACGTATACCGTAACCCGCCCATTGACTGACACCGAGAAAAAATTCATTCAGAAAAATCTGGATGATCATTACAACACCTTCACTTCAAAAGCAGCTGAAGGACGAAGTGTTGAGCAGTCGGACATTCTGAAAGTCGCGTCAGGCAGGGTGTGGTCGGGCAATCAAGGGAAAGATCGTCAGTTGGTTGATGTACTTGGCGGATTTGACGATGCGGTGAAAATTGCAGCAGATAAGGCCGGAATATCGGCAGACTATAAAGTGAGATTCTACCCAATTCAAAGACCATTCTTAGAAGAATTGATCACCCAACTCGAAGAAAATGCCGCAACTTCGAGACTCAATTCCGAGTTAGGTGAATTCAAAACGTGGTACGATCAGGCAAAAAAAATCAAACAGTACCAGGGCATTCAGGCTATATTGCCCTTCGAACTGAAAATCCACTAGACCTCAGCAATACATGACATCGATTCGGAACAACTGGACGCGTGATGAGATCGCCTCTATCTATCATTCATCAATACTTGATTTGGTCTATCGCGCTGCCTCTGTTCATCGTGAATTCCACGAGGCTGGAGAAGTTCAGGTTTGTACACTGCTTTCTGTAAAAACCGGTGGATGCCCCGAAGATTGCGCTTACTGTCCGCAGGCTGCGCGATATCACACAAACGTGAAAGTTCACAAGCTTCTCGAGGTCGAGGAAGTGATAGAGAAAGCGAAAGAGGCGAAAGACGCTGGCAGCACGCGATTTTGTATGGGTGCCGCATGGCGCGAAGTCCGCGACAATCGCGACTTCGATAAAGTGCTCGACATGGTTAAAGGTGTGAATGCAATGGGCATGGAAGTTTGTTGCACCCTGGGAATGCTAACACCCGATCAAGCCGCCAGGCTTAAAGATGCTGGACTCTATGCATACAATCACAACCTCGATACCAGCGAAGAGTTTTACAACGAGATCATCACTACCCGCAATTATTCTGATCGGCTTGACACATTGGAGAATGTGCGCAAAGCAAAAATTTCGGTATGTAGCGGAGGTATAATTGGCATGGGAGAACACGAGAACGATCGCATCGGCATGCTCCATACTCTGGCTAACTTGCCGGAACATCCTGAGTCGGTACCTGTAAACGCACTGGTGCCGGTTGAAGGAACTCCTTTGGAAGAACAGCTCAAAGTTTCCGTCTGGGAAATGCTTCGGATGATTGCAACCGCCCGCATCATTATGCCGAGGGCCATGGTCAGGTTATCTGCGGGAAGAGTTCGTATGTCGCTTGAAGAACAAGCTTTGTGCTTCATGGCAGGGGCTAATAGCATTTTTGCGGGGGAAAAGTTGCTGACTACGGCCAATCCAGGTTATGTCAAGGACCATGAGATGTTTCAA
>CBHROW010000472.1:0-3347 GCA_966080355.1 uncultured Chryseosolibacter sp.
GCCGACCAGCCGGGGTTTTTTGTTTTATGATTATTGGGTTGATGCGATGCAGGCAATGCTGAGTTCGCCACACCCGGCTTCGATCAACTTTTGTCCACAGGCTTCGAGCGTTGCTCCTGTGGTCACTACGTCATCCACCAAAAGAATTCGCTTACGAGAAACCTGAGCCTCATCAGGCACAGAGAAAACGTCACTCACATTCGCCCAGCGCTCCACCCGCGACTTCCTTGTTTGGGTTGAAGTTTCCTGATTCCTTATCAGAAATTGGTCTGATGCAGGCACTTTGAAAATTTCCCCAAGGCCCTTTGCAAACTCTTCACTTTGGTTGTAGCCGCGCTTTCTTTTCTTTGATGGATGAAGGGGAACGGGCACGATCAGATCAAAAGAGTTCTGATAACCGGACCGGATGAGGTCCGAAGCATAAACTTTTCCGAGCATGGAGCCGATCTCCGGTTGATTTTTATACTTCAAAGCATGAAGCAGGTGCTGCACTTTTCCCTTCTTCACGAACTTGAACAACGTCATCACAAACCGCACAGGAATTCTCCCGCGGAATTTCAGGTAAAAAGGATTCTCTACTTGCAGATGGTAGTTTGAGCGCGGAAGTTCCAGCATGCACTTAGTGCAAATGATGTCTTCACCTTTCACCAAGCTCTCGTGGCATCCGCGGCAGTACTGCGGAAAGAACAGCGATACGAAATCGGAAAGTGCATCAGAAATCATACATGAATTTTCCGATCTGTCTGCGAACTTCAAAGCAATTGACCCTGATGGTATGCGCTTTGGTCTCCATTCAATATTCCACCTCCTTGGTCCAACTCAGGCAGGTCCGACTTCAATCTATTGGTGTCAACAAGGGGGCGATATGGCGTGTAGTGCACAGATTGCAGCCCATTGTATATTTGCACCACGAACCAATAACCACATAACTTAGTTAATGACACATGAGCTTAGTCGATAATTTCAATGCCTATAGAAGCAAGATGAATGAAAAGATCATGGACTCCGATAGCCTGATCATCAAACGCATCTTCAACCTGGATACCAATGCCTACCAGGAAGGCCACCTCGATGTTAAATCCAAAGAACTGATTGGGCTTACATGCTCACTCGTTTTGCGTTGCGATGACTGTGTTCGATATCATCTCGGAAAGTGCAAGGAGGTTGGCTTCACAACCAACGAGGTGAACGAAGCCATGGGGGTTGCTACGCTGATCGGTGGCACGATTGTTATTCCTCACCTCAGAAGAGCATTTGAATACTGGGAGGAGCTTCAAAATGTTTAAGCGCGACCTCGAGCTTGATAGAAAATGGAATGGGTTGCTCGAAGATCTAAAAGATCTCATCGGCAAAAAACCAAAAGATCTCAACGGTGTCCTCTTTTTGATAGGGGTTCAGGAGCTGGGTAGGGGCAACGTTAATTTTTCGAAGGAAGAAAAACAAGACCTGCTTCACATCGGCATCTGTAAAGTACTAAGCTTGTCTGGCTATTATGAATTGCAAGGACATGACAAAGACGGGTGGCCACATTGGAATCTCGTTAAAAAACTCCCCCATTTTGACCTGCTCGAACAAGAAAAGCTCCTCAAGATGCATGTGATCGAATACTTCGAGCAGGAATATGAGTGGACTTACACAGGACCTTCTGCCGGTGGTGGCGAGGGTTGACCACTTGTGGGCCGTTTACTTTGTTTCCCCACGCAGAAGAAGTTAACTTAGTTGTCCACTCAACTTTGAGTACAATTAGTGCGTTTTCTATCTAAAGGTTTGGAACGATGAGCGAAGGAGCAGCAAACATTCACGAAAAGATCAAATCTTTTCAGCGAAAGTATTATCTCAATATTTTTATCCGCGGTACACTTCTAACCGCCTCCGTGCTACTCGGATATTTTTTGCTGGCTTCGTTGCTCGAGCATTCGTTGTGGCTGGGTGAGTGGGCACGCCTGTTGATCTTCTTCGCATTCTTCGCGGTGGCTGGATATTGCGGATATCGATTTTTAAATCAACCGTTCAAATGGTGGGTTGCAAGAAGAGGCCTGAACGAGGAAGAAGCCGCTCGCATCATTGGCCAGTCGATGCCGAATGTGAAAGACCGCCTTGTCAACCTTATTCAGCTATCAGACCGCGCGAATAATTCCGCACTGACCTTTGCCAGCGTGCAGCAGAAGACGCGTGAATTCGAGCCGATTTCCTTTGAGTCGGTTATCGACATCCGGGAAAATAAAAAGTATTTGAAGTTTTTGCTGGTTCCATTGGGTATCGTATTGATCATTCTCCTTTTCAACGCCAGTATTCTTTTCAAAAGCACCGACCGGATCGTGCATTTCAACCGCCATTACACACCCGAAGCTCCTTTCAGGTTCATTCTTGAAAATCAATCTCTTCAAGGATTTTACAACGAAGATTTCACGATCCGTGTTAAACTTGAAGGGACGGCAACTTCGGAAAGCGCCTACATCGTTGCAAAGAACCAACGGTTCAAAATGGAGAACCTCGGTGAGGGTAAATTCGCATACGTCATTGAAAGGATTCAAAAGCCCCTTGAGTTTCAAGTTGAGGCGGCAGGATTTTTCTCCGACTCGTATAATATCGACTTGACAAGCCGTCCGGAACTAACTCAGTTCAATGTCGAACTTGAATATCCGCGATATATCCAACGCAAAAATGAAAAGATAATCAATGCAGGAAATCTCGAAGTGCCGGAGGGAACCACGGTGAGGTGGAAGTTGAATACCAGCAATACCGAAAGCGCGTCAATTAAATTTTTGTCACAGCAGGATCCGCTCAGTTTTGGTAAGTCAGGCGATCAGTTCTCATTCACCAAGAATTTCCGCAATCCTGACCAGTATGAGATCGTACTTGAAAATAACAAAAGCAAAAACAAGGATAAGATTGCTTACGCGGTTGATGTTGTCAAAGATCAATTTCCGCAGATCGTGGTGAGCAACTACAAAGACTCGGTTCTATACGAGCGAATTATTCTGGGCGGAACGATAGGTGATGACTACGGGATCACGCAACTTTCCCTTCACTTCAAGATCTCCGATGAAAATCGCAAAGAAAAACTAACCAAGTCTGTAAAGATCCATATTTCACACAACCAGCTGCAGCAAAGTTTCTTTTACAACTGGTCTGTCGATTCGCTGGATCTTCAGGCTGGCGATCAGCTTGAATATTATCTTGAGGTTTGGGACAACGATGGCGTGAACGGAAGAAAAGCAACCCGATCTGCTACATACAATTTCCTCATTCCGAGTCATGATGAACTGATTTCGCAAATCTCAAAATCGCAATCACAGACCCAACAAAATATCAATAAGAGTGTCGACAAAGCAACCAAGCTCCAG
>CBHROW010000473.1:0-3327 GCA_966080355.1 uncultured Chryseosolibacter sp.
GTCAGTCGCCACTTTCAGGTCTTCAGGTTTTACGATCCCCTTTTTTTGCGCAGTTGTTGTGATGCCAATGCCTAAAGATTTTGTGAGGTACAACAATGAGTTGGATCTTGCCGTATCATTTCTTTTCAGATTGTCTTTTTTCACTTTGCCAGTCACCGCGAGCCCGAACACTGGCTCGGGGCAATCGATACTGTGTCCGCCTGCTAATGGAATTCCCGCTTTAGCGCAAATGTTTCTGCTTCCTTCCAATACACTTTGAGCAACATCTGCGGGAATCTTATTGATTGGCCAGCCAAGAATTGCAATTGCCATGATCGGCTCACCGCCCATTGCATATACATCACTGATCGCATTCACAGAGGCAATTGCTCCAAAAGTAAATGGGTCGTCAACGATCGGCATGAAAAAATCTGTCGTGCTTACAATGCAGGTACCGTCACCGAGGTCGAAAACTGCGGCATCATCCTTCGATTCATTTCCCACCAATAATTGGGGAAAAAATCCTTTGGGTGATTCGGAATGTAAGATTGTATCCAAAACCGCGGGGGATATTTTGCAGCCGCAACCTGCACCGTGACTAAATTGTGTAAGCTTCACTTGTTCCATGGCCGCAAATTTATCAACTTAAAACGCCTCACCGCACATACTCCGCTCAATGGACGAAAAAAATATCCCCTTTATTCATAACTACTGCGACCGTTGGTGCGAGCGCTGTTCGTTCACAAGCCGTTGTGCCGTCTATGAAGATGAAGCGCAATTCCCCGAAGAATCCAACGACATGAAGAACGAGGCCTTCTGGGAGCGACTTGCTGTCAACTTTTCGAAAGCGAAAGAGATGCTCGAACAGGCCGCAAGCCGATACGGCATCGATCTGAATACCATTGCTCAGGAAGCTGACGACTATGACCGGCAGCGCAGAATGAAGAGAAGGGAGATCAAGGAGCACGTGCTCTCAAAACTTAGCGAAGATTACCGGGTGAGGTGTATGGAATGGCTGCAGACTCAACCCGGCATGATGGATAAACTTGAGTTGTTGAAAACCGAATTGACAATGGGTGTCGAAGGGGTATCGGATGCTCGTGAGAAAGTGGCGATGATCAAAGACTCACTCGAGGTGATCCAATGGTATGAAACTTTCATTCATGTTAAGCTCATTCGCGCGCTGATGGGGCGTGACGAAGCTGAAGGTGAGCCTGAACTTGATGAAAATGGAGAACCTTTCGCAAGTGATTCCGATGGCTCCGCAAAAATTGCACTCATTGCCATGGATCGGTCTATGCACGCATGGCAGAGACTATTCGAATTGCTGCCCGACCAGGAAGATGAGTTTCTCAAAAAGCTAGGCGTGCTTCAAAAGCTCCGCAGGATAACAGAAGAAGAATTTCCCAAAGCCCGCGAATTCAAAAGGCCAGGCTTCGATGATTGAAAGACAGGAACCACAGAGGCAAGCAGGGCAGTGAGTTCCACGGAGGTATCGTAAAGGCAGTGCTTTGCCCAAGCCATCAAAATGTAGCGACCGTTTCCTGTAATCTCCTTTGCGCAACTGTTTGGATCCAACAACTCCTTGGAAAGTAAAAAGATTAATTAAAGGCACAAGGTCATCGAATGTTTTGTGAACCTCTGTGGTCGTCAGTGTCTCTGTGGTTCCTGGATTTTTTGCGAGTTCAATAAGCCAACTAGCTGCTCGGCAAATCCTCCTGCATCCTTTCCATCCCACTCAGCCTTCAATTTGATACGACCTTGCTTTTTTGCCATTCCCGTTGCGTACGCTTTGTCGTAATAGGTGAGCAGGATATCGATGGTAGAATGCATATCGCCAGCAAACAATTTTTCTTTCGCACTGTTGAAGTGTTGCCCCCCGAGTTTCTTCACGATCTTTTCCATTGCCGTTAGAAAGGCATCACGATCTGCCGGCCCATACTCTTGCACCAGCCGCCCGATCCGATCTTCCTTGTGGACCAGGATCTCGACCAAAGGTGCGGATGACATCGTTCGCCATAGTGGTTCTGGCAGGAAAATTTTTCCGACAGCGATCGATTCATCTTCGATCCAGATCCTGCGTTGCATATCCAGACCGAGGATCGTTTCGAATAGATCATTCTGAAATTGTTCGGTAGTGGGTTGAGACGGCATCATGAGTCCGCCAAACACAGATCCCTTATGACTTGCCAGTTTTTCAAGGTCGATCACCTGTTCGCCTTGAGCTTGTAAAGCACGCAGTAACTCGCTCTTGCCGCTTCCTGTGCTTCCACCGATAACCACGAGCTGAAGGGGGAGCTTGAACGATTCGAGTGCTTCATGCCTGTACGCTTTGTAGCCTCCGCCAAGCTGGTGCGTGCGCATTTTTGCCATACCTACGAAATGGCAAAAGTTGGACGACCGCATTCCGCCACGCCAGCAATGAACAATCATCTCGCGATTTGTGGCATGCTTTTCCGCCTCGTTCACAAGATCGATGATCCGCGGGCCCACGAGTTTGAAACCCGTTTTGATCGCCTCGAGCTGACCTTTTTGCTTGTAGTCTGTGCCGACAGCTTTTCGTTCGGCATCATTGAGGATAGGAATATTTTTAGATCCGGAGATGTGACCTTCGCCATACTCGCCTTCCGAGCGAACGTCAACGACAGGAATCGTTTTCCTGAGCTCAATAAATTCTGGTACCGAGATTATCACGGGCCAAAGATACGGCTAATTTCAATCTGAAAAGTTAACGGATACACTAGTCGCAATTCCAATACGGAAACCATAGTCGATGAATTTGCCATTCTGGAATGCGGCAATTCCCTCGAGTCTGAAGATGCGCAGAATATTGTCGATAGAGTATCCTACCTCGGTGTAATTTCTTGAAGTAGGCGTAGCCAGGTAGTTCACGAAAATGTTTTCCTTGACACCTGCCAGCTGCAGATACGTGAAGTTCGACAGGAGGAACTTTCTGAACTGGTAATGAATATTGGCAACAAAGTATTTGTCGGCTGTGCTGTACTTGTAATAGTCGAGCAAACGGAAGCTTCCCACCGGATCAGTGGTACTGAATGGTGTTTTGTTTCCAAGGAAATGTTTGTAATCCATAAAGTACATGCTCTTGGAATTGAGGAACATTCCGCCACGCACATAGAAGTCGAGGTTACCGCGAATGCCAAGCCGCACATCATGCCGCATACCAAGCTCAACCTGATCGAAGTCTACCGAGCTCTCGGAGTTTTTCAAGCCTTTGGTGTAGTCGAACGTGAGTAATGGAGAAGAATTGTTGATCGGGAATTTCCTACCGTTTCGAATCCGGTATTTCAGCCACGGTCGGGACGAAATGCCCACACTACCAACCAGTGC
>CBHROW010000474.1:0-3303 GCA_966080355.1 uncultured Chryseosolibacter sp.
TCAATGGATTCGGCCGCATCGGCCGCCTGGCTTTCCGAGCTGCCGTAAACCGCAAGGATATCGAAATCGTTGGAATTAATGATATCGTAGAGCCAGACTACATGGCCTACATGCTCAAGTACGATTCAACCCACGGCAAATTTGACGGCACCGTGGAGGTAAAAGACAAGAACCTCATCGTGAACGGAAAAACGATCCGTGTAACAGCCGAGAAAGATCCTGCTAACCTGAAGTGGAATGAAGTTGGCGCTGAGATCGTGATTGAATCAACCGGACTTTTCCTCACTAAAGCCGATGCGCAAAAACACATCCAGGCTGGTGCAAAGAAGGTTGTCATGTCTGCTCCCGCAAAAGACGACACGCCAACGTTTGTCATGGGTGTCAACCATAAAAAACTCACCAAGGAAAACACCATCGTGAGCAACGCATCGTGTACAACAAATTGCCTCGCTCCGATCGCTAAAGTTCTCAACGATAAGTTCGGAATTGTGGAAGGATTGATGAGTACCGTCCACGCTGTCACGGCAACACAAAAAACTGTCGATGGTCCTTCAGCAAAAGACTGGAGAGGCGGACGCGGTGGATACCAGAACATTATTCCATCATCAACGGGTGCTGCGAAAGCTGTGGGACTTGTTCTCCCTGAACTTAAAGGCAAACTCACAGGTATGTCATTCCGTGTTCCTACGGCTGATGTCTCTGTCGTTGACCTCACGGTTAGGCTGAACAAAGCGGCAAGCTACGATGACATCAAGAAGGCCATGAAAGACGCTTCTGAAGGCGAACTCAAAGGCATTCTTGGATATACTGAAGATGAAGTCGTTTCGCAGGATTTCCTGGGTGACGCGCGTACTTCCATTTTCGATGCAAAAGCGGGTATCGCTCTGAACGACAACTTTGTAAAGGTTGTATCATGGTACGATAACGAGTGGGGATACTCCAACAAGCTTATCGACCTGGTGCAAGAATTAGCCAAACTGTAGCAAAAACAAGCTTTTTAATAAAAATGCCGTCTTCAAACGGCATTTTTCATTTATGGCATAAAGATTTTGGCGCCTTTTCGTTATTAAGGGGAGATTTTTCCACCTCATTTACGTTAATAATGGAGAGTAAAAGCCGGGCTTATGCAGGATTTTTACGAGGTTTTGGGAATTGAGAGGAATGCCACGCAAGCGCAGATCAAAGCTGCCTTCAAGCGTATGGCCATGAAGTACCATCCCGATCGCAATCCGGGAAACAAACAAGCGGAAGAGACTTTCAAGACCGTCAACGAAGCCTATCACACGCTTTCAGATTCGCAAAAACGCTTGCACTACGATTCTAGATTCTACTGGGTAAAGCAAGACTATGACGATCGCTACTGGCAGGAAATAAAACGCAGGCGTTATCAGCAGTGGAAAAAAGCTCAGGAAGACCGCGACTACTATCGCTTCGATAAAAACTACTTCAAGATCCAGGGACTCGCATTCCTTGTGTTCATCATCATGGCGGGCTTCTGCTTTGGTGTAATTCATACCGCTCACTATTACGTTGAGCGCCAGCAGCGTGCAAAGTGGATGGCCAATAGTCAGTCGCTGAGGCAAGTGAACGGGCTTTTCGATCAGGGTAAATTCGATGATGCTTTCAGTATGATCAATGTACTTGAAGAAAAAGACCCGATGGAATATCGCTTCATCTTCGCACGCGACAGCCTTATGGACGTGCTGCGCGTTCATGCCGATGAAGCATTTCAGAATAAAGATTTTGCATCCGCTGTTCAGCATTTCATCGTGCTTAAAAATCATGAGCATCCTGTGAGGCCTGAAACACTGGAAAACATTTCGATGTGTCATCTTTACCTGGGCAACTACAAAGAATCGCTACAGGCGTTGAAGCATTTGCACAATCAACAACCGAACAATCTCAACCTCATCTACCAGATCGGATATATCAACCTGGAGAAGCTTGAGAACCCGGAAGAAGCCTATCAGTATTTTACCATGGGTAAGAAATTGTTTAAGGAAAACCTCGGCAAGGTGTATGGCAACGCATTCGAGATCGTGATGGATCCAGCTGATGCGCCCGATATCTACTTTCACATCTTCAACGGACGCGCCCTGACTAACATGAAATTGAAAAATTACAAGGAAGCGGTTACAGATTGCAACTGGGGAATATTTTTGCGTCCATTGGAAGGGCAACTCTATTTTATTCGTGCAGCTGCAAACATCAATCAAAAGAACTTCAAAGATGTTTGCGATGATCTCGACAAAGCGATCCAGCTTGGACACCTGGAAGCCAGCGCCACAAAGGGAAAATACTGCGGTCAATAGCCCGTAGGCTGCCATTTCAACATCACGCGCAAAAACGTTAACTTGCAGGGTCCTCACTAACGCCCTAATCATTGACTCATGACTGACCTCACGAAGGACCAAACACGATCCATCAAAAAAAGCTACTTCAATATTCTTGGCTTGTTCCTCGGACAGGAGAAATTAGAGAGCCGATATCTTCGGTGCCTGTTGAAATGGGGTTTCCAGCTCAACTGTACTCCGGAGGACATGAAGCAAATCGATGTCGATATCACCAGTGTCAGGTTTGCAAATCCCGAAGACCGCGTTGGAAAACTCGAAGCCTTGTATCACCTGGTGTACATGATCTATCTCGATAAGGTTGTGGAAGATGTTGAACTTGAAGTGGCGACCATCTATGCTGAGAAACTGGGCTTCAAACGCTCGATCGTGTCTGAATTATTCAAGTCGATCGCTACCGCTGATTATGACGACAGTGTCGTGCGCGATGTTCGTCAGGAAGTGATGGACTTCATGAAAATTCATAACGATTGATGAAGCAGATCGTCACCTTGTTGCTCCTCAGCGTTGCCATCACGGGCTTCGCACAGCAAAACGAAATCAACACTTTTATCGACAACTGGCATCTGGCTGCAACCCATGCAGACGCAAACAAGTTTTTCGGATCCATGTCCGACCAATCAGTCTATATCGGCACAGACGCCTCCGAACGATGGACGAAGTCGCAATTCATGGGTTTTGCCAAACCCTATTTCGACAAAGGCAAAGCATGGGATTTCAAGGCTTATGACCGCGACTTGCACATTTCCGATGACGGCCGTTATGTATGGTTTTCTGAACTTTTGAAAACATGGATGGGTGTGTGCAGGGGCTCCGGCATCTTGAAGAAGTATCCCGAAGGCTGGAAAATCGAACAATACCACCTGTCAGTCACCGTTCCGAATGATGTCATAAAGGATTTCATCAGACTTGTCGAGAATTTCAACAAGACAAAGAAGTATCAGCATTACTA
>CBHROW010000475.1:0-3284 GCA_966080355.1 uncultured Chryseosolibacter sp.
CGATTGGCAGCAGGAAATTTCGAGACGCGAAAGATCTTACGCTCGCTTATGACCAAAACAACATCACGGTAAATCTCCTCGGGTTTTGGTTTCAAAATCCTGAAGACCTTGCGTTTTCGTATAAAATGGAAAACTACGATCAGACTTGGATCACAACAGGCGATAATTCCATAACCTACTCACAGCTTCCACCAGGAGAATATACCCTTCATGTCCGTGGAATGACCAACGCCATCGATGGCTTTACCGATGAAACCGCAGTCAATTTTTCGATACGTCCGCCATTTTGGAAAACGACAGTTTTTTACATCGCTATATTCGGGCTGATCGCTGTAACCACATACGGATTTATCAAATTTCGCGAGCGCGCATTATTGGAAGAGAAGCTGCTGCTCGAGGCGAAAGTCGCTGAACGCACCATGGAGATCCAACGGAAGACCGAGGAAATTCAGGCACAAAATGAGGAAATCATCGCGCAGGCGGAGGAGATCAAAGGTATCAATGAAAACCTGGAGATGATGGTTCGCGATCGCACGGCCGAGCTCGAACGCAAGAACCGGGCGCTGGAGGAATATGCATTCATCAATGCCCATAAACTGCGAAGCCCTGTCGCAAGCATTCTCGGACTTGTACACTTGCTGAACAAGGAAGAGCTTAATGAACAGTGCCAGGTGATCAACCGGCATTTGAAACTGTCGGCCAATGAGCTTGATGACATTGTTCGATCGATTACCGAGGCCATCGAACGCGGAGACCGCGGAGGTTGATTTCTGGCAGCGCGTCCGGTACATTCTTTTATGACACTAAACATGGGTTAAATATTCATGTTTATGAAGCGGGCGAATTTCACTTTTGTTTTACTGCTGATCTATTTTTTGTTCAACTCATGTGCGAAAAATCCGGTTACCGGAAAGACCGATTTTATGCTGATGTCCAAAGAGCAGGAAGTAGCCATGGGACAACAATCCGATCCGGAGGTTATTGCATACTTCGGATTGTACAACGATCAGAATCTCCAAAAATTTATAAACGAGAAGGGGCAGGAGATGGCGGCAATTTCTCATCGGCCCGATCTCAAATACTCTTTCAAGATTGTCGATTCTCCGGTAGTTAACGCTTTTGCAATTCCTGGTGGATATGTGTACTTCACGCGCGGCATCATGGCACACTTCAACAATGAGGCTGAATTTGCAGGTGTGCTTGGCCACGAGATCGGCCACATCACCGCACGGCACTCGGCAAAACAATACAGCCAGGCGCAGCTTGCACAACTTGGCCTGGTTGCAGGCGCATTGATATCACCTCAATTTGCGCAGGTAGCAGACATGGCATCGCAAGGTGTACAGTTGTTATTTTTGAAATTCGGACGCGATGCAGAAAGCCAGGCCGACAAGCTTGGCGTACAATATTCAACAAAGATCGGTTATGACGCACGCGAGATGGCCGGCTTCTTTAGTATCCTCGATCGCCTCAGCGCAGAATCCGGACAAGAGAAGGTCCCGACATTCCTTTCCACACATCCCGATCCTGCTGACCGTGAAAAGAAAGTGACGAAAGAGGCAGCGATACGACAACGCGGTCTCGATGTGGCAAATTTGAAGATCGATCGCGATAGCTATCTTAAAATGATCGATGGTATTATTTATGGAGACGATCCGAAGCAAGGATTTGTTGAGAACGGAATGTTCTATCATCCGGTAATGAAGTTTCAGTTTCCGATTCCCTCACAGTGGGCAGTTCAGAATACACCGCAGGCTGTTCAACTTGCCGACAACAGTGGCAGAGCCCTGATGATGTTGACGCTCGCGAAAGGAAATACGCTCGAGAGCGCTGCACAAAACATTCTTCAGCAATATCAACTGCGTGTTGTCGATTCGGGAAATCAAAGTGTGAACGGTTATCCCGCCATGGAGATCATTGCCGACCAGCAAGCTCAGCAACAGGATGCCGCGGCTGTTCGAACATTGATCTATGTGCTGCAGGACGGACAAAATATGTACGCGATGATTGGCGCTTCTGCACTGTCGGATTTCAATTCCTATTTCCAACTGTTCAAAAATACAATGGGCGGTTTCCGTGCGCTGACCGATACTGATAAGCTCAATCGGGAGCCGAAACGCATCAAGATTCATCCGGTCAAGCAGAGTGGAACGCTGGCGGAGGCGCTTTCAGGTCTCAATGCCGATAAAAAGTCGCAGGAAGAAATGGCGGTGCTGAATGGTATGATGCTGACTGATCGGGTTGAGCGTGGCACGTTGATTAAGGTGATCCAGTGATGTATGATTTGAAGTTATGACGATCGTTGTTGCTGGTGTTATCATCGTAGGTATCGTGGCATGGATTGTAACCACCGCGAGGCACGATCTTAGAAAATATCTAAAGAGGCAGCGAGAAAATCGCGGTAGATGAAAGCCCGGTCAGATTGCTTCTGATCCTCGTTCTCCGGTACGGAGCCGTATACATTCTTCCAGCGGCAGCACGAATATTTTACCACTGCCGATAAGACCGCCATCGTTAGCTTGCGTAGCGTTGATGATGGCATCGCAGGTGATATCTACGAAGCTGTCGTTGACTGCAATTTCCAGCCGCGCATTGGGGATGAGGTTGGGAATGATCTTCTGACCACGGTAGATCTCTTCCGATTTGCTTCGTCCATGACCCGAGCCATAGCTCACTGTAATACGTTCAATGCCCGCATCGATGAGCGCCTCACGAACCTGATCGAGCTGATTTTCTCGGATAATGGCGACAACAAGTTTCATGGTATTTGTGTGATTACATTAACTGGGATTGATCATTCCATAACCGCGCTCACCATGGTAGAAGCTATCCAATCCCTTCATTTCACCTTCTTCACTCGAGCGGATCTTGACGAATTTGTTCAAAACGAAGAGTATGGCAAACGTACCAATAGCCGAATACGTTATCGCGATGAGCACAGCAAGCGATTGAACCCCGAGTTGTTTCCACGTGTTCCAGCCTTCAACAGCGGTGCGCGCTTCTTCCATCCAGGCATCCCGGATAAAAAACGTGAGAAAGATGGCGCCTACAATTCCTCCAATGCCGTGAATTCCGAAAGCGTCAAGTGTGTCATCAAAACCGAGTTTTGATTTCCATAAGATGGTCAGGTAGCAAAACACGGTGGCTAAAATTCCGATCGCCAATGCACCGGCAGGTTGAACAACTCCGGCTGCCGGTGTGATCGCCACAAGTCCCGCAAGTATTCCGCTGACAAAACCAAGTGCCGTTGCTTTTCCCTGGTGGATCCCTTCAATGATTACCCA
>CBHROW010000476.1:0-3283 GCA_966080355.1 uncultured Chryseosolibacter sp.
AAGCGCTCGATAAAGCCTTGCAGGAAATTCTGAAGAAAAGGGAAGAGCTTAGCAAGATCGACTATAACAATCCCAAGTATGACGATCTCGAAGAGCAACTTCACGATCTTGAAGATGATTTTCAGGATCAGTATGGGGAGTACCTCGAGGAGGCGTTGCAAAACGTTCATGATGACCTTTGTCCCGATAACGATGTGTTGATGCCGATCGCTTACCTGGGCAAAGGTGTTCCCGTGGAAGTTGATAAACTCGCAGGAAAGGACACCAAACTCATCCTCGCGCCAACCCCGACACGCATTGTTCTTTCCATCGGCAAAGACAAGCAGGAAGTTGTTTGGACAGCGAAATAAACTTATAGCATGAGTGCGTTGATGATCTGATGCGTGCTCACTTAGAGATTGGTGCTGGGTTCTTAGTGCTGGGAATTTCTGGCGCACAGGCCTTCGCGCATTTAGGGCCTATCGTCAAAATTCTCGCTCCAATTCCAGCACCTAGAACGCAGAACCCAGCACCTAGCGATAGCCCAATTTCCTCCGCACCCGATCTAAAACCCGGTTTGCAACTACTCTCGCCTTTGCTTCGCCTTCTTCCAGCTTCTTGTCCAACTCTTTTGGATTGCCATAATAAAAGTTGAATGCTTCCCGCTCTTT
This sequence comes from uncultured Chryseosolibacter sp., assembly GCA_966080355.1. GTDB lineage: Bacteria > Bacteroidota > Bacteroidia > Cytophagales > Cyclobacteriaceae > Chryseosolibacter. The sequence continues at coordinate 651 of CBHROW010000476.1, forward strand.
TTTGAATTTATCGAGAATGAGGCCGAGTAACTCTTGCTTGGCATGGCCGTAGCCGAAGTTACCCGCGAGGTACTTGTTCCGAAGGCTCATTTTCTGGTCTTCGTTTGCGAGCAGGCTATAGATGGCAAAAACATTATCGTTGTCGGGATTTTTTGGTGCTTCCAATGGCGTGCTGTCTGTTACGATCGCCATAACTTGTTTCTTCAATTCCTTTTCGGGAAGAAATATATCTATGATGTTTCCGTATGATTTGCTCATCTTTTGTCCATCAGTTCCGGGAATCGTCATCACTTCTTCAGAGATCTTCGGCTCCGGCACTACGAAGGTTTCGCCATAATGATTATTGAAGGCGGTCGCGATGTCGCGGGCGATCTCAAGATGTTGCCGTTGATCTTTTCCTACGGGGACGAAATTGGCATCGTACAGGATAATGTCTGCAGTCATGAGCACCGGATACGTGAATAACCCAGCGTTCACATCGGCAAGCTTCTCAGATTTGTCTTTGAACGAGTGAGCGTTTGCCAGCATGGGGAAAGGCGTGAAGCAGTTCAGGTACCAGGTAAGCTCGCAAACTTCAGGGATCATCGACTGCCGGTACAGGTAATTTTTTTCCGTATCAAAACCGAATGCCAGCCAGGCTGCGGCAACAGCACGCACGTTATCTACTCGTGTTGCTGCGTCTTTGATGGTGGTGAGTGAATGCAAATCGGCAATAAAGAAAAATGAGTCATTTCCCTTTTGGCGTGATAATTCGATCGCAGGAATGATCGCACCGAGGAGGTTTCCCAAATGGGGTTTGCCGCTACTCTGAATTCCGGTTAAAATTCTTGACATATAGCCGCAAATAAAACAAAATGTCAGCAATAACGGGTATTTAACAAATCGTTGAAATCATTTAAAAAGACTTTTCGTTAAGTTTGGGACTTCAAATCATTCGTTTTGCCATGAAACAAATATTGTTCCCCTTCATTTTGATTTTCGTATCGGTACAGTTGTTTTCGCAACAAGCCAAGCAGCTTCAATTTAAAGAGGAGGTCCATGATTTTGGTTCGGTAGCCGAGAATGGCGGACCAGTGAGTTTTCAGTTTACATTCACGAACACTTCGAACAGAAATGTAAAAATACTGACGGTTCAACCTTCTTGTGGATGCACAACGCCTGATTGGAGCAAAGAGTCGGTAGAGCCGGGAAAAACAGGATACATTCAGGCGAGTTATAATCCGAAGGGTCGTCCCGGATTTTTTAACAAGTCCCTTACGGTGACAACAGACCTCGATGCCAACCCCATCATCCTTCAGATCAAAGGCTCGGTAACGACTGACGCAAAACCAAACGAAAGTGATTTTGCGATCACGAACGGAAATTTGCGCCTGAAGAATTCTTCGTTCAATATGGGCAAAGTTTACCTGCGCGATGAGTCTGTACTCCGTGAGTTCCAGATCATGAATAGCGGTGCAAAGCCCCTGTACTTTACTGGAAAAATCGTTGCCCCTTCGCACATTCGTGTTGAAGTCGAGCCGAAAACAATTCCACCAGGTCAGTTGGGGAAGATCCGCATCAGCTACAACGGAAAGGAAAAGAACGCTTACGGTTTTCAGTCCGATAATATTGAGTTGGGCACAGACGATGAAACGAATCCCGTGAAGTCATTCTCGGTGTACGCAACCCTCGAAGATTATTTTGGCGACATGACCGCGGAGGAATTATCGAAAGCCCCTCAGTTGAAAGCAGAAGAATATTCATTTGACTTTGGAAAATTGAACTCCACATCGACTGTTGTTCATGAGGTGAAGCTGACCAACCTTGGAAAAAAAGAATTGAATCTGAAATCATTGCAGGGAAATTGTACCTGCATCAAGGCGACATCTGCGAAAAGTACACTGAAGCCTGGCGATAACACTACGATGAAGATCGCCTTCGATCCGCAGGACAGAAGTGGATCACAAACCAAAGCGGTGACGATCTATTCAAATGATCCAAGAAATCCTGTTCAGCGCGTGACGTTTACCGCGTACGTGAATTAGAACTCTCACCGCAAAGTCGCAGGGTCGCAAAGTACGCTGGGATTTACATCTAATTCTTCGCGTTTCTTTGCGTCATTGCGCCTTTGCGTTAAAGTGTATTATGCGAAGGCAGGAATCCCCGTAATATGCTGACCAAGAATCAACAGGTGAATGTCCTGCGTTCCCTCGTAAGTTACAACTGACTCGAGGTTCATCATGTGTCGCATGATCGGGTATTCTCCCGTGATTCCCATTCCGCCATGGATCTGACGGGCTTCGCGGGCAATCTCTAGTGCAATTTGAACACTGTTGCGTTTCGCCATCGAGATTTGCTGCGTAGTTCCTTTTCCTTCATTCATCATCACGCCTAGTCGCCAGTTCAACAATTGAGCTTTGGTGATCTCGGTCAACATTTCTGCGAGCTTCTTTTGCACGAGTTGGAACGAACCGATCGGCTTTCCGAATTGAATTCTTTCTGCAGCATATTTTCTGGCCGACTCATAGCAATCCATGGCAGCACCGAGTGCACCCCAGGCAATGCCATAACGCGCAGAGTCGAGGCACATTAGCGGAGCGCCAAGTCCGTCTTTGCCGGGAAGAAGATTTTCTTTCGGAACTTTCACGTTATCG
>CBHROW010000477.1:0-3251 GCA_966080355.1 uncultured Chryseosolibacter sp.
GAAGTCGTACGTTTCGAGAAAGTCGTTCTCTGTTTCGCCCGGGAAACCAACGATCACATCCACACCGATACAACAATGAGGCATCAGCGCTTTGATCTTGCTTACGCGGTCGACATACAGCTCGCGGAGATAACGTCTGCGCATCAGCTTCAGGATCTTGTTCGAACCCGATTGAAGTGGGATATGAAAATGCGGCACAAATCTCTTCGAAGTAGCCACAAATTCGATGATCTCATCGGTGAGCAGATTCGGTTCTATCGATGAAATTCTAAAACGTTCGATGCCCTCTACCTGGTCAAGTGCTTTGACAAGCTGGAGAAACGTTTCTACTCTTTTTCCGTCTTGCAATCCGAAGTCACCGGTATTCACCCCGGTGATGACAATTTCTTTCACACCCTTTGCTGCGATTTCTTTCGCATTCTTCACAATGTTCTCGATACTGTCACTGCGGCTGCCGCCACGCGCGAGAGGAATCGTACAAAATGAGCATGAATAGTCACAACCGTCCTGCACCTTGAGAAATGTCCTGGTCCTGTCATTCATGGAATAGGACGTGTTGAACTTGTTTGCCAGTTCGATATCAGACGCAAAAACCTCCGGTTCAGGCTTACGCACAAAGCCATCGAGCAGCTCCATCAGGCGGAATTTTTCTGCTGCCCCAAGTACCGCGTCCACCCCAGGGATCTCTGAGATCTCTTTCGGTTTCAGCTGGGCATAACATCCCATGATCGCCACGTATGCGTTCGGTGAAATGTTCCGTGCTTCCCGAACGATCTTGTGGCATTTTTTGTCGGCATTCTCGGTAACCGAGCAGGTATTGACTATGAAAATATCGGGTGTATCGGTAAAGTCTACTTTCTGATAGCCCTTTTCCTTAAACATCCGCGAGATTGTGGATGTCTCCGAATAATTCAGCTTGCAACCGAGCGTATAAAATGCGACTTTTTTCATGACCGAATTGCAAAGGTACAAAAAGACTATGGCTTTTGGCTATGGCCATGGCTTTTCAGCATGGTCGAAATCTTGAGCCGTTAATTGACATTTTTTTCCAAACGGAGTCGATTGCATGATCCACACTCCACTAAGCTATAGCCATAGCCATTAGCCATAGCCAATGGTTACACCGCTTTCAGCTTCCCTTGACTTACTGCCATCCAATTACACAGCTGGTAAAGCAAACGTGCACCGACATTCGCATCCCAATCGCCCTGGCCTGGCGCAACCTCATTGAGGTCGAATCCGATGATCTGTTTCCCCGACTTGATCAGGCGTTGAAACAGAAATATCACTTGTTCGAACTGTAAGCCGCCCGGAACCGGAGTTCCTGTGCCCGGACACAGCACCGGGTCAAGCCCATCGATGTCGAAGCTGATGTACACTTTTTGAGGCAACTCATTAATTATAGAGTCGCAGATATTTGCCCACGACCTGCCTTCATACATGCTCGATTTGATGGATTGGTCGAAGTAAGTTACCACACGCCCCATGGCGCGGTCCATCACCTGAAGCTCTTCATCGCAATAATCGCGGATACCAACCTGCACCAAACGTTGCACACCGGGAATTTTCAAGGCATTGTACATAATCGATGCATGGGAATAGGTGAAGCCTTCATATGCTTTCCGAAGATCTGCGTGTGCATCGATCTGCAAGATCCCAAAACGATCATGCACTTCGTTCAAAGCGCGAAGAAACCCGAGCGGTGTGCTGTGGTCACCGCCAACAAGGGCAACCATTTTGTTCTCTTTGAGCAACTTCTGCGTTGTTGTTTTCACATAAACATTGAGATTTTCGCACGCCTCATTGATCTTCGTGACAAGTGGGTTGCCCGCCACCACTTTTTCGCCTGACTCCATCGCATTGATATGTTGCAATGCCAATTCGCGCATGCGATCACTTTCGTTCTGCAATTCTGCCGGCACAGGTAACATCGCAATGCCGAGTTTCCATGCGTCAGGAATTTCGCGTATTGATAAGTCGACCTGACTCGAAGCTTCTTTGATTGCATGCGGACCCCGCGCGGTACCCGCATGATACGACACGGTAACTTCCCACGGTACAGGCACAATAACAAGCGAAGCATTTTCGGGCGTAAAAGGAAGTCCGAATAAATTGCCGAGACTTCCCGGACCATTGGGATCGAACGAAGAGATAATTTCTTCCCGCGTCATCTTCTATGATTTTGATATTGATTCAGGAGTCATGTAGCGAACAAATTTTCCGTTACCCTGGCTCACTTCCGCCCACTTGGCCAGATCGAAGTCGATCACTACAATTCCCGCAGGACTGAGATCACCGATTGCCTCTGCGGTTATATATTCAGCCAGATACGTTATCGCAGGATTATGTCCCACACACATCACGGTGTTATATGCATCGTCTATCCGGCAGATAAATTCAAGCAAAGTCCGGACCGATGCGTTATACAATTCTTCTTCCTCAACAATGCGCGAGGTGTCTATTTTGAATGTTTCACCCGTGATCGTTGCTGTTTGAATGGCGCGTATAGCGGTGCTTGAAAAAATGATCTCAGGAAGATTAAAATTTTCTGAGAGGTATGTGCCCATCTGATGCGATTGCGAGATTCCTTTTGAGCTGAGTTCGCGGTCTTTGTCGCGTTCATTTTTCGAAGCCTGAACGGAGTCAGCATGCCTGTAAAGAAATAATTTCTTGAACATGGAAGAGTCTCTGACGAAAATGTTGTGCCCGAAATTTACAATTGTCTGGCTGCTGTGAAACAAACCTGTGCGTGAATTATTTACCTGATTTTTGTATCGTGTTTTCCAGTTTCAATAGTCGGTTTTTGCGTTGAAAAAATGTTCAAAATTTGATTTTTTAAAAAAATCCTGATATTTGACCTGTTTGAACTGAGGAAATTATCATGTCAAAGAACTTGGTTATCGTTGAGTCTCCTGCAAAGGCAAAGACCATTGAAGGGTATTTGGGAAAGGATTTTAAGGTCGCATCGAGTATGGGACACATTCGCGATTTGCCGAAAGGTGGAGACGCAATCGATATTGAAAACGGCTTCGAACCAACGTATGAGGTGAGCCCGGAGAAGAAAGAAGTCATCTCAAAATTAAGAAAGCTTGCCGAGGATGCTCAAATCGTATACCTGGCGAGCGATGAAGACCGTGAAGGGGAGGCTATCAGCTGGCATTTGAAAGAAGTGCTCGATCTGAACGATGCAAAAACAAGACGAATCGTATTCACCGAGATCACGAAAAAAGCAATTCTCAACGCGATAGAAA
>CBHROW010000478.1:0-3207 GCA_966080355.1 uncultured Chryseosolibacter sp.
TGTGCCAACAAAATTTTTAGAAAATCACGCAAGTCAGAATTAGATTTTAAAAAATTTCTATCTTCGAAAATCTGATTCATTAACCTTAACAATCTAAACACTATGATGAAAAAGTTTTTCGTGATGGGCACCATAGCATTGGTGGGCACCATCTTCTCATGTCAAACAGACGATGGCATGACCTCCAAAAACGACATCTCACCTGAAACGCTCAGCAAGATTCGCGCACTTGGCTTCACTACGGCCAACGCGTGGGCTGATGGACAGGGCAGCTATGTCGTAGAGGGAGACATTGTACTTCACGATGCCGACCTGAATGGAGGTCACAATCCTACCTATTTGATCGTTGGTAATGAAGAGCAGTACCGAACCACTAACTTAGTGAACGGTCCTCGTAACATTACCGTCAGTATGTCAAGCCAGCTTCCTTCTTCTTACATCGCTGCGCTGGATGAAGCAATTTCAAGGTACAATGCCCAGAACCTCACATTAACGTTCTCACGCGTTGCATCTGGTGGCGACATTCAATTGGTGAAAGGCAATGGGCAATACCTGGCGTCTGCAGGCTTCCCTTCAGGTGGAAATCCTTATGGTCAGGTAAAAGTGAACTCGAGAGCAATAGGCAACCAGCCTCAGAGCACAGTTGCATCGATCATCGCTCATGAAATGGGTCATTGCATTGGCTTCCGCCATACTGACTACATGGATCGTAGCTACAGCTGCGGTGGTTCGCCTACTAACGAAGGTGCATCAACAGTTGGCGCAATCCTGATCCCTGGAACTCCTTCAGGTCCCGATGCAAACTCATGGATGCTGGCCTGTATTGGCTCAGGACAAAACCGTCCCTTCAATGCTAACGATAAGACTGCGTTGAATTACCTGTACTAAGAAATCACCGACTAAACCGGAAACCCCTGGGAGCATCTCAGGGGTTTCTTTTTTTACGTTGATCCGTTTATTCGTTGACTAGTTGATCCCTTGCTTCAGATTTTATTGACTGCTATTGAGAAGCTCATATCCGCCACGATCGAGCGAAACGGATAAACCGATGAACGGATCAACGTCTGATAAAATCCCACTCAATTTCGTATCTTGATAGTCCATTTAAATAACGGAATGAAAGAGCAGCGCGCCATCCTTGAGGCATACAAAAAAATTGAAGGTGCTGGAAAGAAAGTGGCACTCGCGACAGTGGTTCGCGTCCGTGGATCTTCCTACCGGAGTCCGGGCGCACGAATGCTGATCACTGACGATGGGACCTGGGTCGGCTCGATCAGCGGAGGATGTCTCGAAGGTGACGCATTGCGAAAAGCGCGTCAGGTCATGAATTCAAATGTTCCGATGACAGTCACGTACGATACGAGAGAAGAAAGCAATCAAAACCTCGGCATCGGACTGGGCTGCAACGGTGTTATCGATGTATTGCTTGAACCTGTGAATGCATTGAGTAATCCAGTGACATCGTTCGAGCAAGTGTTGAATATTACCAGTCCGGTTGTTCAAGCGACCGTGTTTGGTTCGAAAGATTACACGGGCGAAAAAATGATGATGGATGAGCTTGGACGGGAATTACATACATTCTCATCACCGCAATTGACCCAGATTGTTCGCGATTCCCTGCTCGAAGTTTTTGAAAAACGAAGCTCCCGTGCCCAAACCTTCCTGTTAGACGGTGAAGAGATCGAAGTTTTTCTCGAGATCATTCAACCGAATCTTAATCTGATCATCTTCGGAGGTGGCTTCGATGCAAGACCCGTTACGCAACTCGCTAAGTCTTTGGGATGGAATGTGCAGGTAACAGATGAATGCGTTGCTCACATCGCACCGGTCTTCTTCCCCACTGCCGATAAGTTATCGCTCTGTCAAAGAGAATTTATCGATCGTGAGTTCAACATCACCAGTTACACGGCTTGTGTTCTCATGTCGCACAATTATGAGTATGACCGTGATGTGCTAAAAAAGATCTTAAAATCTAACACGCCATACATCGGAATTCTTGGTCCGCGGAAACGATTCGATAAGATGCTGTCGGAATTCCGGACGGAAGGATTGGAACTTGCCTCTTATCAGCTTCATCGAATTCACTCGCCTATCGGTCTTGATATCGGTGCTGAAACTCCCGATGAGATCGCAGTAAGTATCATTGCCGAGATCCAGGGCAAATTTGCGAATCGCTCAGGAGGTTTCCTGAAATACCGGAATGCACCTATACACCAGCGCGATTCGCAAAGCGACCAGGTCTTCAAAGAAATATTTATCGACCCGCAATATTCGAAATCAGGAACCGATAACGCGTAAGTCTATCGGTATCTTTAGTGATGAGTTTTGGCAGCAGCCGCAACGGAAATAGATATGCAAATAACAACTGCCATTATTGTTTTGGCCGCGGGTTCGTCATCGCGGATGGGAAGATCGAAACAACTTCTGGAATATCAGGGGGTTCCCCTTCTTGCTCATGCCGTTAACATCGCGCTTGGATGTTCGCCAAAAGACACGTTGGTTGTACTTGGCGCGAACGACAAAGAACATCAAAAATTGATTTCAGGTCTTCCCGTTCGATTGGTTCATCATCACGATTGGCACCGTGGCATTGGCTCTTCGATCAAAGCAGGTGTGGGAGAAATGTTAAAGACACATCCAGGTATTCATCAGATCATCATCATGGTTTGCGATCAGCCGTTCCTGTCTTCGGACGTGCTTAATTCACTGATCGCACGCCAGCTTCAGACGGGGAAAAACATTATCGCGTGCCGCTATGCCGGAACGATTGGGGTACCTGTGCTATTTACACGTGCTTTTTTTCCTCACCTCATGAAACTTCGCGATGATGAAGGCGCGAAAAAAATCGTGAGTCAGAATAGCGATGAAGTCATGCTCGTGGATTTCGAGTACGGCAAACATGATATCGATACGCCTGACGATATATTTCTTCTTAAAAAACCAAAAAGTCACTGATGCGCACTTTTTTCATTTGCACGTTTGCATTACTTTCATTCGCGAGCCTCGCACAAAAGTCAAATAAGCATCGCGAGAAGGCGATTGCTGCTTCAAGGGATTCGATAAGAAAAATCATGACCCGAAGGCCGATCCCCGGACTATCTGTGACGGTAATTATCAATGGCGACAAAATCTGGAGCGAAGGTTTTGGTTATGCAGACCTCGAGCAGCGCGTGGCTGTAAATCCTGCAAAAACAAAATTCCGGATTG
>CBHROW010000479.1:0-3190 GCA_966080355.1 uncultured Chryseosolibacter sp.
CCAGGGTTAAGGCCGGATGAAGCATATCAGTGGCCAAGCGGCCCCGGAGCGACAAGAAGATTTAATCGAAGTGATGGTGTTGGAAGTTCTGGTGAGCTTTCCCGGACAGTAGTAATTTTAGATTTCAGATTTAGATTTACCCTACAGCCGGCACAGGAAGTTTGTCGAATTAGGAGTAGTCGATGGGCCGATCAAATGTTGGTTCTTGGCAATTGAATTTGGGCGTGCCCCTCATGCCACCTCACACGCCATCGCTGTTCGGGTCAGGCTTTTCGCTGCAAGTCCGCTCCGCGCACCGCCAGCGCATGCGGGCTTTTCCTGCTTGCTGCGCGCATGCTTTCGCCAGCAGGCAAGCGCTTCAATCCTTCACGCGTTCCCTTCGAATCATTGAATGTCAAGCATTTTCAAATCTCCGTTGGCCGCCTTAGCCAACAACCAAACCAAGATCTCGATGCCGAGAAATGCATTCCGTTTTGATTCAAGGTTAAAAAACCGGCATTCAACAAAGAAATTCCTTTATTCGAAATACCTGTCCACCTGTTTCGATGACGACAATACTTTCTTCTTGTAAATTGGTGTAACCCTTAATCATTGAAACCATGATCGGAAGCTACATCAAAACATCGGTGCGAAATGTATCGCGCAACAAATTGTTCTCGGCAATAAACATCATCGGTCTGGCAATAAGCATGTCGGTAGGATTGTTGTTGATCGCCTTCATGCACGATCTGCTCTCATATGACAAGTTCAACGAGAATGGCAGCCGGATCTATCGCATCACCTCGAGCGCAAAATTCAAAGATGGATACCGCGGTAAATTTGCCTCAACTTCTGTAAAGATCGGCAAGCTCATACAGGAAAAAGTTTCCGGTGTGGAAGAAACTGCGATCATGCGAAGTGAATTTTCGGGCGATGCAACGATCAACGAGAATATTGTTCCCCTCACAGGCTTTTACGCAGAGCCTTCAGTGCTTCGGGTCTTTACCTTGCCCCTGCTTGAAGGTGACGCGAGCACGGCTCTTCAGAAACCTTATTCGATAGTCTTAACCGAAACCTCTGCAAAAAAACTTTTCGGTTCAGCCAGTGCCCGCGGCAAAAGTATTCACCTCAATAACCACGACTACGAAGTCACTGGCATCCTGAAAGACATTCCGTTCTTTTCACATATTCAATTCGAATCGCTTGTTTCTTTCAGTACGATTGAAACACAAATGACAAACGACCGTGAATTTCTGAAATGGGAAAGTGTTTGGCAGCGCAACTATGTGTATCTGCTGCTTTCTGAAAATTCAAGCGCCACTGAAGTTCAGCAGCAGATCGATGCAATCTGTGCCGAAGAGAACAAAACGAAAGGCGAAGCTGAGATCCACCTCGCTCTTCTTCCACTGTACAACATTGTGTTAGGTGAATCGTTGGGTAATCCGATCAATCCGGTGATGCCGAAAATCGTATTGTGGATCATCGGTGGCTTAGCACTCATCGTAATTCTATCTGCGTGTTTCAACTATACGAATCTTTCGATCGCAAGGTCGATGAGGCGCCTCAAGGAAGTAGGTTTACGCAAGGCGATCGGTGCAGGAAGGAGTCAGGTTCGTCAGCAGTTCCTTGCCGAGGCGGTTGTCGTGTCGCTTGTCTCACTGCTCGTTTCAATTGGAGTGTTCCTGCTGCTGCGTCCGCAATTTATCAACATCGCGCCACAGCTTCTCCAGATGGTAAAGCTTGAGATCACAATGACGATGGCTTTGATTTTTGTTGGCTTCTCTATGACTGTTGGTGTGGTAGCTGGTTTTCTACCCGCGCTATTCTTCGCAAAGGTGAACGTCATCCATGCACTGAAAGATGTGTCGTCAGTAAAAGTATTCAAAGGACTTAGCTTCAGACGCGCGTTGGTGGTAGTTCAATACACGCTCACGCTGATCTTTATAACCAGTACCATCATCGCTTACGTGCAATACAAAAATATTCTCGCTTTCGATCTTGGTTTTAATACGAAGAACATTCTCAATATCGACCTGCAAGGCAACAAACCCGAGGTATTGATCGATAAACTGAATACTTTGCCTGAAGTGACGGGCGTTTCGCAATCGAAGATCGTGACGAGCGTGGGCAATGCCTGGGGCGCCTTCGTGAAATACAAGGACACGAATGACTCCACACTTCTTTTCAATAATATCGTTGATGAGAATTATTTACCGCTACACGAGTACAAGCTTGTGGCCGGTCAGAATTTTATCACCAGGCCACTCAGCAAGGAGGCTACCAGTGAAGTGATCGTCAACGAAAAAGCCCTGCGGTTATTGAACATTGCGAAGGGCGATCCGGAAAAAGCAATTGGAGAAGAAGTACACCTGTATAATCATCTTACTAACAATAAACTCAGGATCGTTGGTGTGATCAAAGACTTTCACTATGGAAAGCTCGATGAAGACATTAAACCGGTAGCATTTACATATCTGACACCCGATGCGTTCATCAGGAACGATAAAAGAGATGGGCTACTCAACGTGCGGCTCAACACAAATGACCCTATTGAAGCCTTGACCAAGATTCAGTCGGCTTGGAAAAGCGTTGATCCCGTTCATCCATTCGATGCCCAGTTCTACGATGACGCAATCGAGGATGCATACAAAGAACTATCGGCAATGATCAAAGTGATCGGGTTCCTTTCGTTTATCGCAATCTCCATCGCTTCACTCGGCTTGCTCGGCATGGTCGTGTTTACAACGGAGACAAGACTTAAGGAGATGAGCATACGCAAAGTGTTGGGTGCAACCTCCGGCCACTTGATCTTCTTACTGGGCCGTGGATTTGTAGTTCTGCTTGCGATAGCAGCATTGATAGCACTTCCGATCACTTATCTATTTTTTGAAAAAATGGTGCTCGTGCGATTTCCCTTTCACAACCCCATTGGTATGTTGGATTTATTTGGCGGGTTACTGGCTGTTTTGACAATTGCGTTCATCATGATCGGATCGCAGAGCATCAAGGCCGCGCGGAGTAATCCAGCAGAGATTTTGAAGTGCGAGTAGTGCATTCGCGATGGCTGTGCGTTAGCTATAGAAGTTACCAAGCAGTCGGTTTTGGCTTTTAAAGCAAACAATATTAATATTGCAACCCATTCGTAATGAATGGTTGTTCGGGGTGTAGCGCAGCCCGGTTAGCGCACCACGTTAGGGACGTGGGGGTCGGA
>CBHROW010000480.1:0-3180 GCA_966080355.1 uncultured Chryseosolibacter sp.
GCTTTGCGCTCACAGTCAGGATCGCCTCAATCCGGTAATCAAAGGCTTTGGTTCTTTGTGGGATGTGCCTGCAGCGCGCGTAAAAGCAGATCCTTCCTTACAATATAAAATCGTGATCGAGTTTCGGTCGCCCAATGAAGATCCGAAGTCGATGCATGAGTATTTTGAACACATTGGCCGGATGTACAACCTGCATATTTATGATGGCGTTCCCCAACAAAATCTTGAAGTAGCCGTGGTGATATTCGGGCCCGCAGCGTGGTCAGTGGCAAACCACGAAGCTTACCGCGAAAAATTTAAAACGGATAACCCGAATCTCTCTGCACTTGAAGAATTGAAGAAGGCGGGTGTCAAGCTTATCGTATGCGGTCAGTCCCTTGCTCTTCAAAAGATTGATCAGAGGGCTGTTGATCGGAATGTGGACATCGCGTCATCGCGGTTCACGGCAGTATCAACCATGCAAATGAAAGGCTTCGCGATCTTTCAAATGAACTAGCATCAAGCGTGATTTTTGCGCCTGTTGCGCTTCGCCATTTGTCCATCGAACAAATTGTGACCTCTTTTCTTTTTCTTGAATTTATATTTCGATTTTACAGGTGCATGTCCATAGTATGCTTTGGCCGATGACGTTCTTTCAGGCTTCTTTTGAGCAGATGCAGGCAATGTTATCAACACCGTCATGAGGGATGCGACCAGTATCGCCTTGATCATACCTTTCATAAAATACTTTTCAAGCAGGTATAACAAAAACGTGCCATGGATATTGCCGCTTGGTTCAGAGAACGTTATGAATTCAGGCCGACAAGATTCTTCGATTTTTTGCTTATGCCATTTAGCCATTAGCTCCTTTGGATATTACGCGTCAACCGATATCTTCGGCTACTTGTTTGATCAAATCAATTTCATCCATGACTAAAAAACTTTACACTTTATCGATAGGCATCGTACTGCTCGCCAGTGCATTCCGCGCGACAGCAGCGATCGGAGCGGCAGCAGATTCAACTTCGCTGGAAGGGCGTTGGGATATCACCATCACCATGGACGGCAAAGAAAATCCATCATGGCTTGAAGTTCGCCATTCAGGACATAAAACCTGGGTTGGTTATTTCGTAGGTGTTTGGGGAAGTGCACGGCCAATTTCCGTGGTCACGGTGACCAACGGGAAGTTCAGTTTCGCTATTCCCCCACAATGGGAACAAGGTGATGGCAATATGACCTTTCTTGGTACGCTTGCCGATAATAAGATCGCAGGTGATGTAATGTTCCCCGATGGAAAAACATATAAGTTCACAGGCGTCCGCGCGCCCGCGTTGAAGCGCACCAAAGAGGCTGTGTGGGACAAGCCCATCGCGCTCATTCAGGGGAAGGACACGAAAGGCTGGAAAGCGCTTGGAGAAAATCAATGGGTTGTAGAGAATGGTGTTTTGAAAAGTCCGAAGTCGGGAGCGAATCTGGCCACCGAGCAAAAGTTCAACGATTTCAAACTTCACGTTGAGTTTCGCTATCCGAAAGGAAGCAATAGCGGTGTGTATCTGCGCGGACGGTATGAAGTACAGGTGATGGACAGCAAAGGAAACGAGCCGTTGTCGGGCGAGTTTGGTGGTGTATACGGTTTCATTTCCCCGAGCGAACAGGTCGCCAAGGATGCCGGTGAGTGGCAGACTTATGATATTACGTTGGTCGGACGAATGATTACGCTTGTCGCCAATGGAAAAACCATCATTTCCAACCAGGAGATACCGGGCATTACAGGTGGCGCTCTTGATTCAAAAGAAGGAGAGCCCGGGCCGCTTCTTTTACAGGGAGACCACGGACCAATCGAATATCGAAACATTGTAATTACACCGGCTAAACTGTAAGCTTCCATCAACCATCATTTAAGTGTACATCACCGAATTTTGTTCGCAACATTGGTGCAAACGATTGAATGCGTGTTTATATTTCGTCAGGCGCTATGACGATGCTTTCATGGCGCCTTTCCATCCGACTCATTCACCTAAACAAATTCATCGTATGAACACTTTGACAAAATGTGGTTCTTTAGCGACCCTCCTCATCGCAGCGTTTTCCTGCGAAACTCAAGACAACACGCAATGGACAAAAGTTGATGACTCTCCGCGTTATGTGGATCTCGGTCGAGCGCAATCTCATGGCCGAACTTCTTCAGGCGCAACGGTAGGTCTATTCTCAGCTGAATACCTCACGTCAGGTGAGTCTGCGGAGGTTGGGAGAACAATTTATTTCAGAGACCTTGGCAACAAGCAACTCACTGCTGACTTTGTTCCAGGATTTAGTCTCGATGGAACGGACAACGTTTCTTACTACATCGATCAGAACAGGCCTTCAAATGATCTTTCCGTGGCAACAACTTCCAACGCGATTGCGCGCGCTATGCAAACGTGGGACAATGTTACGTGCTCGGACCTCGGTATGTTCCGTGTTCCTTCAGATGCCTCAGTTCAGACCGGTTTTGTTGCAGCGCTTCTCGGCTATCCTGGCAGCTTCGACTACAGCGCTGATGTCGTTCATGCCGGATGGCTTCCGGGACAGTTCTTCGACATGCTCGCGCCTCAAGGAAGCACTTTTATTCTCGGTGTGACATTTACCATTACTTTCACCGATGACAACGGTAACCCAACTGACATCGACAACAATGGCAAAGCAGATGTAGCATGGCGCGAAACTTATTACAACGATGCATTTCTTTGGAGAGATAGAAATCATTACGATGTAGAAACTATTGCTCTCCACGAATCTGGCCATGCGCTTAGCCAGGCACACTTCGGTACCGCATTCGTTGACAATGGTGGCGGAAAATTACATTTTAGCCCGAGAGCTGTGATGAATGCTGCATACTCGGGAATTCAAACACAGATTGGCGAGACTGACAACGCAGGTCACTGCAGTAACTGGGCAAGTTGGCCAGGCAATTAGCTATATAAAAAAAGAGTCCGTCAAAGCGGACTCTTTTTTTATGCGATCTCATCGATATGTTTTTGCCGAATCTTTAAAACCTGATCTCGACATATCCCTGCGATTGTACGAATTCCTGCCCGTGAAGTCGTGCGGGTATCCAGGCTGGCCCTTCGCGTACCAGGCGTATGGCCTCTGCGTTGATCGCTGGCGTCAATCCTTCAGTAATAACAAAATCCCAAAGCGATCCATCCACTCCGACATTGA
>CBHROW010000481.1:0-3149 GCA_966080355.1 uncultured Chryseosolibacter sp.
CGGGCAGCATGGCTGATGTGATCGAGGATCATACGTGTTCGTGTCAGTAGTAAATGGATATTTCTTATTTCGACTGAAAGCGCAAGATAAAGATTTTGATTGTTGAACGCTGCTGTGTAAGATACCGAGGATCGACTCCATTCTACGGTCGCGTCTAAGCACGCGTGAGACTTGCAACGGAAGTACGTTGCCGTACGGCAGATTTCATTGCCAATGACCAATGCCTTCCCGATATGGACAAGCCTATCGGGATGAGCGAAGTCGCGTTCGCGAGCTTGCTCAAATGCCTAATTCCTAATGCCCAATGCCTACTTCACGCGAACGCGGATCCGGCCCGTAGCCGTCACGTGAAAATCTTTGCCGTTAAACTTCGTGATCAGTGTGCGCTTATTATCGGTAAGGGCTTCAGTTCCCTTGATGGTGTTCACTAGCCTGTAACGATTATTAAAAACATAAAGCTTCTTTCCATCGCCATGAAATAGACGGCCGTTACAAGAAAATGTAAATACACCCCTCTGGCGCTTGCTCTCGAAAGTACATGTTTTATTACCGGCTTCGATTGTTATTTCCGATTCGGGTATGAAATAAATGCTCTCGTGAAAAGCATGGGGGTGGTCGATCAGCACATTGCCGTTCTTTCTTTCAAGGACGAGAAGGCCACCGCTATACGAAACGGCTATCTCTTTTTCCAGAAAGGCAACATCGCACATGTAAAAATCGATCAGGTAGAAAGGGTCGGTTCCCTGTCCCAAATTTCTAACAGTATCGCTAGTAGCGTACTGACCTTCTGCGCCCATCATAAAAACACCTTTCGTGTTTCTTAAACGATCGGGTACATCGCGCTCCCATACTTGTTCTCCCTGTTGCCAGAACGATACCTTGACAATTTTTAGCTGATAGAGCCCATGTCCCGCATAGTTTGGATTGGCATCATAGCGGGTGACAACGCAAGTCCATAGCAGTTGGTCGTCCACGCCAGAGCGTGTGTGCGCATCGCTCATGCGTGCGATCAAAAAAGACGCAAGTAAGAAAAGTGTCTCTTTCATGTGCGCGTTTTTAGTAGACTTGTTACCCGCGACCTGCACCCAGGACTCAATCTCTCACGGGTACAACAAATACTTCAGCCGCATCTTCTTATACTCATTCAACCCCGGTTCCCAACTCGCGCGGATCTCTTGTTCAGTTGTTCCGGCAATGATCTGTTGTCTAAACTCACCTACACCAATCTGAACTTCGATCGAATTCATTTGGTTACTCAGCCTGGAGTCAAAGAATTTTTCCTTGTGCGGATGAGCGTTGTACAATTCCATGATCCACTTGATATTGATCTGCTTGCTTTTGCGAAGCAGATTAACGTCATAGTTGCGCAGGTCTAATCCATAGCAAACCTGATCCATGAAGAGTGGAGTTTCCGCCATTCCTTTTATTGATGTGGGTGTATAGGAAAAATCATAGATGCCTTTCAGCTCGGGACTTCCCAAAACAGTAAAGGGGAAATAAGTTCCGCGACCGTGATTGAGATAGGTGCCTTCGAACATGCACGTTGAAGGGTATAGCAAAACTCCCTGTTGCGTATTCAGGTTAGGCGATGGACTTACGGGCAAGGTGTAAGGCATGTCATGCGCGTAATTGGCCACTTTGATGATCTTCAGTTTACACTGTACTTTGTTGGTCAGCCACCCTTCACCATTGGCCATTTGCGCAAATTCTCCCACTGTCAATCCATGAGCCATCGGAAGAGGAAACATGCCGATGCCTGATTTGAACTTCATATCGAGAATAGGTCCATCGATCAGATAACCATTTGGATTGGGCCGGTCGAGGATCAGTAACTCTTTGCCATTTTCGTGACAAGCTTCCATCAGTCGCGAAAGTGCGTTGATGTTTGTATAGAAACGGACACCTACATCTTGCAAGTCATAGATCATGATGTCGACATCAGCCAGATCTTCTTTCGTTGGCTTGTTCTTTTTACCATACAGCGAAATAATCGGGATACCCGTTGCGGCATCTACTTCGTCATTGATCGCAGCACCTGCACTTGCCTTACCACGAAAGCCGTGCTCAGGACCAAACACTTTTACGATGTTAGCGCCCAATGACTTCAAGCTGTCAACCAGGTGTTTTTTACCGATGATGCTAGTTTGATTGGCCAGTATCGCCACGCGCTTGCCTTTGAGGTAAGGGAGATATTCGTCAACCTGTTCGGCACCGGTGACAATCGGTTTCTCAGGGGTGCCCGTTACCGAAATATTTTTCGTTTGCCCCGCACTCAGAAAGAGCGTTGCAAGCACAATGAATGTAAATGGGAATAATTTGTTCATGGAATTTCCGCTGGAAGCGTGTTTCATAACTCATGATAAGAACAATTCTTCTAAAATACATCATCAGGTATGAGGGGAGGCAATAATCGCAGGCCTTCTTAAGAAAAGATATATAGAGTTCGCATGACTAAAAAGACATTCTCCTACTTTTCGGCAGACAACTCAATCATATTCGGATTTGTCTTTCTGATCAACTCCAGCTTCCACACTCTTCCACGGTTCTTGAGATATTTCTCCCTCGCAATCGCATCCGTGATCAACTCAAAACCTTCGAAATAAACAAGCTTGTAAACATTGTACCGCGCAGTAAATGACTTTGGATTTCGTTTAGTGCGATGCTCCCACACTCGTGTTCTCAGATTGTTGGTTACTCCAATATAAAGAACCTTGTTATGTTTGTTAGTAAGAATGTACACCCACGCAGCATGCATTGCACAATGTAATGCAGTCATCTAATCAACTAAAGCCATTGACTTTTAGCCGATATTGTTTGACCATTAAATGTGTTCTTATTTCGTTGAGAAGCACAACCCGATCTTCAACGCTCTCTTGGAGCCGCACATCTCCATCTTCAACGTACGTCATCCCGCGCGCTACATTCTAACTACGAAGTGCAGCAGAATCTCCGCGGGACCCCGCATATAGCAGGCTGAACTATGAAAAGCCAATTTACGCTCAAGCCGTTGATCAATGATCTCTCTCCGGAGCGGCACTTCTTTCTCTTCAACGCACGTCATCCCGCGTGCTCGCCACTCACTACAACGCGCAGCAGCATTTGCGGGAACCCGCATATAGCAAGCCTCGCTATAAAACATCTATTCAAGC
>CBHROW010000482.1:0-3140 GCA_966080355.1 uncultured Chryseosolibacter sp.
AAGCTTATCGTAGTTCGCTCTCAGGCGTAATGGCGAACTATGTCTTCAACTCTTTATTGAATGGCCGACCGTATTTTTTGCAGATGATAGAAGATGTGGAGATTGTATCGCGTTTTGCTCGCACTCAGTTAAGAACGCAAGACATACAAGTAGTTGCAAATGGCCGGTCATCATTGTTATCGATGCAAATAGAAAAGGTTTTTCCTGACCTGAAGCCGCTGAACAAAATAGAAGCTACAACGTGGTCAGAGATTATTGACCGCAAAATGGAACAATGGCCTGTAGAGTATATTTTACCGGGCGGTGCTTTTGTGAAGTAAGATCTCCAGTATCAAACGATCAACCTGAAGTTTTTCTGTTGCCTGGTTCTCTAAAACCTTGAATAAAAAGGTATTCGAATCGTAAAAAAAACGTTTGGAAAAATAGATCTGTGATGTTTGCAATCGTGACGACATTTATTGTTACCCTTTCCTGTATGTTTGCGCTGAGGGAATACCGACAATGCACATTATGAAAGAAGAGCGCTTTATCAGCAGACCGATGCTTGCGAGTGAACGCAGTGTAATCGCTGCGATGATGTATGCCTTATACCGAAGCTTACAATTGCCGGAAGGATATATCACCGATGAAAAGATCGATGCAACAATACAACAACTTCAGCTTCAACCTTCACACCTTGCCTTGGAGGTTTTTGAGTTGGATGGAATAATCGTTGGCTATGCCTTGATTTATAAATTTTGGTACAACGAATTTGGCGGCATGGTATTGAATATCGATGAGTTATATGTTGAGCCGAGTTTCCGTAGCAAAGGAATTGCCTCCCGATACTTGTCGCAGCTGGAAGAAAGAGAAAAAAGAGACTATGTCGCACTCTCTTTAGAAGTGTTGCCGGAGAATGAAAGAGCGTATTCCCTTTACAAAAGGACGGGGTTTACGGAAAAAGAAACGGTGGTGCTTTATAAAATGCTATAGCATAACTCTACTTCTCTTCAATCATGATCTTTCCCAGCGGATGCCAGCCATCAGCGTCAACATCCTTGATCGCCATTCGAACAGCTGGTTTGTCATTGGCATCTACGATTGCGCAACTTAGGGAACAAACTCCTTTTTTGAACTCAGCAGGAACTGTCAGCACGTCCAGGAAGTGCGTGTAGAGCGGCATCCAAGTGCGAATGTCCTGCTCTGAATGATAGATGTATTGCTTTCCGCCTTGTGTTAACTTCAGTGCGAATGTGTATTTCCTATAGATCGGAGCGACACCTTCGTTGTCGATGATCGTGCGGATATACAGCTCTTTTCCGGGCGATGCCTTCCACGGCACCGTCATGTTGTGAATGTAAAAGTTGTATCCAAGTTTTTTGTTGAACGCCATGATCTTTGGCATCCATGCATCAGGAATCTTCACCGACTTCGGCATGAATACAGAAGCATGAAGCCGCAAAGCAGTCTCGAGTATTTTATCGATGTCATAGTGATCGTGGTACCATGATGATACGGTGCCGCATGTTTCGAGAATCACTGGCGCAGTTTTCCATTTTTCTTTTAGTCCGTCCAGCTCGTAAAGGGTAGGATAGGCAACATACATGTGACTCCAGTTGTTTTGCGTGGTATCGCGTTTCCGCCAGCCTGCTTTGCTGAAATCTCCAAAGCAATCAACTCTCCATCCAACATTACGATTGGTTTGTTCCGAAGCATATTCTGCACCGGATGAGCCAACCATTAATATTAATTGTGTTGTTGGAAATGCACGGTAATAAAGGTCGACAAGAAGTCTTGCATTTTCATAGGTAGCATTGCCGCCCATTTCTCCCCAATCTCCTCCATATGCAAGATCTACTGACTCGAGCGTTGGGTGTCCATCAAAACGCTTTCCCATCGCTTTGATAAAGTCGCCCCAATGTTGAATGTATCTCGGGTCGTTGTGATCAGGCGTTGCATAGCCATGCCATTTTTTATTTTTCTCGTCAACACGTGCACCGGTTTTCCAGTACCACTCGGGCGTATCGTCTCCTGAGAAAGGTTGAAATCGAAGTTGAAGCGTTTGACCGCGGTCGGCTGCGGCCTTCAGTGCGTTTTCCACAACATCAAATCTGATTTTTCCTTTTTCAGGTTCAAGGTCCTTCCAAACCCAACGTATATAAGCGATACGAGTAGGAGGATAGTTTTTGATCTCTTTCAGCTGTGCCGGAGCTTTCTCAAATGCCATTGGGGCATGGCTATCGTCCCACTTAAGACCCGGATAAAGATCTTCGCCTGCGAGCCGCTGGAAACTGGTTGTGCCTTTGTGGGGATTATTGACGTATCCATCTTCATGCGGAGGACGAATGAATTGAACAAACTCATGCGGATCAAAGTTATTAAGATGCGGATCGAAATAACTAAGAGAATCTCTGCCCTGGCATAGGCCATCAAAACCGTAAATCAGAAGCGTGATCGTGAGTAATATTTTTTTCATTGAATTGGTTATTTGGCATGAGTCATTGGACATTGCATTAAGCATTGGGCATCGGTGGCTGGATCATAAAGGTCATCAAAATAAATCCGCGATAGCAAAATAGCTGGTGAGCAGACTGTAAAGAAAAACACAAATGATCCCTACGTTCATGCTTCGATTCGCGGTCTCATTTCCCATCAAAGATCTTTTATTGATCAGCACATAAATCGGAATTGTCACCGCGGGAAGGATCAACGCCTGAAATGCTTGCGAAAAGATCATGATCGCGGGAGGATTACGGTCTATAAACAGAAAGCCCATACCAACCACAAGACCCGCAGCACCAAGTAGCCGGAACATGGGCGACCTCATGTTCTTGGGTTGTTGTGTGTAATCGCAGATCAGCCAAGGTGCAATCAATATGATCGGGAAGATCGTTGATAACGCAGCGCTCAGCACACCAAGTATTAAAATGATCGAAGCAAGTTTTCCACCGAGTGGTTTGAAGAGTTGTATCATCTCAACCGTTGTGGAGAGTTTCAATCCCATCAAGTGCAAAGTTCCGGCTGCGACAGCCATTACGAGTGCGCTGAGAAACAACATCAGGAATGAAGACACAAAAGCATCACGCTTCTCGTTTTTCAAATGCTCCGCGGTCCATCCTTTTTCTGATACAACTATGCTCCGGATCACGAACACTGCTGCC
>CBHROW010000483.1:0-3140 GCA_966080355.1 uncultured Chryseosolibacter sp.
CGCCATGTTCAAATTTGTCGAGGTTGGACACGAGGAACATCCCTTCGATCGAGAAAAAAGCAACTGCAAGTGCAACACTTCGAAAAGTTGATTTCTTTACCGTTGTAAAATAAAAGACGAGCAGCGAAGTCGTCATCAGCATGTTCACCATGATCGCCAGTCCATACGCCCCTTCCATGGCAGCCGACTCCTTGAATATCCAAACGATGGTAAGGCTTCCAATCATCAGAATCCAATTTATTACGGGGATGTACATTTGTCCTTTCGACTCACTTGGATATCTTACTCTCAAAGCAGGCCATAATTTCAATTTCATAGCTTCGTTCACAAGCGAGAAGACTCCAGTAATTAAAGCCTGGCTTGCAATGATTGTTGCCAGAGTGGACACAAAAACTCCAACAATGAGCAATTGTTCCGGGAAAATTGAAAAGAAAGGTATCTGGTCTCCTAGTGTCTGACCACGCAAGGATAAAAGAAATGCTCCCTGGCCAAAATAATTGATCAACAGACAAGCTTTCACGAATGCCCATCCTGCTCTGACATTCGGTTTTCCGACATGGCCCAAATCGGAATATAGCGCTTCAGCTCCCGTTGTGCATAGGAAGACCGCGCTAAGCAGCCAAAAGCCATGCGGGTATTCGGCTATTAGCTGATAGGCGTAATATGGGTTGAGCGCTCTCAACACTCCTGGGTCAGAAATGATTTGTGGCAAGCCTGTTGCCGCAAGAACCAAAAACCATAGCGTCATGATCGGGCCAAATGTTTTTCCAACCACAGCGGAGCCGAATTGCTGAAATACAAAGAGGGCTAACAGAATACCGACAACGATACTTGTCGTGGGCATTGAAGGATAACGGAGTTTCAACCCTTCGACTGCTGACGAGACACTAAATGCCGGAGTTAAAAAACCATCGGCAATAAGTGTGCAACATCCGATGATCGCGGGATATATTACCCACCGGGCTTTGTATCTTCTCACAAGTGCATAGAGCGCGAAGATCCCTCCCTCTCCTTTGTTATCAGAATTCAATGCCAGGTAAATGTATTTGAGGCTCGTAATGAGAGTAAGTGTCCAAAAAACGCACGATACTCCACCTAGCACAAGTTCTTCGCTGATAGGTCGATCACCAATGATGAACTTCATGGTGTAAATTGGAGAGGTTCCAATATCTCCATAAATGATCCCCAGGGCGATAAGAACTCCAGCCTTCGAAAGCCGATGATGATTGTTACCAGTTGATTCCATTTTAGTTGTTTGCCGAAAAGCGATACCCTACACCTGACTCTGTGATAATATATCTCGGACGATTAGGGTCAGCTTCAACCTTTTTCCTGAGTTGGCCAATAAACACTCTCAGGTATTGCGATTGTTCGTGGTAATGCTGACCCCAGATTTGAGTCAACATATAGTGGTGCGTCAACACTTTGCCCTCATTGCGCGCAAGGAGCGACAACAGTGAATATTCGGTTGACGTTAGCTTGATAATCTGGTCGTTCTTCTTCACAGTCCGAGCCACCAGGTCGATCACAAGGTTTTCAAATTTTATCTCAGTCTTGTTCGGCTCCTGCTGGGAATTTCTCAGGGCGCTTCTTACCCGGGCAAGTAATTCCCCCGCGCGAAAAGGTTTCACCACGTAGTCGTTGGCCCCTGAATCCAAAGCTTTGACAATTGCATGCTCATCACTTTGCACTGAAATAATAAGAATGGGTTTGGTATACCACTCCCGAAGGTGCTGTAGTACTTCTTGACCATTCCTGTCCGGCAAACCCAGATCCAATAGAATCAGGTCCGGTGGATGGTGCGCAACGATTGAAATGCCCTCATCCGCAGTCGCAGCCGATATCACTTCCAGATCATTGCTTTGCAATGTAATCTGAAGAAGTCTCCGGATCTGCGGTTCATCATCGATAATAAGGATTTGTGGCTTATGCATCTTTGATCTTGTTGGGGTTGGACACTTCTGTTTCTATTTCAATGGTGAACATCGCACCACACACCGGAAGATTCTCAAGGGTAATTCTACCATGGTGCGCTTCGACAAATCCTTTTACGATAGACAGGCCAAGGCCAGTACCGCCCTTTGATCCTTGAGGCTGATAAAACTTTGTAAACACGTTTTCAAATTCCTCTGCCGGAAATCCCCGGCCATTGTCTGCTACTTTAAGAACAAGCTTTTGATCAATGTATATTGCCTGGATCGTGATCGTTGTGTTCTCGGGAGTATGAATAACCGCATTGTAAATCAGGTTGTACAGCACCTGTTCCATTATTCCAAAGTCTAGCTTGAATAGTGGAAGGTTATCGTCTATATCGATCGAGGTCCTAAACTTTTCTAGCTGTGGCTCGAGGTGATGCACGACTTTATGTATGAGCTCGTTGATGTCAACCCAATCTTTTTTGATCTGAAACACTCCAGATTCAAGGCGAGACATGCTGAGAAGATTCTCCACTTGCTGATTTAAACGCAGAGAAGCGATCGAAACCTCGGTCAAAAGTTCTCTCCGCGTAGCAGGCGCCAGCTTTTCAGTGTTGTTGATAAGATTGTCGGTTGCGCCAATTATTGTTGTGATTGGCGTTCGCAGTTCGTGAGAAAGTGAATTGAAGAGTGTATTGTAAAATTGTACCTCCTTCGCCCTCTCCGATTTTTCACGAACCTCTTTCTCCATTTGCCGGATCTTAAAAGTGAGCACGCTGTTTATCAGAGCAATGATGAAATACATTGCCAGGAGAACCCGGTCTTCGCCATTGCCAATGGTAAGCGTAAGCCGTGGCGGTATAAAAAAGAAATCCCAAACCAGAGCTGAAAGCGTTGCCGCCAATAGTACGGGAAGAATGTCCAGAAACATTGCCAAAAACGACACGGTGACAAGGAGTATCAGGGCAATTATCCGATAGTCAAGAAAGCTGTATAAAACAGCGCTCAATATCGTTGCCGCAGCAACCGTACAAACAGTGATCGCATATTGCCGTTTTTTCGGAGGCTTATTGAATAAGAACCCTTTCACACCTGTATCGATTTAACGGACACAAATCTAGGATGAAGGATATAAAGACCGCGTAAAATGAAGGCCGAATAGTATAAAGATTTTATAAAGATTCGCGTTTCAACCAACAACCGCCATGAAGAGATCGTGATAAT
>CBHROW010000484.1:0-3115 GCA_966080355.1 uncultured Chryseosolibacter sp.
TTTTGAAATGAAAAAATCATCGGATTTGATTCAAACTCATTGGTTTGTACACAAAATTTAAAAAGTTGCCGTCACCTGCATTTTGCATTTCATCTTCCGGTATGCTTCATGAGGGCCTAAGCTTGGCTTCGGTCTGGCAAGGGCGTGTGCGGCCAAGGTTCAGCCCGAGGGAAGCATACCAGCGGCCCAAGAGCGAAAAAAAAGATTTGATCGAAGAGATCGGTTTGAGGTTGGGAAAACTTTCTCCGGACAATAGTGGCTCGCATCTCGAAGCTAAAACAAAAACGGCAGTCAATCATGGCTGCCGTTTTTATTTTATTCCTTGTCCAGGAACGGATATCGATAGTCTGTTGGTGGAACGAACGTTTCTTTGATCGTTCGTAGCGACACCCAGCGCAGCAAGTTCACTTTCGCTCCAGCTTTGTCGTTTGTGCCGGAGCCACGAGCACCTCCGAAAGGCTGTTGACCAACTACAGCGCCAGTCGGCTTGTCGTTGATGTAAAAGTTCCCGGCAGAGTTCGTGAGCTTCTTCGTAGCAAGCTCGATTGCATAACGGTCTTTCGCGAAGATAGAACCGGTCAACGCGTAAGGTGAGGTATTGTCTACTAGCTCGAGTGTTTGTTCGAAGTTCTCAGGATTGTACACGTAAATAGTTAACACGGGACCGAAGATTTCTTCACACATGGTGAGTGACGATGGATCTTTCGTCAATATGATAGTCGGTTCGATGAAGTATCCTTTCGACTTGTCATATTTTCCCCCCGCAATGATTTCGTTCAACGGATTCTGGCGCGCCTTCTCGATGTATCCTGTGATTGAATTGAACGCTTTTTCATCGATCACTGCGTTGATGAAATTCTCGAAATCTTCGGTGCCGCCCATCTTGAAAGTTTTCAGGTCATCGAGCACGTACTTCTTCACGTCATCCCACAGGTTCGAAGGAATGTAACAACGAGAAGCGGCAGAACATTTTTGTCCCTGGAACTCAAAGGCGCCACGGGAGATCGCGGTAGCAACTTCTTTTGCATTCGCGCTCTTGTGCACCATGATAAAATCTTTTCCCCCGGTTTCCCCGACAATGCGCGGATAAGATTTGTACTTGTGAATATTCGCCCCGATCGTCTTCCACATGTTTTGGAAAACTCCTGTGCTTCCGGTAAAATGAATTCCGGCAAAATCTTTATGGTTGAAGATCACATCGCCAGCGTCTGGTCCGCTCACGTAAACGAGGTTGATCACCCCATCGGGCAAACCTGCTTCCTTGAAGATCTTCATGATCATGTTGGCAGCGTAAACCTGGCTGTTGGCGGGTTTCCAGACAACGGTGTTTCCCATCATGGCTGCGCTTGAGGGAAGGTTCCCTGCGATGGCCGTAAAGTTGAATGGCGTTAGCGCGAACACAAATCCTTCGAGAGCGCGATACTCCATGCGATTCCAAACTCCGGGAGAAGATTCAGGCTGATCGTTGTAGATCTGCGACATGTAGTACACATTGAAGCGCAGGAAGTCGATGAGCTCGCAAGCAGAATCGATCTCTGCCTGATATGCGTTCTTCGACTGACCGAGCATGGTTGCTGCGTTCATTTTATAACGGTAGGGTCCGGCCATCAACTCCGCAGCTTTCAGAAAGATGCTGGCACGATGTTCCCATCCTAAATTCGCCCAAAGTTCTTTCGCATTCATCGCTGCCTGGATCGCCTGCTCCACATGCGACTTATCACCTTCATGAAAATGGCCCAGTGTGTGTTGATGATCGTGAGGCGGAGCGAGTTTTTTCTTGTTGCCGGAGCGAACCTCTTCACCACCGATGTACATCGGAATGTCCAATTGCTGGGCGCGGGCTTCGGCCAACGCTTTTTTTAATAACGCGCGTTCCTTGCTTCCCGGAGCATAGCTCAAAACAGGTTCATTTTTCGGAACAGGAACGTGAAAAAATCCTTTAGGCATCGTTGTGTTTATTGTTTAAGGTCACAAATGTAATAAATCAAAGAATGTTCTGAAGTTCAGATAAACAAGTAATCTCGTGTCGAACAGTCACATCATGTGCGATTTTTTCGGGATTGAAAAAAATGGTGTCGATCGAAGCGTTGTGGGCGCCAGCAATGTCGGTGATCAAATTGTCGCCAATCATCACAACCTCGTGATTTTTCACACTGTTTTCACGCATCGCAAATTCGAAGATCTCTTTAGCAGGTTTTCGCGCGCCTGCTTTTTGAGACGTGATCACATGATCAAAAAACCGGTGAAGATTTCCGGCTGTAAGTTTTACATGCTGAATTTCTTCAAAGCCGTTCGTTACAACTGTCATGTCGTAATGCTCCGCAAGGTAATGAAGCGTTTGCTCAGCGTGAGGGATCAGAGCGCCCTTCTTCGGACAATTGTATAGATAGTCTTGGGAGAGCTTTTCGCAAAGGTCTTGGTCTTCGATATCGAAGTGGGCAAGAATGCGCTTGAAACGTTCTCTTCGAATTACTTCGCTGGTTATTTGTCCTCGGTCGAATTTATCCCAGAGATCGGTGTTTACGATCTTGAATTGTTTTTGTAACGAATCACAATCGCATACGCCTTTTGCCTCGAGGTTGTAGTCCTGAAATAATTCCTGAAGCGTTGTACAGCTGTTAACTTCGTAATCCCAGAGTGTGTGATCGAGATCGAAAAAAATTACTTTGTAGGGTTTCATCATCAAGTTGTCTTCTGCCAGGCTTCGATTTGAAGCTTGTTTACGGCCAGTTCCCGGTTTGAGTTGAGTGTCTGGTAAACCTGCTGGTCTTTTTGCAATTGCTGGTCCTTCCTTAGAAACTGAAAAATCTGCTTAAGAATTTCAAAAACCTCATCTTTTATCTGATAAAAAACCCAGTGGTTATAGCGCCTGTAAGTGAGAATGCCAGAGTTCTTCAAATAGATCAAATGGCGGGATGTTTTTGGTTGTGTGAAATCCAGAATTTTTTCCAGATCGGAAATGCACATTTCACCGTTTATAAAAATAAGATGGAGGATACGAAGGCGAGACTCATCGGCACAGGCTTTAAAAATCTGCGATCCGAGTGTCAAATTGAAACTTTTTAGGCGCATCCAACATCTGGTTAAAACCAGCCCAAAGTTAAAAATTAGGCTG
>CBHROW010000485.1:0-3109 GCA_966080355.1 uncultured Chryseosolibacter sp.
ACCGATCACCTTTTCATTCTTATAGGTCTTCTTATCCATTACTTTACACCATCCACACCAATCGGTGTATACATCGATAAAGATCTTGCGCTTTTCTGTTTTCGATTTTTCGACAGCCTCTTCAAAGGTCATCCATTGCACTTTATCTTCAGGCGGCTCTGACATGCCTGACAGAAGAATCGCTCCAAAAAGAGTTAAAAAACCGATTATTATTTTTTTCATAAGCCGTAATGCGTGGACTTTGAACACAACAAATTTAGGTATAAATGAGGTTTCCTGGCCCCGATAAATATTTAAACGGATCGCGATTGTAACCGGTGGAAGATTCAAAGGTATCCTGTACGGATTTAACGATGACCATTGTTCGAAACTGAACGGATACTCTTAAAAAGGGCTAAAATCAGTCAAAAAAACACATTTCGTCTCCTGGCACAACGTTAGCAAAAGAGCAAACCATGAAATTGAAGATCACCTATCGCGAAGTCACAGTTGCCCTGGGCATCCTGGTGGCGCTGATCGTGATGATCACGCTGTGGTCTGCAAAACCGGTTGAAGCGCAAAGCCGGCAGACGGTTGCTCTTCCTTCGTTTTCAATCCCCAAAGCTTCGACACAAGCCATCGAGACTGCACTGGACGTAATTTTCTAAGTCGCTCCTTTCTTCTCAGGTCGTTTCAGTATTTTTAGGTTCATCGTCCCGACCTATGAAAAAAATACTGCTGCTCGCTTTCTTTCTTCCTGCCGTTGTGTTTGCGCAGGATTATCCTTTAACGGACAGTCTAAAACAAAATCTTGCGAACGCAAAAACTCCTGCCGCAAAAGTTCTCTGGCTTGGTAAGCTCTCTTCATTTTATCGCACACTCAATAAGTCGTTGTGCGAACAGTATGCAAAAGAGCAAATGCAGGTTGCCGAGCTCAGTCGCGACAGGACCGTGATGCTCGAAGCACTATTATCACAAGCTCACAGCTGTTTCAATGCTGGCGGCATCCAGGAAAACATGATGAAAGGCAAAAAATTTTCGCAGCAAGCGCTCGATCTGGCGAAGTCAAGTCACATGGCGGAATACGAGTCATGGGGATACATCTACATGGCAAGAGGTGCTCGTAACGAAGGGGAAAATGAAAAGGCGCTTAACTATAACGCACTGGCATTGGCAATCGCTACCACTACGAACAACGACTCGCTGAAGATCTCAGCCTACAATTCGTTGGCCAACACGTACCTCGCCCGCAAAGAAAAACTACTCGCATTCAGAAATTATTTGCAGGCACTAAACCTCGCGGAAGGCTTGAACAACTTCGAGCAAACCAAAAA
The DNA here is from genome assembly GCA_966080355.1 of uncultured Chryseosolibacter sp. Taxonomy (GTDB): domain Bacteria; phylum Bacteroidota; class Bacteroidia; order Cytophagales; family Cyclobacteriaceae; genus Chryseosolibacter. Next base: position 1,314 of record CBHROW010000485.1, read on the forward strand.
TTGCTACCAGAATCTTGCCGGTTTCTATCGCGGCCTTGAAGAATACGAGAAGGCCAAGGATTACCAGTTTAAAATTTTCGCACTGACAAAAAAGTACCACAAACCCTACGACAGGCTTGAGTTGTATAACGATCTCGGAGATACTTACGCACAATCGAAAAATTATGAAATGGCCACGGAGTTCTATGACAAAGCACTCAAGCTGGCTGACTCTGTCGGCTTTGGGATCTTCCGGATAAATTCATACAGCCGGATCATCGACATGTACTTCAACAGCAACCAGGCTTCGAAAGCATTGGCCTATATCAATGAAAAGAAAGAGCTGCGCGACTTTATGCACCAGGCTGGCGTAGACTTTTATCTCGATCATGGTTATGGTATCGCCTACCTGGAGACAGGAAAATACGATTCAGCCTTTGCACGATTGAAACGTGCTCAGGCAGGCTTTGAAACACGAGCAAACAAATTCAATCAATATTACTTCTACCAAAACTTTGCCTCATACTTCAAATACACCGGCAACTACAACAAGGCGCTTGAGTACATGCTGAAGGCGAAAAAGATCAGCGATGACCGCGGTGACATTCAACTTCAAAGCAACATCGCCAGTAAACTCGACACGCTTTATCAGAAGCTGGGCGATTTCAAAAGCGCATATGCATACAACGCACAATATCATCAGCTGAAAGACAGCCTTCAAACACTCGAAGCCGAAAAAGATCTGCTCGCGCTCGAAGTCGACAATGAGAATCAGCACAAAGCACGTGAAGCCCGGGCCCTTGAAGAAGCTACGCGTCAACGGCACAACATTCAATACATGGGAATCACCGTATTGATTGCCTCGGTTTTTATCGTTCTTGTGATGATGGGAGCATTTAGTGTTTCCAAAACTACAATTCGCGTGCTCGGATTCTTCGCTTTCATCTTCCTGTTCGAATTCATCATTCTGCTGGCCGATCACCAGATTCATGACTTCACCCATGGCGAACCCTGGAAAGTACTGGCGATCAAAATCGTGTTGATCTCGTTACTATTGCCATTGCACCACTTCCTCGAAGAAAAAGTTATTCATTTGCTAACTGAGCGAAAACTGCTTGAGGGCAGCGCGCAACAAGTTCTTGCGAAGTTCAGGGGGAAAAGTGAAACAGTTTAAGTTTGTAGTTTAGATTTTGTAGTCTGTTGTTAGTTAATGAAAGACGAAACACTCCAACTACAAACCCGCAAACTACAGACTACCAACTAAAGACTCCGATACGCATAGTAATGTAAGACTTGTTCAATCGCCCGTCTGATCGCAACATTGATCGGATAGAATTCTTTTGACAAATCTGGATCGATCGCGTGAAGCTGCATATAATATTGACTCATCACAGGTACCTCCAGGCCATCCGCGATCATCTTCAGGGATTGTTCATACACTGGCTGCTGCTCCGTTTTGATGATCTGGCATGTCACTAACTCCTTATGGTCGTATTTGTTCATCCTGGCTGAATAACCGAACAAGCGACAGATCAATCCACGGTGAGGATATTCGGAGCATAATCCCGCGCCTGCCTGGGTCGGATTCAATATCAGGCAAACGTCTTTGTCCTTCCCTTTGAGCCTTTCAAGCCACTCGAAGGCGAGATTTTTCTCATATAAATAATGAGCAAAGGGCAGGAACTCTAAAACCGATGCCTCGAGATCTGACTTGTAACAACATTTGCCGCACCCAAATTTGCAATGCAGCATTGTAGCCGCCTGAAATGCGCTGATGTGTTCGTCCAATTGCGTGAACACGGCTTCTACTGACTTGA
>CBHROW010000486.1:0-3087 GCA_966080355.1 uncultured Chryseosolibacter sp.
CGGTAAAAGTTTGTACGGTGTCGATATGAAAGAGGTTGATGGCAAATTCTACGTGATCGAGATCAACGACAATCCAAACATTGATTCTGGAATTGAAGATAAGATCCTCAAAGAAAAATTGTATTCCGGTATAATGGACGTATTTTTAAATAAGATCAAGTCCGACAAATGACCCAACCCCCACGCATCCATCTCTTTCAGGGATATGGAATCGAACTCGAATACATGCTCGTGGACAAGAACACGCTGCAGGTAAAACCCATCACGGATGAATTGCTGAAACAAGTGCTCGGAAGTTATGGCAGTGACTTCGAGAATGGCATCGTTACCTGGTCGAATGAATTGGTGCTGCATGTGGTGGAATTGAAGTCTACGAAACCCGAGAGCAACCTGAATGGTCTCGATCACGCTTTCGCGGAAAATGTAGAACGCATCAACGCGATCCTTGCCGGATGGAATTGCATGCTGATGCCGTCTGCAGCACATCCGTTCATGAATCCTCAGACGGAAACAAAACTCTGGCCCCACGATAACAACGAGATCTACGCGATCTATAATTCGATCTTCGATTGCAAGGGCCATGGGTGGTCGAATCTTCAGAGCACACATTTGAATCTTCCGTTCTATGACGATGAAGAATTCGCGAAGCTTCATGCGGCAATTCGTTTGATACTCCCCATTCTTCCGGCTTTGTGTGCGAGCTCTCCAATACTCGATGGAAAATTCACAGGAAGCCTTGACACGCGATTGAAGTATTACAAAACCAATCAGCAGCGCATTCCGAGCATTACAGGCAAAGTGATCCCCGAGCCGGTTTTTTCAAAACGCAATTACATCAACACCATCTACGAGAAAATAAAATCAGATATCGCACCATTCGATCCGAACAATGAACTCAATCCCATCTGGGTGAACTCGCGCGGTGCAATACCTCGTTTTGATCGCGGCTCGATCGAGATCCGCATTATGGATATTCAGGAATGCCCCGCGGCAGATCTCGCCATTGTTAGCTTGGTGGTTGAAACGCTGAAATGTTTTGTTGCCGGAAAATTTGGATCGTTCGAAGATCAGATCAAATGGAAAACAGAACCGCTCGCTGCGCTATTGGAGAGAGGCAACGAAGTCGCGCAGGAGGTTGTGATCGACAATAAAGAATATCTCGACATGTTCGGCTTCCCGGAAAAGTCTGCTCAAGGCGCTGAGCTTTGGCGTCACATTCTTGAAAGATTAGTGCGTAGCGGGAACACCGCTATCGGTCACTGGGATCAGCAGATCAACGTGATCCTTACCGAGGGAACGCTGGCATATCGGATCATGAAAGCATTGGGTAGCGATCACTCCCGCGAAAATATCATCCGCGTATATAAGCAGCTGAGTGGATGCCTTTCTCAAAACAGGATGTTCTTGTCCTGATCAATGTGAGTTCAGATCGAGCAGCACCTTCTTCAGCTTTTCGAGGTGATTGCCATACAATTTTTTAAGTATCCAGTTCACCAGCCAGGTGCTTGCGAAATAGAAAACTCCAGCCGTCAATAAGAGGTATGCGATGGTACGCGGTGTTGTGAGTGCTTGCATGAACTCGGTAAATCCGCGTTCGAGTGCTCCGAACAATAGCCCAAGACAGAAGTAAACGGGATAAAGCACAGTGTAACTTCGCCTGTAAAATTTCAGGTAACTGGAAAAGCTGCTTACCAGGTTCTCAAGATTCACGCGCAGGTTGTCGCCTGTGCTGTTGAACGAATTCAGCAGCATAAGTTTTTTGATGTAGTAAACGCAATAGGCGACAAAAATTGCAAGGATGGATACAGACGTCCATTTGAGTGCTCCGGAAGGAAGCGTGAGCGCATACACCAGGAGGATAACACCCGCAACAAGCGTGAAGATCAGCTCGAACCAGACGCTGCGTTTCAGCTTGTCGACAAGTAGCTTGCTGTTGCCCTTGAGCATCGGCTTTCGGCTGGAAACCTGCGTCATTCTTCTTCCATAAATCCTTCAGTTCATCGAGTTCCATGGCTGTCTGCGAACATAAGTTTTCTCAGTTTTTCACGAATGCGGTTCATCCGCACCCTGACGTTGTTTTGTGTGATGCCGATCGTCTCAGCGATCTCCTCGTACGGAATTTCCTCGAGCGCCATCATGATCATGGCGCGCTCTATTTCCGAAAGCTGGCGAATGGCCCACTGCAATTTTTGGAGCTCCTCTTCCTGCTCGCTGCCCGTATTTTCTGAAATGTTGAAATGCATTTCCTGCAGATCTTCAGTTTTGACGTGGCGACTTTGCTTGCGATAGCCGGAGATTGCCGTATTGAGGGCGATACGATACATCCAGGTGGAGATCTTGGCTTCTCCGCGGAACGTGTGAAACGATTTCCAAAGCTGTAACACGATTTCCTGAAACAGGTCGTTCCGTGCGTCTGGATCATTTTCATACATGATGCAGACTTTATGGACCAACCCCTGGTGCTCGTTGATCAGGCCGATAAATCGTTTTTCTTCTCCAGTCACCAAAGAGGAATTCAGATGATATGTCGAAGGTAGGGAAAGAAAATTACAAAGAAGCTGAAGGCCAAAAGCTAAAAGCTGAAAGCTGAAAGCCAAAGCGTGCGATTAATTGAGCCTTACCCATGGCAAAAAGCGTGAATGGCTGCGCGGTCTTTTTAACGGCAATCCAATTTGCCTTCTTAACCTGCGAATTTCGATTGAGGGAAGAACAGTTGCAGCCGCACTAACGAGCTTTCGGCTTTCAGCTTTTAGCTTTTGGCTTTTTCTCCTTCTCCAGATTGAAAAGCTCGTGCAGCAACTCGCTGAGCGATTCTGCATCTCCGCGTTTGCATGCGGCTTTGAGTTGAAGTACGGGATACTTCAGGATCTTTTGCATCATCGACTTGCTCATTTCCTCAAGTCTTGCCGCTTCTTCAGGCTTCGCATTTTTCAGGAAACGGGCGAGCTCTTCTTTGCGAATCTGCTCGAGTTGATTTTTCAGTTTTTGGATCGTAGGCGATACGATCATTTCTTTCGACCAATCTTCAAACTCAGTGATCGCCTCGTGAATGATCATCTGAACTTTTGGAATTGCAGCTTTTCTTTT
>CBHROW010000487.1:0-3076 GCA_966080355.1 uncultured Chryseosolibacter sp.
AATCCGTATTATATTTGACGATTTTACATACATTTACGAAATAAACTCCATCTTTTTCGTATGAAAGGAACGAACCTTGGTGAATTTGAAGAACTCGTGCTTTTAACCATTGCTGCTCTGATGACCGAAGCTTATAGTGTTGCAATCGTGGATGAACTTGAAAAACATACAGGCAGGGCGACTAAGCTAGGTGTCGTTCATGCGGTGCTCAACAGGCTGGAAGAAAAGGGGCTGGTAAAAAGTAAGCTCGGGGAAGCAACGAACGTGCGTGGAGGAAAGAGAAAGCGATATTATACGGTGACAAGTGCGGGGAAGGCATCGCTTGTCAAGGCGAAGGAAGTCCGTGATCAGCTGTGGAGTATGATTCCGCAAGTTGCGCTCAAACGCATCTCGTATGAAATCTAAGGAGCATCAACGGCCACCGTTGTGGGCCACGCGGTTATTGCGCTGGTATTGTCGACCTGATCTTGCTGAAGATCTGGAAGGCGATCTCCACGAATATTTTGAACGCAACGTGCAGTCTATTGGCGTTCGCAGGGCGCGATTGATCTATGTCATCGATGTCATCAAATTTTTCAGGCTTTATACTATTCGCAAACCGGAATTCATCAATCTCTTAATCCATTGGCTTATGATAGGCAGCTATCTCAAAACTTCAGGTCGCAGCATCGTGCGGAACAAACTTTTTTCAGCGATCAACATTGTCGGGCTTGCGATCAGTATGTCGGTGGGACTGGTCCTGATCGCTTTTGTGAACGACCTCCTTTCTTACGACCGTTTTCATTCAAAGGGTGACCGTATTTACCGGTTGTGCGACACGTATTATGGCGTTGATGGCAAAGGATTCGGTTTGGCTTCCACTTCCATTCGTGCGGGAAGATTACTCCAGGAAAACGTCTCGGGAATAGAAGATCTCGTCATTTTAAGAAGAGGGTTCGGTGGTGATGCGCATTTCAACGACACATTCGTTCCCATGGGCGGTATGTGGGCGACCCCATCGTTTTTCAATGTCTTTGATTTTCCGATGCTGCAGGGAAATCCGGCAACAGCTTTGAAAGACCCCTACTCGATCGTGATCACGCAGGAAACCGCGAAGAAAATTTTCGGAACGGAGGAAGCACTGGGCAAAACAATTCTATTCGACACCGTTGCCTATGCCGTGACTGGTGTTATCAAAGATGTTCCAAAGTCATCGCATATGCGGTTCGAATCGCTCGTATCTTTTTCAACCTTCGACATTCAGCACGCCAAAGAAAAAGATCAATTCGCCTGGGAAAGTATCTGGATGAATTACGTTTATTTGTTGCTTCCCGAGCATACCGACTTTGCAAATTTCCAGGCCAAGCTCGATGCGTTGGCAAAAGAACAGAACAAAACACTTGAACACAAGCGGGTTGAGCTTTGGGTTCAGCCCCTTTTCGACATTGCTCTTGGAAAAGATCTTTCGAACCAGATCGGGCCCACCATGATGATCAGCGTGATCTATGTCATTGGCGGGCTTGCGTTCATTGTGATCTTATCTGCATGCTTCAACTACACCAACCTTTCCATCGCACGGTCGCTGAGAAGAACCCGAGAGGTCGGCATCCGCAAAGTGATCGGTGCATTGAAAACACATGTGCTCGCGCAATTTGTGATAGAAGCAGTGCTGATCTCTCTCTTTGCGTTGTTCTTCGCCTTTTTCCTCTTCTTGCTTATTCGTCCGCACTTCCTGGGCCTCGCGCCCGAAGTAAGCGACATTGTTCAACTCGAGCTTACTCCACGCGTGTTTGTTCTCTTTATCGGCCTGGCCGTATTCGTTGGTGTACTCGCTGGTTTTCTGCCAGCCTTGTTCTTTTCGCGGATCAACGCAGTGCAAGTGTTGAAAAACGTTTCGACAATCAAGGGATTCAAAAATGTGAATATTCGCAAGGCGTTGATTGTGGTGCAATACACACTTTCATTAAGCTTCATCGCAGCCACGCTCATCGGCTACAAACAATACAAACATTTTCTCAACTTCAATCTCGGATTCAAGACAGAGAATATCCTCAACATCAACCTGTCAGGGAATGATCCGAAGATCGTTGAAAAAGAACTCGCGGAAATTCCCGAGGTCACGGACATGTCACGATCACTCATGGTGACGAGTGTGGGCAGCTATTGGGGTGCTTCGGTAAAATACAAGAACCCCATTGACTCGGCCTCGGCCTTCTACAACGCAGTAGATGAAAAATATTTTCCCATGCATGGCCATCAGTTCGCTGCCGGCAGAAATTTTCATCGCAAAGGTCGTGACTCGGAGGAATCGGAAGTTATTATCAACGAAAAGCTGATGAAACGCCTGGAGATGGGGAATGATCCGCAGAAAGTAATTGGGGAGGAGGTCAAGATCGATGGAAAGAAAATGACCGTGATCGGAGTATTGAAAGATTTTCACTACGGCAAAGCGGCAGACAACGAACTTCAGAATGTGTTCTTCAGGTACTTTGACGAAAGGCCTGGCGATGGTGTGTTGAATGTATTGATCACATCGAAAGATCTGCCTGCCACGATAGAAAAGATTCGCAGCGCATGGAAAAAGATCGACAAGGTCCACCCATTCGATGCCAAATTCTACGATGAGCAGATCGAACGTGCTTACAGTGAATTCGATGCCATGCTGAAGATGATCGGATTTCTTTCTTTCCTCGCTATCTCGATTGCTTCGATGGGCCTGCTCGGTATGGTAGTATTCACCACAGAAACACGATTGAAGGAAGTGAGTGTTCGCAAAGTGCTCGGAGCCTCGGTGGCCAATCTCATCTTTTTGCTCAGCCGCAGTTTTATCATTATGCTTTCAATCGCCTCACTTATCGCGTTGCCCGCCACCTACATCTTTTTTGAGCAAGTCGTGCTCAGCAATATGGCGTTCCATGCTCCAATAGGAGTTGGTGAATTATTAATGAGTGTATTTTTGGTGATGGTGATTGCATGTATCATGATCGGATCGCAAACGTTCAGGGTGGCAAGAACAAATCCTGCTCAGGTGTTGAAGAACGAGTAATCGCAACTTCCCTCAGGTTTGCATTGCTACTCGAAGAGCTGAAGTGATTGA
>CBHROW010000488.1:0-3073 GCA_966080355.1 uncultured Chryseosolibacter sp.
ACATTTTGCAACGTTGAATTCGATCGTTGATTACTTGTTGTTGCATCGTGAACGTTACGTAAAGATCTCCGGGCATACCGACAACACCGGAAGAGAGGCGCACAACCTTACACTATCCAAACAACGTGCAGACGTGGTGGCGGAATATCTGGTTGATAACGGTGTTGATATCAATCACGTGGAAACTTCGGGACTGGGCAGTACGAAACCCATTGCGCCAAATACAAGTGCTGAAGGAAGAAAAAAGAACAGGCGAGTAGAGTTACTTATTCATGACCAGCGATAACATTACCGGTCAATCTAATAATAGGCTTGAATGGGTATTATTTTTAGTTTGAATTGATGGGTAGCGAATGCCAACGCTCGATCTTAAACTTCTCGCATTCAGCATCACTTTCTGGTTGCAAGAATTAACAGGAAATAATCTTTTATGTTTTGACAGAGCAAATCTTCCGGAAGCTGCAATTCGTAGTATTGCCCTGCTAAGATACGACTGGCAAATGCAATGTAAAACCGATCTCGTCTTAGACTACCCACGATGGACGATTTTGCCTTTTAATTTTCCTTTTTAAAACTATTTTTAAGTCGGTGCTGGTGGCGGTTTAAGAGACCTATAACTTTAGACTTTTTATGGCAATGAAGAAAGAGGACCCCGCAGGTAGCCGAAGCGAAGAAGTGCAGGACATAATTTCGCGAACGCCCGGTGGATTTGTTCGATACGGTACTTTCGCACTTCTTGTAGTGATCCTGATATTATTCGCACTTGCCTGGTTTATTCATTATCCCGATGTGATCAGCGCCCAGGTGACCATCAACACGGCACCTGCGCCCGTCATTCTCGTTTCGCGCAGTTCCGGAGAGTTGCAGTTGATGAGAAAAGAAAAAGAACCAGCGACAGCCGGAGATCTGATTGCCTACATCCAAACCACTGCGAGCATTGGAGATGTGCTTGCCGTGGAGAAAACTGTTGATTCGCAATTGGCGTCCGCTGAACTAGACGGGATAGATAAGCTTTTCGCCCCCGAAACCAAATATAATTTAGGAGACCTGCAACTCTCGCTCACAACTTTCATTACCTGCCAGCGCGATTGGTCTGTATTCAAAAGGAACAAGTTGGAAGCCAAGCAGGTTGCGCAGTTGAAGCAGGAGATCGCCATCTATCAAAAGCTGCATGCGAACCAGCAGGCGAAATTGAATTTAATGGAGCATGAATTCGTTTTGAGCCGAGAAAAATTTGTTACCGATTCGACCCTCTTTGCTCAACATGTGATATCTAAGATAGACTTCAATCAGTCAAAATCTACGCATCTTCAACAGCAGCGAGCGTTGCGAAGCACCGAGGCTGAATCAATAAACACGCAACTGCAGTTAGCTGGTTTGATCAAACAAGTGGATGAAATTGAAGCCGGAGCGCTGACAAAGGAAAGTCAGTTTACAACAAATTGCGGTGAGGCATTGAAACAACTGCAGGCTGACATTGATAAATGGAAGGAAAACTACTTGTTCCTTGCACCAACCGGGGGTACGATAGCCTATCTCGAATACCTCGAGGATAATCAGTTCACAGAATCCGGTAAGCCACTTTTCTCCGTCATCCCAACCGGTGGCACTATCGTGGCCAAAGCTGAATTGCCTTTGACGGGTTCCGGTAAAGTAAAGGAAGGGCAGCGAGTAAATATCATGCTCGACAATTATCCCTTTGAACAATTCGGAATGCTCACTGGTGTGGTTAAAACGATTTCCTTGCTTCCCAGTAACGACAGATATACACTTATCCTGGATTTGCCATCGGGAATGACCACTACGCATGGAAATGTGCTTCCTTTCCGTCAGCAATTAAAAGGAGCGGTCGAGGTCATCACCGAAGACATGAGCGTGATGGATAGGATCTTTTACCAGTTCCGGAAGTTGATACGACAAAGTTAGCAAGTGAATGTACTGCAGTATGTTGAATCAAAATCTGGCAAGCTGATCAATCAGGCTCCAAGCTCAAGTTGGTTTTTCACCAGGTCAAAATAAGCTCCACGTCTCGTGGTCAATTCTTTGTGTGTGCCCGTTTCCACAATTTTTCCTTTTTCCAGCACCACTATTTGATCTGCGTTTTTTACCGTGCTTAGTCGGTGCGCGATGATCAACACTGTTTTATGTTGAAAAAATGCAGCCAGGTTCTCAACGATGGCCCTTTCGTTGTTTGCATCGAGTGAAGAAGTTGCCTCGTCAAGAAATAAAAATTCCGGGTCCTTATACACCGCTCTTGCAATGAGCAATCGCTGTTTCTGGCCTTGGCTTAAACCCATTCCCTCCGCACCAATCTTTGTATGATACCCTAAGGGCAATTGATTGACGAAATCATGAATGTTTGCGACAGTTGCCGCGTGAACTAATCTTTCACTGTCGATCTCTTCACCAGACAAAGCAATATTGTTGGCAATCGTGTCGGTAAAGATGAACCCATCCTGCATTACGGTACCGCATCGCTTGCGCCAGGCATCGGTGGACACATGCTGCAGGTCGGTCGTGTCGAGTAATATCTTTCCCTGACCTGGGTTGTAAAACTTCAAAAGCAATTTCATGAGGGTTGTTTTTCCGCTGCCACTTGTTCCCACGATTGCCGTAACCTTTCCGGCCGGAATTGTGAAGTGAAGACCATCCAGCACTTTCGGTGAATGCGGCCCCTCATAACCGAAAGATAGATTTTCGATGATCAGGCTGTTCTGATTCCGCTGAAGGGTCGGGTGACCGAGAAGCGCAGCGGGCGATGACGATTCTTCCTCCATGTGGTGAATCTCACCGATTCTCTCGAGACTGATCCGGGCATCTTGAAGTTCGCGCGAGAAAGTGACAAAGTCATTCACAGGAGCATTGAGCTGGCCGATAATGTACTGCACCGAGATCATCATGCCAAGTGTCATTTGCCCTTCGATCACTGCTTGCGCTGCCATTACAGTGATCAGCATGTTCTTGACCTCGTTGATAAAAATGCTTCCCAGATCCTGATATTGCTGCAGGCGCATGCTCCTGATGTTCACGTGAAAGAGCGATGCCTGAACGCGCTCCCACTGCCAACGTTTTT
>CBHROW010000489.1:0-3054 GCA_966080355.1 uncultured Chryseosolibacter sp.
TTGCATCAGCTTTTTTTGAACCTCATTGTCAATGCCGTCAAGTTCGCCCATTCCGACCGCCAGCCACAGCTGAACATCACTTGCAGAATGATAACACGCAGCCAGCTGCCAGAAGAACTGCTGATCAAAAATCTCGACTATGTGCGCCTGACGTTTGCCGATAACGCGGTAGGTTTTTTCAAATGACCAGTCGGACAAAATATTTGAAGTCTTCAAGCAACTTCAGGTAAAGCATGAACAAGGCACGGGAATCGGCCTCGCCATCGTGAAAAAAGTGGCGCTCAATCACAATGGCGATGTAACAGCTGAAGGAACACCGGGAGTAGGCGCAAAACTTCACGTGTACTTACCAACGAGTAGCAAGGAGCAGTAGCTGGCAAATAGACAAGCAACAAATATGAGCACGCGTGGAGGAGTTAAAGAACGATACAGTGAGTTCACATGCACAAAGCAGAATTGTATTATTTTTGGCACGTCATGAAAGACAGTATCCACCAACATCGGCCACTCTTATTTTCACTTGCTTATAACATCCTCGGTGAAGTTCAGGAAGCCGAAGATATAGTTCAGGATGTATTCGAAACCTGGTTCTCAAAACAACCAGACGTTCAATATCCAAAAGCCTATCTCAGTCGCGCGGTCGTGAACAGATCCATCGACCGGCTTGAGGCGCTCAAAAAAGCTCGCGAGACCTACAAGGGGCCGTGGCTACCTGTGCCGGTGGTGACAGAAATAAATTCCGTTGACGAAAAAGCAGTAGCCGATCCGTTGCCTTATGCATTACTCAGCACACTGGAGAAACTGAATCCGGTTGAGCGCGCGGCATTCATTCTCCGGCAAGCTTTCGATTTTCCCTATAGCGAGATCGCGGACATGTGCAACGTTGCCGAAGAAAATGCGCGACAGCTCGTTCATCGCGCTCAGGAGAAATTGCAGCAGCCGCGTGTTCGATATGAAGCCTCTTCGGAAGAAAATGAGCGATTGCTCAAAGCATTCCTGGAAGCATGCGCGTCTCTCGATGCAAGTGCATTGAAAGGAATTCTGCGCGAAGATGTTGTTCTCTATACTGATGGAGGCGGCAAAGTGAACGCAGCAGTCATTCCGGTGCACGGGCCAGAAAAGATGATCACCTTCCTGATGAACGTGTTGAAAGGTGCGAACGAAAGATTCGATGGCAGACCAGTGATAGTCAATGGTGAACCGGGCGCGATACTCACCGACAAAGTCACCGGGCAAGTTGACACGATCTGCACTATAGACACAGAAGGCGGTAAAATTGTCGGAGTGTACTTTGTGAGGAATCCGGACAAGATCGTTGTGTGAAAAGCTTAAAGCCAAGAGCAGAAAGCTAAAAGCAGAAAGCTGCTCATCAAAACGTCAAGGCGATTTCCTCGGTCAAAACTGAATTTATTCGGTGTCGGTTATTCGATATTTTTTCCCATGATAGTTGTCACAAAACTTTACATTCATCGTCATATATATTTTGCAATACTCCTGCCCATGGCCAACAGCCAAACTTTTTTTTGAATTTTCTGTCACAAAACACCTCGCTCCCGTCATATGGTCGAAACAAATTAAAACGACTATATGAAAACAAAACTCGCACCCATTGAAAATCCTACCGGACTGATGATGAAGCTCGTATACTGGCTGACCCGCAGGAAATACGGCAAGGTGATGACACCGCTCAAAGTAATCAACGCACGGCTTCCATTAAGCTTCGGAATGTATGTACAGAAGCTCGAAGGATTGGAAAAGAAATATGTATTGCCTCAACATATTGCAGTGCTCGTACGAACGCATGTTGCTCAATTGAATAGCTGCAAATTCTGTATCGACATCGGAAAGATGGAGGCGATCAAACATTTCCCCGATCAGCAGGAAAAGTTCTTCAACGTATCTTCGTACAAGAGCTCTGCTTTATTTACTGCGCCAGAGAAAGCAGCCTTGCAATTTGCCGAAGAGCTCACGCTCGACAAACATATCAGGGACCAAACGTTTGCCGAGACACAAAAACATTTCAGTGAACGCGAAATTGTTGAGATTGCCTGGGCCGTTACCCGCGAACACATCTACAACATCATGAACCTCGCATTCGACATCGAGTCTGATGGTTTCTGCCAGATCCCAGAGAGAGCTGAAATCCAAATGCAAAACGCAGGGTAACGCAAAGGTCTCGTTAATGCACGTGCGACTCATTGGTTTGCTCCGGGCGCTGCTAGCATCTAAACTTTCTCGTGAGAATATTCCGCGGAGAGATCCGTCCTAATTTCAACATTGGCATAACCAGCGGAAAAAGTAACATGCGATCGACTTGGACTGATGAGTATCGACACTGGAATTTCAAGCCAAAATAAAAAAAGCCCCGATGTATCCTACTTCAACCATCCACGCAAAACGTGGACCTTCGGAATACAAGGAGACTTTTTCTGATTTCTATTACAAATTTACGAAAAAATCTATTCAAAAGTTGCATACCGCCTAAGCAGCTGTGCAGTCAATTCGAACCGATCTTTTGTCAAGAAGGTGAAATCATTCGTTGCCATCATTTTTACAAACTTGCCAAAAAGCGCATACCAACGTTGACTCTAGATGATATTTCCCCTTGCGAAACCTCGCGACCTTCGCGTCTTCGCGTTGAAAAGATCTCAGCGTGCTAGTCAAACAGTTCTGTAGTAATCGTCAGGCCACGGCAAGTGGTCAGACGACTCTCCAGGCCCGGTATCTGGCCTTCTGGCACCTGGGACCTTCTCACACTGTGCTTAAACACACACAACCATTGGCAATCCGTTCACACTACATTCCTTGACATCCTCCCTTCATCCTGTTAAATTATCATCACTTCACTTTTAAGTCCACTTTAACTTTTCTCACCTATGAAAAAGAAGAAGCACATCACACGCAGGGAATTTATCGGTGCGGCAACCACAGCATCGCTGGCGTTCACCATCGTTCCACGACATGTTATTGCGGGTAGCGGGTCCGTTGCACCAAGCGATAAAGTGGTACTTGGGTACATCGGCTGCGGCACCCAGGGTATGCGCGAGATGACCG
>CBHROW010000490.1:0-3049 GCA_966080355.1 uncultured Chryseosolibacter sp.
CGGAAACAACGAAACTGGTAAGCTCATCTGCTCCGAGTATAATTGCATGATCAAATTCACCTGCGGTAATCAGTCTTTTCCCCACAGCCATCGCCATCACGCCTGATATACACGCGTTCGATACCACGAGACTTTTCACGAGACCGATCTTTTTTGCGATGAAGTCGGCCATGGCATGAAGCGAAAGACGCGGGTGATCACGATCGGTCTTCAGCAAATCAATGTTGCCTTTGGTTGTTGATAAAATAAAGATCGTGCGATCTAGAGGGAACTGTATTTGTTGCGTCAAAGGGTATAACGCGTCAAGACAAATGCTTTCCAATCGCGTGAGCCCGCTGTATTTTTCGCGTTGGATTTTTCCAGCGAAGATCGTTGTTGGTGAGATGGAACCATCATCAACGGTTGTAAGTCCGGATTTTTCATTACACACCTGTTGAAAGTTCACTGCCGAACCTGAACCCAGCGGGGAAATGATGTTGTCTGCAACAGCCCAAACCTCTACCTGCCGAGATTCCATTTTTTCTTCCAGGTTTCAAAAAATTCAGGGTTGGTCAGCTCGAGCTCAAATGTTTTTGCATTAACAAACACCTGAAGAGAAGAACCTGTCGCTACCAGTTGCCCGGAATGCACATCAAAGATCTTATACTGAAATTTTAGTTTGGCAGCCGCAGACGGAATGTAAGTCGTCTCTACGATCACAGAATCGCCATACCGCAGGGCTTTCTTAAAATCACATTGCACTGACACGACAGGCACAGCCAAACCGTTGCGATAAAAATCCAGGTATGCGATGCCGTAACGTTTTCCAAAAGCTTCGCGCCCATCTTCAAAGTAGCGGATGTAATGCCCGTGCCAGACAATGCCGAGGGGATCTGCCTCGTTGAAGCGAACGTAAACTTCAGATCGTTCCGTCAACACAAATCAATATTTACGATCGTACTTCTTTTTCCAACCTTCAAGCTCTTTGCGCATCTTATTGAGGATCTCAAAGATCGAATTCGCCCAATAATTTCTGAGGTTCGCCCCACCAGGTTCTCCGATCATGCGTTCTGTGAAGAGCACTTCTTTGTTATTCAAATTGATAAATGTCACCCACACGGCCGATTGCTGTTTGGGTTTACTGAAGCACTCGACATTCATCATCATTCCTACGCCTGACTTGTCTTTAAAATCGTAATCTGCAATGATGGCGGAAATGTCGCTGGCACTGAGATGTGTGAAATCCTTTTCATCGTTGGAAAACATTTCGGATGGATCAAGATTGGCATTGTGCTCTTTTGTTACATCGAATCCTTCCTCGACCCTGATCCTATCTTTGTTCAGAGCTTTTGAAACATTGAATTTATCGCGCTCCTTTTCCATGAGTTCATTCCACGATTGCATGAGGTGCTGGACATCGGAAGTTGATCCAAAGCGCTCGCGGTCACCGACAAATTTTGCAGACGTGAAATCGAGGCCCAACCAGGTGATCCTGGAGCTTCGTTCGAACACCTCATGTGCTTCTTGTCCATGTACTGAAGCAACCGCAAGCATACAGATGACCATCATGGTGAGACTTCGCGTTATCATAGGGCTGAATTATTGGTTTTTACAAATATCCGCATCTCGCAGCTGCAACACAACTGGCCTTCACATTCTACCGATCCGTGGGCAACCGTCACGTCCATCACCTGATTGACGATCCTGATGGTGGTGGTGATCACTTGTCCGACCTTGGGCAAGCTTGTAACCTTCAGATTCCGGACGGCAGCGATGTAACCGAGGGGCACCGGTATCTGTTTCAATTGACATTGATATCCCACATGTGCTGCAGCAGTTTGGGCGATGTTTTCGACCAGTCCCGGTTCAGTGAAATTTCCCGAGTCGCTGAAAATATTGTCGGAGGAGATCCTGAGTTGGGTGATGGCCTGTACGTCATCAGCCTGAACCAGATTCCCGATCATTACCATCGGTGAACGCTGGGGGATGAATTGAGTTATGTTCTCGGGTGTAGCTAACATCAGTTCCAGAAATTGTAATAGTTAAACCATTGTTCCGGATACATCATCACTTTTTCTTCGAGTTGCGTTACGAACGTTGTTGAGAGTCGCTCCGAAAATGCCGACTTTGTTTCGTCATCTGTTTTTTTCAGGAGATCGCTTCCAAAAAAATGATAGTGAAAAGATGATTCTTTCATAGCGAACACGATCGAGACCGGCACATTGAATCCAGCGGCCAATTGAAACGGTCCGGCAGGGAAACGAGCCGGTGCACCAAGAAACGGTTTCGTAACAGTTTTGTTTCCTTCCAAAAATCGATCGGCATGCAGGCAGATCAGTTCATTTCTTCCCAACGCGTTGCCGATCTCGTAAACATGAGACATGTCTGGTTTGATCACGATAATGTTGAACTTCCGTTCCTGCATCACATCATCGAGATATTGACGGATTGTTTCATGCTCTCCATCGAACATCACAATGTTGATGCGGGTGTTGAGGCGCTTCAATAAATGGCCCGCAGCTTCCCAATTGCCAATGTGACCACTGAGCAGAATTCCTCCTCTTCCCTGGTCAACCATTGCGCGCAAGTAATGTTCGCCATCAAAATTGTAAGTGAATTTATTTTCGATGCCCGCCATGACAATGATCTTGTCCAGCAAAGTCTGGCCGAACACATAGTAATTCCGGTAGAGCATGACGAGCGATCGGGGCCTGTTGAATTTCAGGCGTGCACGGAAGTAGTGCAATATGAATTGTGATGATCTCCAGGAAAACAGGAAGTAATAAAAGGCGACAAACCTCAGCAAAAGATATGCTGGCAACACTCCGAAAGTGCTGCACACGAAGACGAAAATCCTGTACCCTGTTTTATTTCCTTTTGATTTGCCCTCCCATTGAGGCATATCAGACGTTTACTTTCTCGCCCACGCGGCTGGCGACATAGTCGTAAAAATTCTGAAAGGTAACGATGCCTTGAAAATCTTCGGGTTTAACCTTGAAACCGAAATTGCTTTCGATCACTACCACAAGGTCAATGTCGCCGCTGTTCAGGAGAGCCTGAAGGCGCGCCC
>CBHROW010000491.1:0-3035 GCA_966080355.1 uncultured Chryseosolibacter sp.
AAATCAAGAGTGTTGCCAGTTACACCATAGGTCAATTTCACATCTAATTCTTCGGAATTAGCCGGAAAACCCAAATTTTGGGTTTGCAAAGGTAGAATTATTTTCTAAAAAAGACAGGCAACCTTCGATTTTTTAAAGGTCTTTTTCCTGCGCTAAGTTCCCGCCTTCGAGGAATCCTTCAGCCCAGAATCTGTATTTATCGAGAATTGAGATCACCGCGTTCTTGAGATGGCGGCTGTTGTTGAAGTCAATCGAGCCGTACATGGTGGTTGCATAACCCTGCCAGATTGAGCGGTTTTGACGTCTGTCATAGAATTGGATCAGAAGCGTTCCTGTTTTGAGATTGAATTTCTGCTGGTCGTAATCGAGATCTTCTTTTTGGTTGTTTCGTACCCAATCTTCAATGTCCGGCTGATTATACCCGTTAAACTTCAAGCTATCGTTGAACATTTTGAAGCCGATAATAAGATGAGGTTTGTTGGTAGATTGCCGGTAGCCCAAAAATTTCATCCGTGCTACGATCGACTTTTCAATCGTTTCGTTCACCATAGTCGAATCAACCATTCCGGCTGGCTTCATGATGTCGAACGTGCGATACTTTTTGAAATTACCCTTATAGCTATAATCGTACTCGACTGGAAGCTCTTTGTAGCCAAGACATGAGGTTAAAAGTGCAGCAGCGATGAGAGGGACAAAAAACTTCTTCATAGGCCAGCAATCTTATTAGGTAATGTTCAATATAGTCCAAATCCTACATCGGAACAATAACAAGATTGAAACCTTTTACTTCACACTCAACGATTTGCTTTTACCCACTCGCGGGCGTTGACAAAAGCTTCAATCCACGGGGAGATCACATCGTTTTTCCGGTTTGTCGGATAGTATCCCCAATTCCAAGGAAAAAGTGATCGTTCAATGTGTGGCATAATGGCCAGGTGTCGGCCGTCCCTCGAGTGCAACGCTGCCACCGAAAAATCAGATCCCCCAGGAGTTCCGGGATAGGCTTCGTAAAAATACTGTGCCGATATATTGAACTTTGATCGATCATCAGGCAGAACGAATTTGCCTTCGCCATGGGCAACCCAGGCGCCAAGCCGCGAACCTGCAAGGCTCTTCAACATGATTGAATTGTTGTCGGGAATCTCCAGGTTAACAAAGATCGATTCAAACTTCCCGGAGGCGTTGTGGTGCATTCTCGGATGATCTTTCCATTCCGGATAAACCAACCCAAGTTCCATCATCAGCTGGCATCCATTACAAACACCAAGACTGACGGTGTCGTTTCGTTTGTAGAAATTATCGAGCGATTGCTTCGCCTTCGGATTATACAGGAAAGCACCGGCCCAGCCTTTCGCTGAACCCAGCACGTCTGAATTCGAAAACCCTCCTACAAAAACGATCATATTCACATCGGAAAGATCTTCGCGACCAGAAACGAGATCGGTCATGTGAATATCTTTCACATCGAAGCCTGCGAGGTAGAGGCTGAATGCCATTTCACGATCGCCATTCACGCCTTTTTCGCGAATGATCGCGGCACGAAGTCCTGAAGGTTTTCTGCGCTGCGGATCGATGCCGAGATTTTCAAATTTACCCGTGAACGTTTTCGGGAAGATGTATTCGAGAACCTGGTCTTTGTAATTCTTGTAACGCTCCTCGGCAAATTTCGCAGGGCGTTGTTTGCTGTCAAGTAAGTATGAAGTTCTGAACCACGTGTCGCGCAACGACTTTACGTCAAGTTTTTCGGTCACACCATTTGAAACGATGTTTACTTTTTCATCACGCGTAACTGATCCGATCACTTTTGCATCAATACCATTTTTTGCAAACGCATCGATCACAACTTTATCATCCACAACCTGAACGATCACGCCCGGATTTTCACTGAACAAAACTTTAATGCGATCGGTGTTGAGCTTGCTGATGTCGACATTCAAACCTACTCCGGGTTGCGCGAATGCCATCTCGAGCAACGTGGTGATCATTCCGCCTTCCGAGATATCATGGCCTGCAAGAATTTTTCCATCGCGGATCAGCTGTTGCAAAGTTTCGAACGCTTTCGCGAAGTGAAAATCATTCTTCACGGTTGGCGCTTCGTTGCCGAGTAAGTTTAATACTTGCGCGAAACTGCTACCTCCCAGTTTTAAGTCATCGGCAGAAAAATCAATGTAGATTATTTTCGAACCTTCGATGGGATGAAGGACGGGCGAAATTGTTTTTGTAAAATCTTCCGACTCGCCAACTGCAGTAATAATGACGGTACCCGGAGCGTAAACAACTTCACCTCCCGGATATTTTTGTGTCATCGACAGTGAATCTTTCCCTGTCGGGATGTTGATGCCGAGGTTGATGGCGAACTCGCTCACCGCCTGCACAGCATTGTAAAGACGCGCATCCTCACCTTTGTTTTTAGAAGGCCACATCCAATTGGCGCTGAGAGAAATGCCTTTCAGTCCATGCGTTAGAGGTGTCCATACGATGTTGGTGAGTGATTCTGCAATGGCGAGCTTACTTCCGGCTGTGGAATCGATCAATGCAGCACCAGGCGCATGACCGATCGCGGTAGCAACACCTTTCCTTCCTGAATAATCCAGCGCCATGATCCCGAGATTGTTCAACGGCAATTGGATAGGTCCACAAGTCTGCTGCCAAACTACTTTTCCCGATACGGAGCGATCGACTTTGTTGGTCAGCCAATCTTTGCACGCTACCGCTTCAAGCTGAAGAACTTGTTCGAGATACTCTTTGAAGTTGACATCGTTGTATTGAACGGCAGCGAACGATGGTTTTTGCGTTGAATCGTTGATGATCGTTTTTGGTGACGATCCGAAGAGATGATTCACCTGGAGATCAACGGGGCGCGGGCCTTTTCCATTTTTCGAGAACGTAAGTTTGTGATCACCACTTGCTTCACCGATCACGTAGAACGGAGCGCGTTCACGCTCAGAAACTTTCTTCAATGTTTCGAGATCTTTCTCGCGAATGCCGAGCCCCATCCGCTCCTGCGATTCATTCGAAATTATTTCTTTGTCCGA
>CBHROW010000492.1:0-3033 GCA_966080355.1 uncultured Chryseosolibacter sp.
CGCAGGCGGCAGATCAATACTTTGCTGCTTCAGCACCAGGAAGACATGGAGAAGCGAAGTGAAGAACTCGAGCGACTCAACCAGGTGAAGGACAAATTCTTTTCGATCATTTCGCACGACCTTCGATCTCCAATAAACGCACTCGCTGGTCTGCTCGACCTGTTGGACAAAGGCGCGGTGAAACCAGAAGAGCTACCGAACCATGTGAAGGAATTGAAAACACGGTTCAACCATACCCGCACGCTGCTCAACAATCTCCTCGACTGGACGTTGCTGCAAATGGACAAGCTCAACCTGCAGGCAAACCGGATCGACCTGCGCAGAATTGCTGACGAAAATATACAGCTGCTCAGTTCTGTGCAGAGCAAGCAGATCTCGCTCATTAATAATATTCCATCGAATGCCATCGCTTTCGCGGATTCCAATACCATCAACCTCGTGATGCGCAACCTGATGACCAACGCGATCAAATTCACCAACGATGGTGGTCAGGTAGTGATGTCGGCTGAAGAGAAACCGAACGAATGGCTCGTTACAGTCACTGACAATGGCATTGGTATCAACCCGGATGTGCTGAAGATCTTATTTGACAAAACTGCTCCTTACACCACGCGGGGAACGGCAAATGAAAAGGGCACGGGGCTTGGCTTGATTCTTTGTAAGGAATTTGTTGAAAAGAATGGCGGACACATTTATGTTGAAAGCCGCGTAGGAGAGGGCAGCAAGTTTTCTTTCACGCTGCCAAAGGCGAGCTGATCTCTTTCGATAATTTTGCAAAATAATTTTGTGGTTGATGCAGACGAACGGATCGACATATTGGCGAGATATCACCGATTCATTTGGTTCTCTGATGCACGGCCTCACATTGACCGCGAAACATTTCTGGCGTGCGCGCCATAGCCGCAAGCCCCTTTCGATACAGGATCAAAATTATTTTCATCAACCCGATGGGATCGCAACTATTCAGTATCCCCACGAAATTCTGCCTGTTCCCGTGACGGGCCGCTACCGCCTCCACAATGAGATCGATGATTGCATCGTCTGCGATAAATGCGCGAAGATTTGCCCGGTCAATTGCATCACGATAGAACCGATCCGCGCCACAGAGGAAATAGGAAAAACATCTGACGGTACCTCGAAAAGGATTTATGCTGCAACGTTCGACATCAATATGGCGCAGTGTTGCTTTTGTGGACTTTGCACTACCGTTTGCCCAACGGAGTGTCTGACCATGACGAAAGTGTACGACTTCAGCGTAACCGATATTCGCGAGCACACTTATGAGTTTGCTGAAATGACAGCAGATGAAATTGCGGAAAAGAAAAGGTTGTTTGAAGAACATCAACTTGCAAAGGCGAAATCTACACCGGTGATCACACAGCCGAAATCGGAAGAATCTTCAACAACACAGAAGCCGGCCGCTCCGAAACCGGTCTTCAAGCCGAAAATAAAACCCCCGGGAACCCCGCCAGCAACAACATGACCTTTGCCACATTCATATTCTTATTTTTCGTTTTTGCGGCAGGTGGATCTGCTTTAGGCATTGTGTTTTCTAAAAATGTATTTCGCGCAGCTTTGTTATTGCTTATCACTTTGCTGTCGGTCGCAACACTTTTCATCCTGAATTTTGCCGAGTTTGTCGGTATTGCGCAAATTCTGATCTATGCCGGTGGAATTGTTGTGCTGATGCTTTTTGGTATCATGCTCACATCGAAGCTATCCGGCAAGCCCTTGATTGTAGCGCACACCAATGTTATGGAAGGCGTAGTGGCAGGAGGTGCATTGTTGATCCTGATCTGTATGTTGATGATGGACACACTACCGGCCGATCAACACGTTATTCAACACCCTGAAAATTCTCCGGAGATCATCGGATCACTATTGATGACAGAATATTCACTTGCCTTTGAGATCACAGGCGTGTTGCTTCTGGTTGCACTTGTTGGCGCAGCAGTGTTGACTTCATTTATGAAAACGAAACAGCGATGATCAACCCCGTTGTCATAATGATGTTTTTGGGAGCAATGCTTTTTTGCTGCGGATTGATCATCGTTATCACGAAGCGAAATGCAATCATGATGCTCATAGGCGTTGAGTTGCTGTTCAATGCCTCGAATATTAACCTTATTGCATTCAATCGTATATACCCAGCGCAGGTTCACGGCCAGATTTTTTCTCTCTTTGTGATTCTTGTGGCAGTATGCGAAACTGCAATCGGCTTGGCAATCATCTTGCGAACCTATCAGTTTTATAAGACTTCAGTTCCGGACGAGATCAGCGAATTGAAAGGATGACCGCGATCAACTATTTTGAAAACGATCCATTTTTAGCGATCTGCCTCGCGCTCTCGATCGGTCTTCCTTTATTGTCCTTTTGTTTTAGTCTGCTCATTCCTGAGCGCTTTTCCTGGCTGACGATCTTGCTTGCTCCGTTTTTCATGTTCATCGCTGCGATAGCGGTCAGCCTCATGCTTTTTGTCTCGTTGAATGACCCAACGGTTCTCGTTAAAGTTTCATGGATCGATGCTGGACCAATTCATTTTTCAGCTAATCTGCTGCTGGGTCAGCAGTCGATCGTGATGATGTTCGTTGTAGTATTGATCTCATTCCTGATTCACATTTTTTCGGTGGGATACATGGCTGGGGACGGTGGCGCGCGGAAATACTTTGCCATGCTCGGGTTCTTTACGTTCGCCATGCTCGGTGTCGTATTGTCCGACAATTTACTCGTGCTCTTTTTGTTTTGGGAGCTCGTTGGCTTTGCATCGTTTATGCTCATCGGACATTATGCCGACAAGCCCGAAGCTGGGTCCGCAGCACAGAAGGCGTTTTTATACAATCGAATTGGTGATGCCGGATTTCTGCTCGGTATCATGATGTTATGGACTTCAACAGGTACTTTGGAGATCGTTGAACTGATTAACTTGCAGCACCAATTCACCTGGCAAACTGCAGCGATGCTCGTCATTTTTTGCGGTGCGATTGGAAAGTCAGCACAATTTCCGCTTTTCACCTGGTTGCCCGATGCCATGGT
>CBHROW010000493.1:0-3003 GCA_966080355.1 uncultured Chryseosolibacter sp.
GTCCAGTCGCCTTTGCGATTTCACATTTTCCTGAGTCGCACGCACCCATTCCAACATCCGCGCGACTACGCATTATGCTATCAGGCCTCCGCGAACTCAGCATGCATTTCTCTTCTTGCTTGTGAATTAAAAAGGCAAAACGTGCGAAAGTTCCGATGCGCTTAATAAATCGAGCCAATATCCCCTGCGTTAAACCTGCATTTTCCTTGCGCTCTTTGCGCCTCCTCTGCGCTCTTTGCGGTCTTGCATTTTTTTGAGTCGCATGCATTGTGTTAATCTGAATTTCGCAACCTTCTCACCACAACAATTGGATTCTTAGCAACAAAATGATTCAATGCCACACTCTACATTAGACTCATCTCCAAAGATGCGCTCATGGAGAAATGAAAAGTTTAAACGACAAAGTAGGGTTTTACTTGTGGGGCGTTGCGTTGGTGATTGGCATCTTATCATCGACTTCAGCGCGCTCACAAGTCTTTCCAATACAAACCTCCGTCACGCTTCAACCACCATACTCGCCTTACCTCCGTGATTACACGGCAATTGGCTCACAACATTTCGCCATTCATCTCCGCAGCAACGATATTTCCGTAGCCGACTATCGCGTAAAGCTCCGGCTTACCATCGAAGGCCTCGGCATCACCATCAAAACAAAACCATCGTTCATTTCGCAACCTATCGTACTGGCCGGTGGCGACACTCAATTATTATATGGAGAAGATGTTGCTGAACTTTTCAATCCTGCAAACCTTGATTTTGCCGGAGTCAACCGCAGGCAGTTCGAGCAAAGTGGCGGAAAGCTTCCCGATGGTGTCTACCGGTTTATCATCGAAGCACTCGACTACAATCGCGGAACATTGGTGAGCAACGCAGGGTCGGCCACAGCATGGGTCATCCTCAATGACCCGCCTCTTCTTAACTCGCCCGAAAATGAAAAACTGTTTCGCGCTGTCGATCCAACGAACATTCCATTCAACTGGACGCCTCGTCATGCCGGCTCAGTGAACAGCGCTTTCACCACGGAATACATTTTTCGCATGGTCGAAATCTGGCCATCGAACAGAAATCCAAATGATGCTTTTTTAAGTCAGGCGGTATTCTTTGAAACAACCTTGAGTGAAACACAATTCGTTTACGGCCCAACTGAAACTCCATTGCTTCCCGGAAGGAAATATGCCTGGCAAATAGAAGCACGCGACACCGAGGGCAGAGATCTGTTCAAGAACAATGGCAGGAGCGAAGTGCGCGTTTTTCAGTTTGGTGAAGAGCTCGGAACACCTGTCAACCTCCGCAAGGAATTCGCCAATCATCAAACCATAAACCTGCGCTGGGAACCTTCGCCCTCAGGTGAAACGCCAGAAAGATATCGCATCTATTATAAATCCATCGATGGTGTGAATTGGTGGGAGAAGGTGACGAGCAGCTCGTGGCTCGTTCTGGGCGATCTCAAAGACAGCACAACCTACCAGGTGAAGATCCGCGCGGAGAAGGGCAAACAAGTGAGCGAGACCTCGAACATTTTCACTTTCAGTACTACGCAAAAGAAACAGATCGCAGACTTCACATGCGGTGAGCCCTTCAGCATCGAGAAGGCAAAGAACAGGACACCGGTCCAGAATTTATACCCGGGCGACCAGTTTATGACAGCCGACTTCGAAGTGTTGGTGGCCTCCGTTGTTAATACAAATAGTCCAACTGGATTTTTCCAGGGAACCGGAATTATGAAGGTGAAGCTCTTCAACAATGCGGGTGTGAAGGTGGCATTCAACTGCACGATCAACACCGACTACCGGCTCATCGGAGGATTTGTTGAGACCACTTACGATAAGAACAGCACCATGGCCGACATCGCCAAAGAGATGGAAGACGTTGGTAAAAAGAAAAGAGAACAACTACTAAATGAAGCCGATGCAGCCGAAGCACTGGACATGAAGATGATCGAAGTTACGGGAGT
Organism: uncultured Chryseosolibacter sp.; assembly: GCA_966080355.1. Classification (GTDB taxonomy): domain Bacteria; phylum Bacteroidota; class Bacteroidia; order Cytophagales; family Cyclobacteriaceae; genus Chryseosolibacter. The sequence continues at coordinate 1,955 of CBHROW010000493.1, forward strand.
GATTGCAAGTGTTGAAGTGAATTCAGCCGGACAAATTTTAGTCACCAATGAAAATGGAGCTGTCGCAATCTACGATCAACCAACAAACAGTGAGAGCAAGAAGATCCCGACCGAAATAGTTGATTCGAAAGGGAACAAATGGGTAGTCGACAAAGACGGCAACGTGATGCAGGCGACTGCGGCACCAGGTGCGACTTACTCTTCGAAAGACGCGCTCCGCAACTTACTCGTGAACTTTGATCAACACACCGCTCACCACTACGGCTTCGATAAAAAGACCGACAACCTCGGTGACTTCGACCTCGAACAAATAAACCAGAGCAACTACACGATCGCCTGGAAAGCGCTCGAGACAGGTAAGCAGGAAAGTATTTCGGCATGGGTTGCCACTGATAGCTTTCCGTCAGGTGTTTCATTCGAGGCGGAGACAGTTCCGGTTTCGATGGTGGCAGGTGAAAACGCGAAGGAGAAGAAGCTCACGGTGATCGGAGGTGTTGGTGGAGAACATGAGGAATTAACGGCATATGTAATGATAAAGGAGCCAGGTAAAGAGCAAGAGGAAGTTGAAGTGGGGAAACTCAATCTTGCGAGTTACAGTTTTCTTGAGAGCAAAGTTGTTGTTGTTCCGGTGAGTGGAGCACCTGCTCCAGACATCGATGATATTGAAAGAACATTAAAGGAAGTTTATGATCAGGCAGTGGCGACATGGCACGTCACCGTTCAACCGAAATTTGAAATCGATCAATCATTCATCACCGATCTCGATAAGGAGGAGTCGGGAGTGTTTGCGAGTTACAATCAAAAGATGCGGGAGTTCAATCGCGTGTATCGGGATGCACACGCTGAGTACGACAAGAATACTTACTACCTGTTTTTGATCGAGGGCAGCAACTCACTTCGTTCCGGCTTCATGCCCTTCAAGCGCAACATCGGCTACATTTTTGTGGACCAGCTTAAAAACAGCCTTGCGCAAACCATCGCCCACGAGCTCGGCCACGGAGCATTTCATTTGCGTCACACCTTCGATGAATTTCCCGGAGCCGCCAGCA
>CBHROW010000494.1:0-2998 GCA_966080355.1 uncultured Chryseosolibacter sp.
CTCGCCAGCAAGCCGCAGATGGCAAAGGTGACGAAAAAATTTGAAGGATTATTACCGTAAACCAATCCTGAGGCAAACGCTCCAATACCAATTCCCAGCTCCATAAATATATAGAGTGACGCGATCCCCCTTCCTTTGAATTGCTCATGGCTCAGGTCTGTTGCCCAGGCGAGCAAAGTTGGCGATGTAGTTCCCTGACCGAGTCCGTAAAGGCTGATGCCGACAAGGAGTATAATTTTTGTTTCGGCCAGCGCGATGATGAGCATGGCGATCGCGATTGTCAGCGATGAAACGCGTAGCACGGGCTTGCGTCCCCAACGATCGGAAGCTTTTCCTCCAAGAAGTCTGACCAGTAACGATGCCACCGTTAGAAATGTAAAGAGAACACCCTTGTTTTTCACACCCACGTATTCACCGAGATCCGGAAGCACGGTGAACGCTGCGCCATATGCATACGCACACAACATCATGATAAAGCAGGGAACGACAACACGGGGTTCAAAGAGATCACGCTTGTGAATTTTGAAGAGATTGAAATTAACGGGATGTTTTACAACCAGGGTTTCGCGGATGCCCAGCAAGATAGCGATCGAGAGAAACGCGAAAGCTGATGAGCAATAGAACATCGCGTCAAGTCCAAAGTAATTGGCAACAACTCCGCCCAATGCTGGTCCTCCGGCCATGCCAATACTTCCCGCGGTGCCGAATAGGCCCATTGCCTCGCCCCGTTTATCTGCGGGAATGATGTCGGAGAGATAAGCAGTATTTCCGGTAGGTGTAAATCCGGTAGAAAATCCGTGAACCAGTCGAAGGAGTAAAAACCCGGAAACCGTTGTAAGTATCGGATAAAATAAACTGCACACGAGACAAACAAGGGAACCTGCCATCATCACCGGAACCCTTCCCAGACGATCGGCCAGTTTTCCGCTGAATGGCCTCGACAACATGGCTGTTATGGTAAAGAGCGAAATGATCAATCCTTTATATTCTGCACCCCCGAGCGAAGTCAGATAGGATGATAACTCCGGAACGATCATATTGAAACTTCCAAAGAACAACAAGTTGCTGAGGCACACGAGCCAAAACTGACGGGAGTAGTGAGGTTGTCGGAACAAGTACGGGTGGATTAGCTGCAGGCTTCGAGCCGCAGTTTTTTGATCCGGGCGCGAAAAATAACAGCGCAAAGATATCAATTCTGATTTTCGAGCAGAGCGTCCAGATCTTTTTTTAGCTCACGGTCGCTGGGGCGTCTGGCATTGAGATTGACGAAGTTCCCTGCCTTGTCAATCAGTACATATCTCGGTATGCTTTCGAGTTCAAGAACTTTCGCGAAATCGGAGTGATTGCCAATTCGAAAATGCTTCATCGCCTTCTCGGTGAGCTCAAGTTTTTGAACCGCATTCCGCCAGGCATCGATGTTCTCGTCTATCGAAAGATAGACAAACGCGATCCTTGTCTTGTATTCCTCCAATAACTTTTTTGATGCGCCCATTTCTTTGACACACGGCCCGCACCAGCTTGCCCACAGATCGATGTAGATGGGACGTGCACCCCGCATCGACTTCAGATACTTGTTGAAATTTTCTTCATCTTCTTTTCCGCCAAAGTAACGGGCGCGCTGCTGGGCGAGGTATTCACCGTACTGATCTTTCAGGCTCAATTGTTTTTGAAGATCACGCACAATTGCTTCCTGGAGTGGCGTAGACTTCAAAATCGTATAGCTGTCCCAAAATGCCGAATCATAATCTATTTTCAGCAACATTTCTCTGTCTGGTTCTTTGCCTTTGAATTTTTCAAAGTCTTTCTGAACAATCTCGTTGGTCATAAGTTCGAGCCGGAAAGTATGCGTGAAATTTTGTTTTGGATAAAAATTCTCACCTTCCTTCATCGAGTATTGATGGAAATATTTGCTGTTAAATTTCTTGAAAATCGTAACCGCTCGGATGGTATCATTTTTCCATTTTCTCAGGTACTCGTACTTGAGAATAGCATAGTCACCCGTGTTAATGTACAGGTAACCGCTCTCATCATTATACCAAATTGAAGCGCTTTCATTCCGCAGGTTGATCACGCGCTCGAAGCGAATTTTATAAACTTCGTTTCCATCATACTTCGTGGTACCTTCAAAATAGAAATCGAATTCGCGCATTTGGTTTTTCAGCGGACTGACGTTGTATGCAATCCTGCTGAGGTCGAAGAAGAAAGTCAGGTTCTCGCTTCTTTTTTTTGATTGATAGCCAACGGGGTCAACTGCCATAACGGAATACAATGCGATTGGAGCGTGACCTTTGCCTTCGAGATTGGTGTTATCAAAACTCCTTCTCAGTTGTGTGACACGCACTTCCTCTTTATATCCCGGCCCAGGCTGCACCAGTTTATATCCGTGGCGCTTGTAAATATCGGCAGCGGCTTCAATGAGTCGTCCGTAGGTACTATCATCCTTACAGTAGTGGCGATAGAAAGTTTTGTACACGAAAGGTTTTTGCAGATAATTCCGTTTCACATTGGCAAATGCCTTTTTGATAATCTTCCGTGCGAAAGCGTCACTTGGGGCAACTTCAACAGCTTTCAACTCGATCACTTCCGGCTCGAGAACGATATTTATTACACCATCTGGGTTTCTGACCCGGGCAGTCTTGTAGCCGATGCAAGTGACCACAAGTGTATAGTCGCGGGATTGTACTTCAGTTGGAATGACGAGATAGAAATCGCCATTGGCATTCGAGCTTGTTCCGAACGGCTGACCGTCAATACCGATAGATGTGAAGGCTACAGGAAGTAAAGTTGCCGCATCCACGATGCGACCGGTGACCTGGAGCGGCCGCGGTTGTTGTGCGCTAACTATAGTAACCGAAGAAAATAACGCAATGAGAAAAAATATCCTGAACATGCGTGGGGTTTCAGGAAAATTAATCAGAACGTGGTCACCAGTCAACTCCCAAAATGTTTTATAACGGCAATCAAAAATTCAACAGCCGCACTTCATTTTCGGAAGCAT
>CBHROW010000495.1:0-2964 GCA_966080355.1 uncultured Chryseosolibacter sp.
ACCTAAGCCTGGCCTTGGTCTGGAAGTGGAATGTGCGGCCAGGGTTAAGGCCGGCTTGCCTGCCGTTGCGTTGCAGACCGTGGGCGGGTAGGCAGGATGAAGCATATCAGTGGCCAAGCGGCCCCGGAGCGACAAAAGATTTAATAGAAGTGATGATGTTGGAAGTTCTGGTGAGCTTTTCCCCGTGCAGTAGTAGCGACAAGCTACAAGCGTTTCGCAACTAAATCCAAGCGGTTCACATTAGATCGTTAGCTTCTTCAGATGCCGCGTCTGTTTTGTTGCTTGCTGCTGGCAGCCTGCCTTGTGCAGCACGCACTTTCAAACTCTTCTCGCTATTTTTACAGGATGAAGATCTACACGAAAACCGGTGATAAAGGAACAACTGCACTTTTTGGAGGAAAGCGCGTTTCGAAAGCTGATCTCAGGATCGACACATACGGTACGGTCGATGAACTTAATTCGTGGATCGGTTTGCTGCGCGATCAATCCGTCAACGAAATAAATAAGATTGTGCTTATCGAAATTCAGGATCGGCTCTTCACGATGGGATCTATGCTGGCCACGGAACCCGGCAACACCAAAGTAAAAATCCCTCACCTGACTTCAGACGATGTGAAAACGCTGGAGCATGAAATCGATAAAATGGATGCGGAGCTTCCGGCCATGAAGTCGTTCATTCTTCCGGGCGGCCATCAATCGGTTTCATTTTGCCATATTGCCCGTACCGTGTGCCGCAGGGCGGAGCGCCTGGTGATTGCGCTCGATGCAACAGAAAAAGTTGATGGGATAGTGATCCAATACCTCAACAGACTGTCTGATTATCTCTTCACGCTGGCGAGGAAAAATGCCGCGGACCTTCGAATTGAAGACACGCCCTGGAAACCAAAAATGTAACCTAACAATCGTTAGTCGTTTACAAATTTTGGTGTAAATTGCTCCAAATCGTAAATCCCATGGTTGACACAATCAAAATCGATATCGATCGCGTAAAGCGTTCCAGGCTTCCTGAAGTAGATTTCAATAATCTTCCTTTTGGAAAGGTATACAGCGACCATATGTTCATGGCCGACTACCGTGATGGCGAGTGGAAAAATCTTCGGATCGTTCCTTATGGATATATGGAAGTGAGTCCGGCAACGCCAGCAATCCACTACGGACAATCGATCTTTGAAGGCATGAAAGGATATGCGGCAAAGAACGGAGGTGCGCTGATCTTCCGTGCACTTGACAATCTAAAACGGCTGAATATTTCTGCAGAACGGATGTGCATGCCTATGCTGCCGGAAGAAATATTTCTGGAAAGCCTGTCAACCCTTGTTAACCTCGATCGCAAGTGGATACCGACCAATGAAGGATCATCATTGTACATTCGTCCGTTCATGTTTTCTGCGGATGAATATATCGGCATCAGGCCGTCTCAGGATTTCACGTTCATGATCATCTTCAGTCCCGTTGGCGCCTATTATTCGACACCTGTGAAAGTGAAGATCGAAACAGAATTTACCCGGGCAGTTGCCGGTGGAACAGGATACGCGAAAGCGGGTGGCAACTATGGCGGTGCGATCTATCCTGCCAAGCTTGCTCAGGATCAGGGCTATCATCAGCTGATCTGGACCGATGGAAAAGAGCACCGGTACATTGAAGAGTCAGGCACGATGAACATCATGTTTGTAATTGACGATACGCTCGTGACACCCGCGCTGAGCGATTCGATCCTTGCCGGAATCACACGCGACAGCGTGCTGAAACTCGCGCGAAGCTGGAACATGAAAGTTGAGGAAAGAAAAATTTCCGTTACCGAGCTGGTGGAGGGCCTGAAGGCCGGTCGCGTGAAAGAAGCATTCGGTGCTGGAACTGCAGCCACGATCGCTCACATTGAGTTGATCGGGCATGAAGGAAAGGATTATTATTTGCCGCCTGTAGAAAAACGCGAGTTCGCCAACAAAGTATATCGCGAGCTCGAAGGTATCAAGCGCGGAGAACACCCGGATCCATTCAATTGGATCACCAAAATGTAATCAACTTCAAAGTCGAAGGCATTGAAGTGGAGCGAGCTTCGATCTTTGGAACTGGCGTTAGACCTGTATAAACTCGATTAAATAGCGGATGATCTCCGCTATTTTTTTTTACCTTAAGCGCATGATCAAAGTAGGATCATCGTTTCTGCTGATTATTCTCATACTCGCCTCGGTGGTCGCTGGTTTTTCGCAGAAGCAACTCATCCTGATGAAAAGAGAGCGCGTGCTCTTGCGGCTTTATCCCGGAGATGAGATCACGTTCAAGCTTAAAGGAGAGGATCGCGTCAGGAAAACCTACATCAACAATATTTTCGAGACGGCTGTTGTGACACATCGCGACACTGTTGCTTTTGATCGCATTGAGCGCCTGTACTTTACGCAGGAAAAATTTCATAATAGACTTGGCGCATATCTGATCGCAGGTGGAGTGGTCTTGTTCCTCATCGACCAGGTTAACTATTCATTGATCCAGGGCAACGATTTTACAATCGACAACGGTGTTTCCAAGGCGAGCCTTGCGGGAATTGTCATCGGGGTGCCGTTGGTGCTCTCGAAAAAGAAATCACAAAAACTAACTCCTGCCTACCGGCTTTTCATGGCCAAGAAGGGATCGCCATTTTACCTTCCACCCAAGACTGTTGGAGCGAACCCATTTTTGGATCAGTAGCCTACTTCGTTGACAATTTCATTTTGTTTCTTGAATAGTGGTCCGTTCGGGGTTGTGGGGCATTGGAGAATTATGTATTGGGCATTAGAAAATGCGACATAGATAAGATCAACGATTCTTCATCCCAATACCTGATCCCTAACTAATGCCTAAATCCCTACGCAGTAAGGAACTGCACACTTTATACTATATTTGCGCCTTAACTAAATAACGAAATGACCACCGAACAGTTGAAAGACTTGAAGGCTCGTGTGAGCGCCTTGAGGAGGTATCTTTGAC
>CBHROW010000496.1:0-2963 GCA_966080355.1 uncultured Chryseosolibacter sp.
ACTTCCGCGCTGATACAACAAAGTTTTCCATCAAGTCGCAATTTAGAAAAAGTAGGCAGTAGGCAATTGGCAGTAGGCAAAAAATACCCGACTTATTTCGCCTGTCCCGGTTGATTATTCGAGGGAACATTTTTCGTTTTATATTTGTCTTTTAATTGCCAACTGCCTACCGCCAATTGCCTATTATTTAGTCAATCGTGGCAAGCAAGAAGTTCTTTGACAACTGGGGCCGACCGGTTTTGACAGGATGCGTAATGACGTGTGGAAGCATGCAGGCTCATGGGATGAGAGCCTTGAAAGATAGTCCTAAACCATACTTGGCGAGTCTAACTACGCCATGGCTGCTTAATCTTACCAATCGTAAGATCTAGCTAAAGGGTCGAGCTAAGAGCTCCCCGGCCATCATCGCTCAGTGCCTTCGTTTTATGGGTGCTGGTATAGCGGTGTCGTTCAGTAAAACTGCTCCGTGTGAGGTTACTAATCACGGCTAAGACACAGTGACTAAGTTGAAGTTTAGGTTGTTGATGACCTTGCTTCTTCCGACAATCAATATCAACTAAGCATGTAGAAAGCGCGGCTTTATCTTCTCTGGACCTGGGTTCAATTCCCAGCGGCTCCACTTTTTTTAATAGTTGGCAGTTGGCAAGAAAACCCGTTGGCAAAAAGCGCTTCGTGCCAATTTATCCCTTGCCAATTGCCAACTACTCATACCTGATCACATCGATCGGATTTGCAGTTGCTCCGCGATATGTTTTGTAAATGATGATCATCAGCGAAAGCGTGATGATGGATATGGCTGGGATCACCATCTTCAACAAAGTCAGATCAATTCGATAGGCAAATGCATCCAGCCATTGTTGTGTGAAATAATACCCTCCTGCAATGCCGATCGCTGTTCCAATGAAAATAAGTTTCACGAAATCGGCTGACAACAGCGCGACCAGTGATCTCACATCTGCACCGAATACTTTTCGAATTCCTATTTCCTTTGTCTTTACTTCCACATGATAGATCGTTAATCCGAACAAACCTGAGGCTGAGATCAGGATCGCGAGCATGGTGAAATAAAGAAAGAGTACTTGCATATTTCCGTCCGCTTTATATTGCGCGTTGAAAAAATCGTCTAGGAAAAAAAATTCCATCTCGTTGTTCGGGAACAATCGCTTCCACGTCACCTTGACTTCATCCAGACCTTGTGCAGATGTCTTCAAAAAGAAATGGCGCGGATCGGGTTTTTGATCGTTCATGCCGAGTATGGCCATGGGTTCGATCGTGTTGTGAAGTGACTGAAAATGAAAATTCTTTACTACACCGATGACTGTTGCCTCGCCTCCATAGGTGCTAACTTTTTGTCCTAGTGGATCCTTCCAGCCTGAAAGTTTTACAAATGCTTCGTTCACGAGGGCCTTGCCCGAAACACTTCCACCGATATCGGAAAAATTCTTTCCTTCTTTCAATTGAAGTTTCAACATACCCGGATACTCACGGTCAACAACAATATTGGGAGTGATCACTTGCCGTTTCCCTTCCTGAGCGTGGATCCAGACCGGTGAGGCGAACGTTTCCCGCGTTCCAAGATTGGAAGCGAATCCTCCCACACTGACCCGGCTAACCGAACTACACTTTTGCAACTCACTTTTGTAGTAGGCAAGATTAGTCCGCACCAGCGTGTCGTCTTCCGGTGCGTGTATAACCAATATCTCGTCTTTTGAAAATCCGAGATCAGTGTTTTTCATGAAATCCATCTGGAGCAATGTTGTGATCAGGAACAACAACAAAGCGGAGCTAAGCGCGAATTGCGTAACGGTAAAGAACTTACGGACGGTTCCTGCATGGTTTCCGTTTCGCGCATGACCTTTTAAAACTTTCACAGGCTTGTATGACGACAGGATCCAAGCCGGATAGAGCGATGCAAAAACAGCTATCGCGATCAGCAAAACCAACGTTACTCCGATGATCGTCAAGTCATTTTCATTGCTGAAATTGATATTCTTACCCGAGATGCTCTGAAAGATCTTCCTGAGGATTTGAATCATCAGCAACGCGCCACCTGATGCGAGTATAACCGATACAAACGATTCGCCAAGGAACTGACGGATCAATTCTGTTCTTTGTGCACCAACGACTTTGCGTATTCCAACTTCCTTCGCACGCTCGAGCGAGCGCACTGTGGTCAGGTTGATGAAGTTGATCACGACAATGATCAATAGAACAATCGCCACGGCTCCAAATATGTAAACCTGAGAACGGTTTCCTTTTGGATAATCCATTTCGGTGCCATGATAAAAATGTAGATCGGTCAATGCCTGCATATCAAAACCCATCTTCATGCCGGGTCCCGCCATCGAAGCGTGAAGCACGCTGGCAGCCTCTTCCAGTTTTGATTTGATAAACGCAGCATCGGACTTCGAGCGCAGCAACACGTATGTATCATAAGTAAAAAAGAGCTGTGGATTCTCTTCGCCCTCGAATGCTCCATGGATCAGTGCTGTGATCGGCTTATCGATGTTCGATGGAAGATCTTTTACGAGTCCAGTGACCTGATGAGGTTCTCCATCCACATCGATCATCTGTCCCAGTGCATTGTCAGGGAAGTATTTTTTTGCGAGGCTTTCGCTGAGTACGATGCTTTTCGGTTTTTCGAGCGCAGTTGAACTGTTGCCAGCGATAAAGTCGAATGTGAAAATATCGAATACGGAAGCATCTGCCCTTACCGCACCGGGTTCCTTAATTCCATTTTTACCCAACTTGATCTGCTCGCCTTCGAACCTTACATGATTTTCAACCTGAGGATAATTTCTCACGAGATAAGGCCCCACCTTCTGATGCGTCCAACGGATGTTTTGAGTGTTCTCGGGTGTGATGAATGTTTGCGTGATGCGATAAATGCGATCTGCTTTTTCGTTCTGCCTGTCGAACGTAAGCTCGTCATAAATAAAGTACAGAATGAAAAGGCAGCTGGC
>CBHROW010000497.1:0-2937 GCA_966080355.1 uncultured Chryseosolibacter sp.
GCTCAGTTGGTAGAGCAAAGGACTGAAAATCCTTGTGTCGGGGGTTCAATTCCCTCCGTCACCACATCAAGCCCCTTCCGCGAGGGGCTTTTTTGTTTTCAGACTTATGATTTTCTAAAGATCAGGCAATCAGGCGTTTCCACGCCTAGTCGACATCGGAGGTCTCTTTAATAAATCGTTCGGGCTTTTCCTTGCTCGAAGATTTCGGCACGATGAACTGATAAAACTTCCCAGAAGAGTCGAGCGAGCGGAGCATGAGATTTCTGAGGTAGCCTTCGACTGGCAACACGAGCAGCGCAACGACCACCTGAACTATAAATTCGATCACGGGACTGTTGCTGGTATCGATGGTTGATCCGATTGCAGTTTGAATGAACTCGATCAGAAGAATGATGGTCAGCAATGAAAGCAAGCGACTAACGATTCGATATTTTGTGTTCAGCCTGAACGAGGCAACAACCATCGATGCAAGAATGGAGAACTCCAGCGCATAAAACCATGGTCTCTTCCAATACGGTGGAAGCACCTCGAACGAAAGCGGCTGCAGATCGCTTAATTTTCCGAAGATATTTTTTGCTTGTACCTGAAGTGTGTACTCACCTGTGGGAAGGTAAGGGAAGGAGATCAGGTTATTGGTCGTTGACCACTCAGTCCATTCATCTTTCATTCCCTGAAGACGATAGCGAAACTCTATTCCTGCCGGGTTAATGTAGTCTGGTTGAACAACCTTGAAGACGACCGAGCTGTGCTCCTGGTCCATGTTGATCTCACGGGTGTTGACAATTTTCTTGTCCTGATTCATAACTGATTTCAGGTACAATGGAAATTCTTTTGCGAAGGGAGCGATCTTATCACCAAAAAATTTGAAGAGGTGATTGTCGCCACTTACAAGCCAAAGATTCTGCGGATTGATCTTGTCGGAAGAGATGAATCGAATGTCTTTGAACACGTTGAGCAGCTCGAGGTTGCTCACCTCCTGCTCGCTCAGGAAATGCCACCCGTGGCTGTCACGGTATACAATGCCTCCGTTATGCGCAAAGTACTGCGAAGGAGCAGACAGTGTATCGAGCTTCTCGAATGTGCTGCTTTGTCGATTGAGTTTAAAAAATCCTTCTGTATTACTGATGATGACCTCGTTGTGAAAAAATGCTCCGATCGATTTGTCGGTAGTATTTTGTTTTAAGTCGATGGTTTGTTTTGGCCTGATATCGCTGTCCTTCATGTCGGCACGATACATTTTATCGATGCCGCAGAACCACAATTCATTCTTTCCATTTTCAAAAATATAATGGATCTGATCTTGCAGGTTGTTGAAGACACTTGAGTTCTCCACATAGGTTCCCGCAAACCGCAAGCTTCTCACCTCGTCTTCGTAGGTCGAAATGATGATGAAATCTTTTTGGGCGGGAGCATACATGTAGCGGATCGGATCTTCCAATAGCGATTTCGCTGCAAGCCCACTCACCTCATACAATCCTCCAAGACCCGCAGCGATGAGTTTGCCTTGCACCTCGGCAATGTGAGTTACTTTGGAATCGATCCCCTGCACTTTTTTGAAAACGAAATGAGATGAGCGCAAGATTTTTTCAGTTTTCTTTACCCTTCGAAAAGTAGACTTGGCCGGCTCATCTTGTGATTCCTCTGTCACCTCCTGCTGCGCGCCTTTCTGAGTTTGTTCCGGAGTTGTTGAGGTGGCCGCTTTATTTTTCTTCCTTAAGAAGCTGAAGAGGCCTCCGCGTTTGGAGTCAGGTGCTTTCACTTCCTGCTTTGGCTCTTCAGCCGGTGCGGGCGTATTGGCGACTGCTTGCTTTTGATTTGTCTTTTTCGATATTGGTTTTACTTCTACATCCACGTAATAAGTCAATTCATCATAAAGCTCAATGCGGTCGAGCCGAAACAAGCCGAGCGAGGTACCCACGTAGACGGTGTTCGCTGACGAAAAAGTACAGAGTAAATTTCCCTGCAAGCCTTCATAATAGCTGAATGAACGCAAAGGCATGAATGGAGCAATACGGGTAAATCCATAGTCGTGCGCAACCCACACATTTTGATTCACATCCGTCATCAGCTGGAAGACTTCATTGTCGGGCAGACCTGTTGCATAGTTGGTGATCTCCTGCGTCAATCCATTTAGCGGATTGACAAAGATCACTCCTCCACGAAGTGTTCCGAGCGCGAGTAATTGTCTGTTGAACCAACTTCCACTTACAATTACGCTGGCATCGATGTAAGACTGATCTTGCAGCTTGACTTCGCGGAACGTGAGGCTTTCATTGCACGAATACAGTTTATTAGAGGAAGTGCCGATCACATAGTCGTCATCCAACCGTGAAAAGAACACGACCTCTTCATTGAAATTCAATTTCGAATGAGCAAGCTTATTGTTTTCAACTTTATATATACCACTGGATGAATTGACATACACCACCCCGAAAAGTTCAAACAATTTTGTAAATGAGTCTTCGGGCTGCACGGGCTTGATCTGTTCGATCTTCGATGCCTGTTCATCGAGTATATAGATAGCGTCCTCGGTCAAAAAGAATATTTGAGTGCCTTCCACCAGGATCTGAAAAACGTTTTGAACTTCGGGAGCAGACAGACTTGTCATTTCCTGGAAACCGTGAATATTCAAACTCACTTTTCCGAAGCCTTTCGAGCCGGCCCAATACATTTCGTTTTTCGCATTTAGCCGGATCGAATAGATGGCGGATGGTCCCTGCAGCAACTCCCAATCACGGCCATCGAACTCCATAATCCCAGCCTTGGTTGCAAAGTACATTACGCCTTTGTCGTCCTGCGCCATATCAAAGCACACGTAGTCAAAGCGCTCTTCGCTCGGTGAATAATGCGACAAGAAATAATTTCCGGTTTGTCCAAAGGAATTGGAAACCACCAACAGACAGATCAGGTAAAATAGTGAACGCATAATATCCGGGT
>CBHROW010000498.1:0-2916 GCA_966080355.1 uncultured Chryseosolibacter sp.
TTTGGAAGAGAGCATCACCATCGGCATTGGATCAGTGTTGCTTGTCGCACTGGTTTCAACATTCATGGGCGCGGTAACAACGGTGCAAACAGCGGCCAACATGGTGAATGCGCTTATTCCTGATTATGTGATCTCGCAAGTAGTGCGGGAGATGACGATCCTCGAGCTTGCACCAACCATCATCGCTGTTATTTATGCCGGCAAAGTAGGCTCTGCGATGGCCGGTCAACTGGGAACAATGCGCATAACCGAACAAGTTGATGCGCTCGAAGTGATGGGGATCAACTCGATATCATACCTGGTTCTTCCCAAAATTATCGCATCGATCTTAATGTATCCGATGCTCGTTATCATCGCAGGTGTTTGCGCACTGCTGGGTGGATACATTGCAGGAACCGTTGCCAACATTATCACGCCAAACGACTATGTTTACGGTATCCGATTCTCATTCAACGACTTCTTTGTGTCGTTCGCATTGATCAAATCGGTTGTGTTCGCCTTTCTTGTTGCATCGATCGCCTCATTCAAAGGCTACTATACGCAGGGCGGTGCGCTCGAAGTTGGCGTATCCAGCACACAAGCTGTAACCAACAGCGTCATTGCCGTTCTCGTAGCAGACTATCTCCTGGCTCAACTTCTTCTTGGTTAATGATCGAATTTCAAAACATATCGAAGTCATTTAGCGACCGTCAGGTTCTGAAAAATGTCAGTGGTACGCTTGAAAAAGGTAAACCTAACCTGATCATCGGTGCGAGCGGTACAGGCAAAAGCGTTTTGCTGAAATGTATTGTCGGACTGGTCCGCCCGGACGAAGGCCATGTTTACTACGACAAGAGAAATTTTTTTGAGGGTGATCGCGACCTCAAGATTGAAATTCGCAGAGAGATTGGAATGCTCTTCCAGGGCGGAGCGCTATTCGATTCGAAAAATGTCGAAGAAAACGTGCGATTCCCTCTCGATATCCTCACCAAAATGCATCGCGATGAAAAACTTGACCGCGTGAATTTTTGCCTCAAGCGTGTTGGTCTTGAGAATGTGAATAAGAAAATGCCTTCGGAAATAAGTGGCGGAATGAAGAAACGCGTAGGCATTGCCCGCGCCATAGTCAATAATCCGAATTATCTTTTCTGCGATGAACCTAACTCAGGTCTCGATCCACAGACTTCTATCCTCATTGACGAATTGATCGATGAACTCTCTGAAGAATTCGAAATGACCACCATCGTTGTTACTCACGACATGAACTCGGTGATGGGTATCGGAGAAAAAATCCTTTTCATATACAAAGGCGAAAAACTTTGGGAAGGAACCAAAGACACGATCACACACTCAGGTGTTAAAGAGCTTGATGACTTTGTGTTCGCGAACAAGGTGATGCGGTCGTTGAGAAGCTGAAAGGCGAAGCCCCTGAGGTTTCCGAAGGGCCTGCTGAAAGCAGGTGCGGAGACAAATTGAAGAATGCTAAACAACCCAAAGTTTTCCAACTTTTGATTTTTCTCGTTGCAGTCCTCATAGAAGTCCGCACGCATAAGCCTTCGGCTTTCAGCTTTCAGCTTTCAGCTCAGTTAGCGGCAGCTCAATAAAGAAAGAAGTCCCCACTCCCGTCCTACTTTCAAACCAGATCTTTCCATTCATCAATTCGATGCCTTGCTTTGAAATCGCGAGCCCAATTCCAGAACCGGATTTTTTTGTACTGAAGTGAGGAAGAAAAACAAGATCAGCTATCGATGGATCGATCCCTTTACCATTATCCTGAAATTCTATCCGCACCTTAGAATTGACAACAGTTAGGGTCACATGGATTCGAATCGCTTTACCTGGAATCTCCGATTGAATACCGTTGAGAATGATGTTTGAGAACGTGCGATTCAGCATCTGCTCATCGCCCATCACGAATGCTTCCTTAACAGCTGATCTGAAATTTATCTCCTCAGAAGTGGCGTGAAGATCGACAGATGCACGGACGGAAGAAACAATTTCGAGCTTTTTGATCACTGGCTCAGGCATTTTTGCAAAGCCACTGAAGGATGATGCGATGTCGTTCAACGTGTCAACTTGCGAAAGCAACATGGCAATTGCTTTTTTGCCTTTTTCCATAGAGCCATTTTCAGATTCGAGGTGCCGTTGAAGCTGCTGCAAAGTGAGCTTCATAGGTGTCAGCGGATTCTTGATCTCGTGGGCTACTTGTTGTGCAATTTCACGCCAGGCTTTTTCACGTTGAGTTTGTTCCAATTGGTCCCTGCTTTCGCCCAGCTTGAGCAACATCGCGTTGTATTCCCTAACCATCACCCCGATCTCATCATTGTTAGTCCACGTCAGCGGCTTATTGAGGCGATTCAGCGATGTTCTCCGCAACGACTGCGTGATGAATTTCAATGGAAATGTAAGTGACCGCGAAACGAAGTAAGAAAGGATCAGCAGCGCAATGAAAATGAAAGCAAAAATATTCAGGATGTTTGTAAGGATCGCGATCTGCGCCCGCTCAAGAAGATAAGCGGATTGAAAAAAAGGAATGCCGAGAATGCCGATCAGCTCAGCGGTCTTCGTAGACCGAATGGCTGTGTAGGCAATGAAATAATTAAGCTTTCCAACGTGCTCTGACTCCGTGAAATAATTGTCGCCATTCTTGATCTTGTTGTAGGCCTCAGCATTCATGAATGGGGAAAGTAAATGGCTTTCGAATATCAACGGCTGACTTGTAGACAATAAAGCACCGTTCGCGTTGTAGATGTTCGCATCCACGTTCGACAAATTAGCCAACTCCGCCAGTCGATTGTTGAACGAGACCACATCTTCTGCCTTACGAAATAGATAATTCTCGAGGTCATTGTTTATCTCCTGGCTAAAGACACGCGACCGCTCAATGTACTCGCGACCCAGCTCAACTTGCGATGACCTTGTTGTAAGACTGACGAT
>CBHROW010000499.1:0-2896 GCA_966080355.1 uncultured Chryseosolibacter sp.
GGATGTATGTCAATGGTATCAATGACTGTGCAAACAGCTGCCATACCACGCACAATAGCATCCAAATGAGTGCTCCGCCACACATCAGGATGCCATAATGGATAACAAAGCGTTTACGCAACAGGGAACTTCCGGATTCATACAGGCCAGCGAATTTTTGATTGAAATGCTTAAACATGGCCTGCATCCATTGTATCGTATTGTGCGAAGTGTTTCATAGACAGATCAAAATAGAATAGGCTGCCTTTTCCGATTTCACTCTTAAGATTTAATTTACTGTCCATCAAGGCCAATATTTTATTGGAAATGGTTAGTCCGAGGCCGGTGCCGCCGAACCGCTTCGTTGTCGAAATATCTTCCTGGACAAAGGCGTCAAAAATTTTCATCTGGTTCCGTTCGTCAATTCCGATGCCTGTATCGCGTACAGAAAAGCGAATCCACTCGTCGTCCTTTTCGGTTTGGATTTTTTCCAGCTTCAGCTCGATCTCTCCGGCTTCCGTAAATTTCACGGCGTTGGAAAGCAGGTTGGCTAGAACTTGATGTAGCCGCATCTCATCCATCCAGATGATGGTTGGCAAGTTGGGAAGCATGGTGACGAACAGATTCAATCCTTTCAACTGTGCCTGATATTTGACCATATCGGTCACACGGCGACATACCTTCGGAAGGCTCATCCTGGACATCGACAATTGCAGTTGTCCTGCGTCCAACTTTGAAAAATCAAGAATATCATCAATCAGGCGTAACAACAGGTTCGCGGATTGAGTCACTATGGACGTGTATTCAGCCTGCAGCGCAGACAAATCTGTCTTCGTCAATAAATCGGAAAAACCAATGACACCATTCAGTGGAGTGCGTAGCTCGTGGCTGACGTTTGCTAGAAATTCCGATTTCGCTTCGTTGGCAAATTCAGCCTGCTCCTTAGCATTTAATAACGCGTCTTCGATTTGTTTTCTTTCGGTAAAATCATGCGGCATTAAGATGGCACTTTGTACTTCTCCATCCCGAATGACTGCAGCGATCTTGAATTGGAAATGTCGCGTGGCGCCCGCTAGATCCTTGCATCGAATTTCAAACTCTGAGCAGTTCCCTTCCTGAAACACTTCATTCAGATGAGCGCATACAAATTGGTGGCTTTCCGCTGGAATCACGTCCAATAAAGAATGACCAATCAGTTCAATGGGTTGTCGAGATAACATGCTCCGATTGATGAAGATGATTCTGGATGCACGATCTAATTCAATAATAATATTTGGTGCATTTTCTGCAATGGATCGAAGTCGAGCTTCACTGTCCTTCAACTCTTTGGTGCGGACGTCTACCATTTCTTGAAGGAAGCGAGAGTAACGTGCAATCTTTTGCTCGCTTTCCTTTCGCTTGGTAATGTCGCGGAGAAAGGCATTAAAGAATAGCACTCCATCGTGTTGCAGGCGGGTGATAGCGAGTTCTACGGGGAATATTTCGCCATTGGCGCGTTGTGCCAACACTTCAACACAGTTACCGATGAACAGTCCCTCCCCCGTGTCAAGATAATTTTTAAAACTACAGTCGTGGGTGCCCCGTGCCTGGGGGGGAACGATTAGCTCATAAATGAATTTTTCACGCGCAAAGCCACGATCAAATCCGAACAATCTTTCCGCTGCCGCGTTCCAGTCGGTGACCTTACCTTGTATATCAATGCTAATGATAGCATCCTGAGCGCCCTCAAACATGGCTCGCATGCGAGATTCACTTTCCTTCAACTTGCGGGTTAGGACGGTATAGTCCCGGTCGAGTGAATAGAATGCCTGATCGGTGAGTTCGAGAGTTTCATCCTGTTCGATGTAACTCGTATTCACTAGCTCGATAAGTTTGCTCAGCGCAGGATTGTCTTGCCAGTTGGCGGAACCGAAACAAGCATGGATTTGTGCGGTCAATTGTTTGTGAAGTACCATGATGTTTTCATGTTGTATCGATCACTCGTTATTTCACTTAGTTTTGAGTTTCAATGTTTCAAAAAAGGGGGGACAAGTAGGGTTCTATTAGGTCGATGTGATGTTTAACTCGATGAGTCTAGCCTTTTGCCAGATATGACCTTCCACAATCACATTTCATGATCTAAGCGGGTCAACCTATTTATCACGTGCAGGAAAGACAAACTATCATCAGGTTCAAAGTGTTTAAGTGCCCGTCGGACGTGTAGTGATGAATAATCGTCTAAAATAATATCCTGCACCGCCGCCGACAGGTACCTTGGATATGAATTTTTCACTATGAGTAAATCTTATAAACACAACATATGACAAAAGGTATAAATCAGCTACTAACCATCGATGCGAGGGTAGATCAATTGGAAAAACTCCGCGCGGACAATCAGCGACTTGAATTGCAGTTGGAGGAAGCAACACAGACCAATGATTTTCTGGTCTCGGCCACCTGGCGAGAGCGAGAAATCAAAGAACGACTCAACGTGGCACTGGAAGAATTGCAAGCCACCAAGGCTGTAGCCGACCAGCATCATAAGAGCATTACTGATAGCATCGCCTATGCGAGCCGTATCCAGCATGCCATCATTCCAAAAGATCATGAGTTAAAACCCAGTTTCAAGGATGTATTCATTTATCATGAGGCGAAGAATATTGTCAGCGGCGATTTCCCCTGGCTGTTCACGCATCCCTCTTTCACCTATGTAGCCGCTATTGATTGCACAGGTCATGGCGTACCCGGTGCAATGATGTCATTGATAGGGCATTTATTGCTTAATGACATTGCAAAGTATACAGCTGCTGCGCCTGCGCAGATCCTGGAGCGTCTGCACGCGGGTATTGTCAGCACGCTGAAGCAGGCCGACGGGGGTCCGCAGACGTCGGACGGGATGGACATTGCACTTTGTCGCATTGACCGTGAGACCGGTGTT
>CBHROW010000500.1:0-2888 GCA_966080355.1 uncultured Chryseosolibacter sp.
AAAATTGCCATCATTAAGAGCGGCTGTAAAATCGCCCACAGGAAACCCAATGCGGTTTGTTTGTATTTGATCTTGATGTCGCGCCACGTAAAAAAGAAAAATAGCTCGTTGAACCTGAGCAGCTCGGAAACATCTAGGAGCCGCCTGCTCCCTGCTTCAATAACGACTTCTTTATTATAGTTCACTGCCATGGGTTTAATATCAGAACACTCGCATTCAACATGCCAAATTACAACGATTTGCGAACAGCATCAACGCGGAGAAATAAAATCGGATAATGCGATATATCTTGCACCAAAATATATTTTCAATTGTTGCCCCGCGATACAATCAAGAAAGGCTTTCGGATACTTTTTCTCGTTCCCTATCCTTTGAAAAAGTCTCCATCCCAGAGGTTTCGATTCGAACAATATTTATCGTTACTCCGCAGCAAAGGATACGTCTACGAAGTTGACTCGTTCTTGCAGTCCCAAAACTGGCAAAAATTGTCAAAATTGGGAGGAGACATCTCAACACTCTGGATGCTTGCCGCAGGTTTCGTCAATCGATTGCGGTCGCTGTTTCGGGTTCGTAAATTCGATTTTATTTTCATACATCGCGAAGCGCTGCCTGTCGGGCCTCCCTTGATTGAATGGCTCATCGCCAGGGTCTTGAAGCGAAAGATTATTTATGATTTTGATGACGCTATTTGGCTGACCGACAAGACAGACGAATCAGCCTTGCTCAGGTGGATGAAGTGGCGGAGCAAGGTTTCGTCAATAAGCAAATGGTCATACAAGGTAAGCTGTGGCAATTCCTATCTATCAGATTTTGCAAGACGATTCAATGAATGTGTAGTGTTAAATCCTACAACGATAGATCTGCTTTATCACTCAAAAGTTCATCAGCCAGAAAGTAAAGCAAAAGTTGTTATCGGATGGACAGGGTCATTTTCTACCGTAAAATATCTGCAATTGTTAGAGCGAGTTCTGCAACGCATTGAAGATGAGTTCACGAACGTTGAAGTGATGGTCATTGCCGATCGTGCTCCCAACCTTAACCTGAAAAGACTCGTGTTTGTGCCTTGGCGAGCCGAAACAGAAATGGATGACCTGAATAGAATTGACATTGGAGTGATGCCGCTGCCTGATGATGAATGGAGCAAAGGAAAATGCGGGTTCAAGATCTTGCAATATATGGCGCTCGCCATACCAGCTGTTGCATCAGCCGTGGGTGCAAACGATACGATCATTCAACAAGGTGAATCGGGCTATCTTTGCAACAATGATGAGGAATGGTTTCAGGCACTTTGCCACTTGATTCTTGATCCCGACAAACGCCTTCAGACGGGAAAACTCGGACAGCGCGTTGTGCGAGAACGCTACTCTGTCCAGTCGAATTCATCTAATTTCCTGAGTTTATTTGCCTGATCATACATGATCGTAAGCATAACCACAAAAAATGGCAGCATGGGAATTTTATAGCGAACAAGCGTGCCGAAGTTGAAGGTAGAAACCCCAACTGCAAATGCGAATGCCACAGAGAAAACAAGCAAAAAAATAACGTTACCATTACTAAGCGTACGAAGTGCATAGATATTAGAACGCAAAACGATAAGGCATACTCCGATCAAAAGTGTAAAACTTTCCAGGGCAGAAAGCAGCATCAGCGGATTATTGACTTCCCATAAGTACGGTCGGAACAGCGAAACATTGATGGCCTGTGGCGCCAGGCGAAGCATAGACCCGAGCGTTCCATCCAACTCGCCAAGGCTGTACCCCGATCCAGCATCGCGGCCTGTATAGTATCGGATATCATAGGCCGTAATCTTGGCAGTCTCGGCAACACGATCGATGGAATATTTCGAATTGGTTTCACCTGCCTTAAGCACGGAGTAATATGCAAGGCCGGACGCAATAACAATTACAGCTGGAAATATGATGATCCGAAGCATCAGCGAACGGATCTTTCCAAAATTTGCCATAAACACCCAGACAATCGCTGACGGCAAAAAAGTAAAAGCGATATAAACCTTGATCTGCGCTAATACATACAGCGAAAGAAAAAGAAGACAAATATTAATGAACGAAAATCTTCCCTCTAAGAATACGCGATAGGTCATATAGACGGCAATGCCAAGACATCCCAGTGAAATTGTATCCTTCAAAATGCCTGATCCCCAAAAGAAAACGGATGGGATGAAGAAAGCCGCCAGGGCAATTCCGCGATATAGGTGCGGAAAAATTTTATAGAACGTAAGAAAGAACATCCACATACCCATAAAGCTCACCACGGCAAACAACACGGCAGTAGCGGCATAGCTGGAAAACGTGAAGAGGTCGAAAATGAAGGCTACGCGAACAACCGCGAATGAACTGGGATCGGTCAGGAAAAGGATTCGGGAGGAATAGCTGTAAACGTCTGCTTGATCATTTGGGAAAAGAAAGATCTTCAAACCATTTGCAGGCGATTCCATAAAAGCTTCCCAAATGATCCTGCTTCCAAATGTGTGATAGTTGAACGTGTCGCCACCACGGTAGTAAAACTGATAAATGAATCCCAGCGCAATCGCGCCAATGATCTTCAAGGTGAGTGCAGGAAAAAAATATTTTCTGTTAATGGAGTCAGTAACAAACGGTCGTACCAGCCAGGCAACGATGTAAACCAGGATAATGACAAGTGGGGTGACTATGAGGTCGCGGATTTCCAAATTGTTCTATCACCCAAAGGTAGACATTAGTCAGAAGTGTAGTATCTCTACATCGGTCAATTTCCAACCAAGAAATTTTTCGGCAGGTCAATCACCCTTCTCCAATTGCTTCAACCTCCTCTTCGCATCCTTGAATGCCTCATCTTTGCGGTCGGCCTTGTCTTTCACTTTGCGGAAATATTTTTTTGCCTCTGCCTTA
>CBHROW010000501.1:0-2885 GCA_966080355.1 uncultured Chryseosolibacter sp.
GATCCCATTTGTCGAGTTTCGCGCTGTCTTCGACTGTGCCCGGGTAAACGCCAGCGACTCCAGTCTTCTCATTTTGACCACGAACGACCAGGTCATGGCAATAGAAGTAGATGAGATTGCCGGAAAAGAGCAGGTGGTCATCAAGCCTATTGATGATACACTTCAGATCATACAATATATGGCCGGCACATCGGTTTTGGGAAACGGAGAATTGGCGTTCTTGATCGATGTTCTTAAATTGAAGGAATTGTATGCCGTTGAAAGGTAATACAAGTAATCCTCGATTGAACCCCATGGCAATTTCCATCACCGATGAGAAAAAGATCATCATTCATAATGTATTGACCGCCCTGATCTTTACGGGTGTTGTCCTGAATTTCATTACGATCATTCGTGACATTGATATGGGTGTCAACATCATGAACGCGATCATCAACAGTAGCGTTCTGGTCATTGTGATTCTGATCCTCCTGTTTGGAAAACGACTCCATCACGAGATCAAATCATGGATATTCATAACGATTTGCGGATTTATAGGCAGTAAGGTGATCCTCGTGAACGGAGTCATCAGCGGCACGTTCTATTTTTTTGTCCTTGCTGCACTTATCGCACTTCTTATTTTCAAGCGTCCTGTGGCGTTGTTGTTGATCATTCTTATTTCCGCGCTATACATAATACTCAGCTCCATGATGGCCTTTAGAATACTGAGGCCCACCATCGATGTTGCGCAAACGAATCTCACGATCAAATGGCTTGGCGACCTGTGCAGTTATGCGCTTGTTTTGTTTATCGTTATAGGTGGAGTGGGCCGTATGCAGCGAACGCTGATCAGATCAATAGAGGAACAGGACGAGACCAATCAAAAACTGAATCAATCCAACGAAGAGTTGCTCAACCAGTTGGAACATATTCGGGCCATGCAAAAGAAAGTGGAGCAGACCGAGATCAATTTTCAGCGGCTCTTTCAGGAAAGCAATGACGGAATCCTTTTGTGTAACGGTGAAGGCGTTATCATAGAAGCGAACAACTCTATCTCAACGATGCTCGAGTATCCGAAGACGTACCTCGTTGGCAACAAAGCATCCGCGTTCGTGATCGCTGATGATAAAAGAGCTATCGATCAACTATCGATCGAGAAAATTCACCGGGCGAAGATCCGCGAGATGCACGTGGTAACACAACATGGAGCGCGCATTCCTGTGGAGATCAACTACAGCCCGATCTCCATGAATGACGAAACTGTTTTACTGGTGACCGTACGCGACATCCGCGAACGGAAACAAACCGAGCAGAAAGTATTGAACGCGGTCATCCAGGCAGAAGAAAATGAACGCTCGAGATTTGCAAAAGATCTTCATGATGACCTCGGTCCTATCCTTTCGAGTATCAAGATGTATATTCAATCGTTGCGTACGCACGAAGATTCCGAAGACAAAAAGGAACTGATCAACAGGCTGGTTTTCACGGTAGACGATTCCATCAAATCGATCCGCAGAATTTCGTACAACCTATCGTCACACTTGCTGCAGAACATGGGACTCATCAACGCGCTGAATACGCATGCCGAAAGGATTAACCTTACCGACAGCCTGAAGATCGCCATCAATCATAATTTTCCCGAATCTCATCGACTGGCTTCCAATATTGAAATTGTTGTTTACCGTGTGGTACTCGAGTTGATCACCAATTCTATCAAACACTCGCAAGGTACGACCGTGACCATCGACCTGCAGCTGAAAGACGATCAACTCATGGTGAACTACAGCGATAATGGAATCGGTTTCGACATCGACCGTATGCTGCATGACAACACAAAAGGCATTGGTTTGAAAAATATTCTGAGTCGCGTGCGATCGATCAAAGGCCTACTCAACTTCGAGACACAAAAAAGTGGCTTCAATTTATCCGTAGACATAACCCTGTGACCTATGAGAAAGATCAAAATCATACTTGTCGATGATCACCAGATGTTTCGCGAAGGATTACGCTTTGTGTTGTCGCAGGTTGCCGACTTCGAAGTGATTGGCAGCGCTTCTAATGGACAAGAGTATTTGAATCTTTTGGAAAGCGAGGCACCGGACATCGTCCTGATGGACATTGGCATGCCGGTAATGGACGGCATCGAAGCTACCGAAAAAACAACGGAGCGATTTCCATCGGTCAATGTCATCGCACTTTCGATGTTCAGCGATCAGGAGTATTACCACAAGATGGTGTCTGTTGGCGTGAAGGGTTTTTTGATCAAGGAGGCTGGCGTGGATGAATTGCAAAAGGCCATACGAACCGTTGTCGAAGGTAATGCTTATTTCTCGCAAGAATTACTCCGGAATATTATCGCCAATATCTCCAATGTGAAGGTCAACGCTTATGACCCCATGCAGCTCACCAAACGCGAGGAAGAAGTTTTGCGCATGATCTGCAAAGGATACACTACCAAAGAGATCTCAGATCTGCTTTTTATAAGTCAGAAAACGGTTGAAGGGCACAAAACGAACCTTCTTTCGAAAACAAACTCGAAAAATACGATCAACCTGATGCTCTACGCCTTTAAAAACAAGCTGGTGGAGCTTTAAAAGGCAAGGGTTTTCCCCTGGCAAAAATGCGGGATGCCCGGTTTGCAATCCGGGATTTGTCCTCTGAAACACCCGCTTCGCGCAAGCGAGATTTGTATAAGAAACAACAACACTCTTATGCAAAGCTCAATCATATCCCAACTCACACCAACGATCGTTACGATGACCCTTGGTCTCGCGATTGGCTACTTCACGTTACGGTATTTCTTCAAGGGCTCAATCCTTTTGAAGCTGGGTACACTTTGGATCGCGAACCTGATGCTGCAGGGCTTGAACAATACGTTCACCCTGCTCTTTCCTGCATATACCAAG
>CBHROW010000502.1:0-2883 GCA_966080355.1 uncultured Chryseosolibacter sp.
ATCTTCTTGCATCTGTAACTGCAAGATTACATACAATGAAAATGTGTCGGGTTTCATTTTGACACGTTAACTGCTAATCTTCTAAATGGCTCCGCTTGTTTTGTTTTGATAACGGCATTTCTTGCAGTAGAAAGTTTGTCCAACACATGTCATTCCATCATTCAACAGAACAATTTCCAGAAACAAGACGGCCGATCGGCTGAAATCGCTAATTTTGCGTTAGAAAAGGGTTTGTGAGCGTGGCACAAAAGGTGGACCTGGGTCTCCAAACTCTGGAAAAATGAAAAAAACCACAGTAGCGATTTTCGAAGACGATGCCGTGAATCGCTTCATCTATCAGCAGGCTTTCCGTGCCTATGGCGAACAGGCAGATCTGTATATTTTTGATCGCCCCGAAGAAGGAATCGAACAAGCTAAAACCGTTCCGTTCGATGTGATATTCATAGAGGCTCATTTTTGGGAAAGCTTCGGTGGCATCAGCATCCTCAATCAATTGAAATCGACTGCTATCAATAATCCGGTTTTCATTGCAATGACTTCATTATTGCAGCCGGGAGACCTGGAAATGCTGATGCATGCAGGTTTCTCGTTGTGCCTGGAAAAGCCGATTACGTTTTCAGAAGCGCTCATAGCACGCCAGCCAATCTAGTTCACAACTCAAGTCAACGGACGCTGGCCAACAATGCCGCGTCAGCATCCTCGAACTCTGCTATTGAGTATCTCGTGATCTGCGCGATTTGAATTTCATCAAGTATGTCGACCAGGTTCTCATATTTTGAGTGCGGCATCGGTTTGATGATAATATAAATGTTAGGGTTGATGCGATGCTGTTTTTGCACAACATTACGGATGCCTCTCCGGGAATAATCGGAGCGGCTGATCTTCTTTTCGTCACCTTTAAGCCAATAGATCTTGTTGCTTTCACCAAGGATAACGTAGAGGATGTTCTTCTCCGATATCGGGCGATTCAGGCTGATATCACCACTTCGCTCTGGCATGTCGAGCTGCAGAATAGTTGATTTTAACATGGTCGTGGTGAGGATGAAGAAAGTCAAAAGAAGGAATGCGAGGTCAACCATGGGAGTCATGTCGATCCGGGTTCCGAACTTTTTTACACGTGGCTTGCCACCTGCCGTTGTGGAGTTCTGTGATACTTCTGCCATAACTTTTTCAATGAAGATGCGGATGCTCCGGCAATTCCACATCAGCACGGACGCAAAATGAGTGATAGTTGCAGGGTAATTTCTCGCTTTGCAATATTTTTTTAACTCCAAGCCGTTGTTGATCGTTAATACAACGTTACCTTTATCGCTTATTCTTTTTTCATGACTAAAACTTTCGGCCGCTACGAGATCTTTCTCATTGCCATCCTCGCTTTCCTTCAGTTTACAATCATCCTCGATTTCATGGTGCTGTCGCCTCTCAGCGCGATCCTTCTTCCGGAATTGAAAATTTCAACCTCACAATTCGGAATGGTGGTATCTGCATATGCGTGGAGTGCCGGGGCATCCGGGCTTTTGGCGGCCGGCTTCGCTGATAAATTTGACCGAAAGAAGATCTTGCTGTTCTTCTATTGCGGATTTATCATTGGAACCTTCCTTTGCGGCATTGCAACTGATTATACTTTCCTTTTGATCGCGCGAATTGTCACGGGAATTTTTGGAGGCGTGATCGGTTCGGTTGCTTTCGCGATCGTGACCGATATTTTTGCGCTCGAAGTGAGAGGTCGCGTGATGGGATTTTTGCAAATGGCGTTTGCCGGAGCGCAGGTGCTGGGTTTGCCTATCGGACTTTATCTCGCTAATCACTTTGGATGGCACTCACCGTTCCTGATGATCGTTGGCGTTTGCGTGGTCATTCTCCTGCTCATTGTTGCGTACTTGAAGCCTGTGACCGCCCACCTGAACATCAAGTCTGAACGGAATCCTGTCGAACACCTTTTCAAAACACTTACAACTCCGCGATATGCACGCGGTTTTGCAGCCACGGTACTGCTTGCCACCGGAGGTTTTATGCTTATGCCATTCGGAAGCGCTTATGCGGTGAACAACCTCAAGGTTTCTCTCGATAGCCTCCCCATACTCTATATGATCACCGGCATTTGTTCGATGTTCGCGGCACCGATGATTGGAAAGCTTTCCGATTCCGTGGGAAAATACACGGTGTTCTGTACCTGTTCCGTATTGCTCATGATCTCAGTTGTAATTTATTGCAATATTCCCGAGATGGCATTCTGGATCGTGGTGTTGTTCAGCATCATCACTTTTGTAAATGTGTCGGGACGAATGGTTTCGGCTTCAGCATTGATGTCAGCGGTGCCTGCGCCACAGGACCGCGGGGCGTTTATGAGCATCAATTCTTCTGTGAGCATGATAGCCGGTGGGGTAGCATCCTCCATCGCAGGCATGATCGTGTACCAGCTTCCGTCTGGAGCGATCGTCAACTATGATATTCTTTCGTATGTCGTATCTGGCACAACTGTGATCTCTATCGCTTTGATGTACATGATACACAAAATGGTGAGCGTTGCGAAACAGGTTCCTGTAGCGGCTTAGAAGCGGGCGATCTCACGGAACTTGCAATGATTTCCGACTGCAGGGGGTAATTCGTTTGAAAGAAATGATTACAGCCCGTTGTTAAACATGACGTAACCATAAGTCTTGTTTCCCAGTTCGCGGATTTTTTTCGGGAATAACATCATCGCAAGGCTCAATGGGAAACGCATCGGCAATTTACGACCAATACGATCGGCTTCATCGAGGATGTAAATATTCTCTTCTACACGCCAGCCTTGTCTGCCGAAAAATCCGATTGGATTTTCAACATCGAATTGCAGCGGTGCTTCAGTCAGTTTTTTGTCCAGTTTCTTCTGGTAATTGTTCT
>CBHROW010000503.1:0-2872 GCA_966080355.1 uncultured Chryseosolibacter sp.
GTGCAAGCAGCTTAAGGATTTTGCAGGGATTTTTTCGCATTTAAGGGCAACATGGCGACCTGTTCCTTCCGGAAAACACATAAAATCTTTATTATTGTGGGATAGGAGAACCCATTAAGCCTAATAACTTGCAGACAGCATCGCTCAGCTACAAGCTCATCAAAAAAATCAAAGATGAGCGATTCAACGAGGATCTGATCGATCAATATCAACTCCTAATCCACATTGGCTACCGCGATCTTCAGGTAGGTATCATCGATGAGCAGGAAAACAGAATGCTGCTGCTGGAAGATTACGTTTTTCCATCGCTCGCCTCACATGAGGAACAGATGCAAATCCTTGAACAGCTTTTTGACTCACACGCATTTTTGAAAGCCGCGTTCTGGAAGGGAATCAAGATCTCGGTTAAGAATAACAAGTTCGTTCAGGTGCCCGATGTCCTTTATGTGGATGAAGCGCGACAGGAATACCTCCGGTTCAACGCCAACATCGATCCAAAAGAAGTGGTGCTATCAGTTACCAATCGAAAGACAAAGGCGGTGACAGTATTCGCCATGCAGCAGTCGATGATCGATTGGTTCAGCGAGCTTTATCCAAATTCGAACATTCAGTACATGCATCAGTCGGCAGTGCTGATTGAAGGCATCACCAACTATTCGCATTTCAAAAAAGACAACCCGCTTTATATTTATGTCGATCGGTTCAAGCTGCACATACTGTCCCGCAAGAACGGTTCGCGACCGTACTACAATCAATTTTCGATCAAACAATTTTCCGATTACATCCGGTACATCATGCTCGTGCTGAAATCGCTGAACATGAACCAGGCAACGAGTCAGGTAATTTTGTGGGGATACATTGGAAAAAATTCACCGCATTACCACGAGTTTTACAAGTATATCAATAACGTGGTTTTCGGACAGCGCCCAAAATTCCTCAACTTCGGTTACATGTTTGATGAATTGCAAGACCATCACTTTTTCGATCTCTACGGCATGCACCTCATCGACCGCCCTTAGGAATCAAAAACGAACGCTTCATGGCAGAAAAAAAAATCGCACTCTTCCCAGGCTCTTTCGATCCCTTTACGAAAGGCCATGAGGATATCGTTTTGCGCGGTCTTCAGATCTTTGATGAGATCGTCATTGCTATTGGATACAACAGTCAGAAGAGTTCGCGGTATTTCAAGATCGAGCTGATGATCGAAAAGATCAAAGGTACGTTCGCGAACTATCCGAACATCCAGGTTCACACCTATGCAGAGCTTACTGCTGAATTAGCCAAGCGACATAAAGCAAAATATCTCCTCCGTGGATTAAGAAATACGACAGACTTCGAATATGAGAACAGCATCTCGCAGGTCAATCGAAAACTCTATCACGAGCTTGAATCTGTTTTTCTGATCACGTCCCCGCAGCTTGCATGGATCAATTCTTCGATCATCCGTGAAGTGCATCGATATGGCGGAGATGTGAGTGAGTTCCTTCCTTATAAGTTGTGATCTTTCCTTTGGATTGAGTGAGGCTATTAAGCGCTATGGCTATAGCAAAGGCGTCAAGACACAGGTACTGAAGCAGCGAAATTCAGTAGCCTCGGCCTTCAGGCCGGGGTAAAAAATGTAAACATCTCCTCGCGGTTTCTGCTCGTCAAATCATTTGAGAATCGTTTTCAAACCGCGAAAGCGCGCGAGCTGTTTAGAATCAGGAAGACGTGACAACTTTATCACATTTAATATAGCGCATGAGTTTCGCACCTGGTAAATTCATCGGCTGATCACAACGGTGCAAGGCGCGATACCCGTTGGTCACTTGGACCCTGGGCTAAAGCCGCAAGGCTATTGACCAGACTCCCAATCAAAAGCCTGTAGCGTGCAGCGTGAAGCCAAATTATCAGCGCAAGTGTCAATCAAAGGCATTGCTCTTGCCATAGCTAATAGCCATAGCGGAACTATCGCGCGGACTTCAACTCCTCCTTCTCGTAATACTGCTCGAAGACGTGGTGAATTGATTTGTAAGAGTGCTCGAGCGCGTGATAAACTTCCTTGCGGCTCATCCAGCGGGTTTCTTCGATGTCCTCGGCAACAGCGGGCTTCATGCGCGAGTCATCCAGGCTGTCCATCACGTACCACTTTGTCTTCTTGAGCATAGCACGCTTGTTCATGGTATAGGTGTGCCACGTGGTGCAGATCTTTGCCCCGAGTTTCACTTTTATGTTGCATTCTTCCTCAACCTCGCGTACAGCAGTCTGCTTGTACTTTTCGCCTTTTTCTTTTTTGCCCTTTGGAAGATCCCATTTCTTCAATCTGTAGATCATGAGGAACTTCTCTTTTTTACGCACCAGTCCGCCCGCGGCCTTTACGATTTTGAACTTACTCTCGAGGAACGCCTGAATATCTTCTACGTTCGAGATTGACAGCTGCAACGTTAACAGATCGGTGGGAATGCGAGAGTCAAGCAGGTTGAATATCGTTTCAAAGTGTGTTGTGCTAACGTTATTGATCCAGACGTGATGGATCAGCCTGGCCTGCGTGATGGGTTCCCGAGCCGCATCGATCGTCTGATTATACCGATTGGCATCGGGCGATTCACCAGGCTTGATAATTCGCACAGGAATGTCGTTTATGAAGATGACCATTCTAGACCTGATAAATCCCTCCTCGCAAAAGAATAAAATATTCTCATGCTGGCAAGTACTTTGAAACATTTTTAACCTGCGATTTTCGCGAATATTCCGGATGCGCACGTTTGCATAGCTGACGATTTTTTCCAACGGGCAAATCCGTCTATTTTTGCGCATGCCTATTGTAAAAGTTCAGTCCGAAACCGCTGCCGGAATTGCAGAAAAATTGCTCGAGATCGAAGCGATCAAGTTA
>CBHROW010000504.1:0-2864 GCA_966080355.1 uncultured Chryseosolibacter sp.
TTGCATGTTTTGCTGATATTGTTTTGGCGTGACTCCAAGCACTTGTTTAAAGGCGTGGGTGAAACTTGAATGACTTTCGAACCCAACCTGATCGTAGATCTGGGCAGGTCCACGCCCACTTCGCAATAAGGTGCACGCAAGCCGAACGCGCTGATCAGCAAACCACTTACTTGGAATTTGTCCGTAAAGCTTTTTGAATTTGCGCTTGAATGTTGAAAGGCTCATATGACAAAGGAATGCAAGTTCGTCTAAATTAAAATGCTCCGCGACATTCGCCTCCACCACGCGCCTGAACTCAATGTTAGTGATGTCTTGAACAGCGCGTTGCCGGAGACTTGCCATCCTATCAGGGTAACTGTGCTGCAGGTATAGAAGCAGCTCGTTCAATTTGATCAATTGCAGGTCGGCCGGGATCGGCTCGCGTCTCTTCATCATGATGGATATCGATCCGATGTAATTGGAAATGAATTCATCCTTATCGAAAGTATAAACCTGCAATCGTTCTTTGGAGCGGGCGCTGGAATCGATAGGAAATCTGGAGAAAAAATCGAGACCGGCTTCGTTGCTAAAAAAGATCAACAAAGCCTCATATTTTCCCTTGATGGATGCAATTTTTTCAGTCATCAGATAATGACCTGGCGGCAACAGCAGTATCTCGCGGCCATCGCTGGTCGCAGTCTGATCCGTGGTTTGAATTGTTTTTGTGCCTTCTATAAGCAAAATAAGGAGGTAACTGCGCAACAGGATTTTGTTTCGCACCGAGCTGGGGCGCGAACTTTCAAACCCGACCATCTCGACCTGGCGGACCAGATCAGGTATTGTTAAGATAGGGTCACCAATTGATGCCGTCATGATTCATTTTGCTTCGATAACTCATACGAAAATGATGATTTCCAGTTGACTCATTATCGACAATTTTTGACTCTTTATGACAAACTCACCTGCAAACAACGAAGATACCTTTGTCAAAAAAAAATCATGAAAAGATTGCTTGTTTTATTAATGTCTGTAATCGCTTTTGCGACAGGCTATGCACAAACGTTTACGCTTAAAAGTGACGAACTTGGCGGCCAGTTTACAAACCGATTCATATTTAACGGATTCGGCTATTCCGGTGAAAATGTTTCTCCACGATTGACGTGGGAGAATGCGCCTCAGCAGACTCAGGCCTTTGCAGTGACGATGTACGACAAGGACGCTCCGACCGAAAGTGGATTTTGGCATTGGGTAGTGTTTAACTTGCCAGCCACAGCAACGGAGTTGCCTTCGAACGCGGGTGACGTAACAAAAAAATTATTGTCACCAAACGTAGTGCAAAGCCTGAACGATGCCGGTGCCCGCGGATATATGGGACCCGCTCCCCCTCCCGGTCTCGCCCATCAATATGTGATCACCGTTTATGCGCTGAAAGCAAAAATCGATTTAAAAGAAAACAGCCCCGCAGCGCTTGTAGCATTTTACCTGAACTCCATGGCGCTGGGCAAAGCATCGATAGTAGCTTACGCGCAGCATCCTTGACGTAAATTGGAGCTGGTTTGAAAGAAGCCTTGCATACTGTGCGGGGCTCTCTTCAAATATCCAGACCCCTCTTCCTTAAAGAGAATTACCAACTATGATGATTGAAAGTCTGATTGAATCATTTTTCATTTGAATATGCGCTTGTCGGTCCTTGTCTTCCAGAAACTTTCTAAACTGTGCATCTGTCGGGAATTGAACAAGGTGTATTTCAAACGGTATATCAATATCGCACGAAATAAAATCATCGGCAGAAGGCCTGAGGCGAAACAACAACAGCCCATCATATTTGGCGATCAGCGGGATGACTTTGTTTTCAAATTCGTCAAAGACCGACTCTTGATCTTTTATGATATAGATCAGTTGCGTGATGTAGATCATTTCCCTGTCAGAATTTATTCAAGTCATCAAATCCACTCAAGAACATCTACGGTCTCATTGGTGCGAACGTCACCTGTATGTTTTGTACTCTTCGGCTCGATCAAAATAATTTTGACTTCTTCACCGTTTGTCCATGGCCGATGCAGAACTCCTTTTGGCACGATCAAAATGTCGCCAGCCCGGGCGGTCACTGTGCGATCGGGAAAATCCATGAACAATGTTCCGCTCACGATTCCAAAGTATTCATCTTCGTTATCGTGACTGTGCCAAACGAGGTGCCCTTTCACCTTTGCGATCTTTACAAAGCTGTCGTTCAATTCCCCAACGATATAGGGATGCCAATACTCGTTTACCTTCAGGAATTTCTCTTCCAGACTAATTACCATATTATGCGATCGATGATTGCGTATTACTAAGGATGTGACTGTTTTGAGGCGCGAAACGTGACATTTCTTCCAACTGGGCAGCAGCCGCCTGATAGTGTATGGTTTGAAACTCTTTTGGGCTAACACCGAATTTCTTCCGAAACTTCTTTGCAAAGTACGATTGTTCATTGTAGCCGACTGAGTACCCAATTTGACTTAAGGTGTCGCTTTTCATCCGGATAAGTTGCGCGGCCTTTTCCAATCGAATGTGATTGATAAATTCGCTCGGTGTAATCCCGATCAATGCCTTCATCTTCCTGAACATTTGTGATCTGCTCAAGTGTATCTCGTCAGCCATCTGCTCCACGCCAAAAGACGAGTTGCCAATATTCCGCTCGACAATGAGCCGAGCGGTGATCAGAAATTTATGATCCATAGACATTTCATTAAGTTCCCTCATGACCATTGTTTTAATTTTTCGTTGTCTTGTTTTACAAAATGATTATTGTGCATCAGTCGCGGATATATCCTCTTAAAACCACGGACGGTTTGATGCCGAAATGATCTTCGAACAATTTCGACACGTGGCAAACATTCGTAAAG
>CBHROW010000505.1:0-2861 GCA_966080355.1 uncultured Chryseosolibacter sp.
TTATCCTTGTCATTAGCAACAGCGAAGATGGTTTGCTGCTCACCGATAGACATCCAATTTTTTTTGTCTTCGCTTCCTTCGATGGTCACGGTTGCAAAATAATTGTCTTCTTTAAAATCAAGCTCGAGATAATTGAGTTGGTTCCCTCGATTCTGTAACGTTAAGGAATTAGTTTCACCCGAACGGCTTTCATTGATCGTGGTGAGATAGCCATCTTGCTTTTTGTATTCAGGATCTTTAATGACCAGCACGTAGGGGATCTCAAGCGTGTCAGCGCCCTTGATCGAGTATAACCGCAGGTCGTGAAGGCGATTGGATGAGCGCTCCTGCACGTCTCCGGGTATGGCCGTAGAATACCAGCCGTTTGAGGTGATCCCCAGTACTTTCCTTTTAAACTGAAATGAATTTTCTTGAGCATGGACGGAGTTTGCTGCAAGGATCAAGAGCGCGAAATGGATTCTACTGAATTTCATTTTGAGGGGCTCGTTTGTATTTGTTGTATAGGAACGATGACACCAGCATCAGCGCGCCAAGAATGATCATCACTATTGTTTTCGAAATAGTGCTCATGTCCGCCATATCGTACATGAACAATTTGATCAGTGTCACACCGAAAAGCACCATCGCGGAAACGCGAATGGATTTTTGATCTTGCCAAAGGCCGAGTATGATAAGAAAGAGGGCGTAGGTTCCCCAGAGAATGCTAAGCGCAAGTTTAAAACTATTTTGAACACCAGCCATTTCAAGCCAGTGCACAAGCTCACTACTGAGTACTATCAGCATGGCAAGGTGGAAGAGAACCCGCTCGGTTTGCCGCAATACCGTGGTGAAAATTTCGTGCTTCATCGAGCGGACATTGAAGAGAACCAGGATCGCCATCAATAAAATTCCCAAATACCTGATCAAAATATTGCCTGAGTTGTGATAGAAATACGGGTCGCCCTGATTGTTGAGATAGGTTTCACGTAGCATCGCCAGGGCAAATAGCCCACTCGTTAGGAAGGCTGCTACAATCAATGCGTTAGCAACGACATTCCCGATGATCACATATTGATTTTGAATGAATTTTGCGCGGATGAAAGATGCAATCCCGGCAAAGGCGGCAGCGTAATAGATGAGCCACAATGTTTTGAGGTGAGGCAGGTCTGTGTTGTATTGATTGTAAGGATCGCCATACTCGCTGTGAAGCGGGATTACATCAGAGAAATAGCGCTGATCCCAGTAATTTCTTAAGTCGACAAATCCACCGGCAAAAAGAACGGTGACGAGGAGAATAGCTAATCCATATTCGATGAACCGGTTGATGAAGACATCAGCGAAGGGTGATTGAAACTGTCTACGTGTTGCAATTCGCAGTACTATACCAATTGACATTGCAACGAGCATGCTGGTTGCAAATTGAATATTAAGGAACAACGGTATGTTTGGAACAACATCGGGAGCGAAATAACTGGGCTGAAGATAGAAATTGCCCCAGTCGTGCACCAGGCTTCCAGATGCGAGCAAGATCAGCGGGTAAGATAATTTTTCATAGACTGGAAACTTCTTGGTGCGGCCAATCCAAAAAAGTAGACTTGCCTCAAGAGCCCAAACCAATGTTACCCAGTTGCCCTCGAGTTGAACGGGCACAGCCAACGTGAGGAAAACGAGCACCATGCCGGCAACGAGGTAGAAAGTGTCGCGGAAATGGCTTTGCCGCTTGTAAATAATGACGCATGCGATGAAATGCAAAACCGCAGTACCTACAGTGAATAATCCAAGCCATTCATTACCACCCGATGTTTGATCGATAGACGCATATCCAAATCCATAGAACACAAAAGAGTTGAACAGCATGAAGAACAAATCGACCTTGCTCAGTGCTTCCTCGCGGATCAGCTTGTACGCAAGAAATGTGATATAAAAGGTGATGAAGAAGGTGGTTCCGAAAGCAAGACTTATCGTGAGGTGTTTGCTTGCCACGAATTGATCCACCCACCATGCACCATACGACAACCACGTCAATGCGAAAGCAAAATAATAGAGACGTTTCCAGTATTTCTTAAATGCCAGCACCAGGATGCCTGCGTTGATGATGGTGATGTATGAAAAAAGTATCATCACGCGGCCCGAACCATCGCTCAATAAAAACGGCACCGCGTAAGCACCCACAAGTCCTATGATGCCGATGGTTTCCATGTTGTATTGGATCGCAGCAAAAACAGTAAACGCGGTAAACATCACCATCATCGCAAATGCAACGGCCTGCGGTATGAGTTGGTAGATATCGTAAGCAGCAAACGTGATGAAATAAAACACGGCCATTCCACCGCTGAGCAGTACCGCGCTGAAGTTTGCGTGATTTTTCTTGATACGAATTGCGAGAAATATGAGTATAACACCCGCCAGGTATCCGAGCATGATTCGCGTTAGCGGATTGATCAGCTCATGGTCGATCGAATACTTTACGCCAAAACCAATGCCGATCACCAGAATGGCGATGCCGATCTTGTTCAACAAATTGGTGCCGATGAATTCTTCGATCGGGGTTCGCGTTTTTTTTGCAGCGCGGGTCGTGGCAACAACTGGCTCCGGCATTCGGATCGGAGCGGGTGCAGGCGGAGCCGGGCGGGGCGTTGAAGGTGCTGGAGCCTTCTGGATTTCTTCAACCGGTTTTTTTACTGCCGAAACATTCACGGATCGATCGCTGAGATCGAGCGTGAAAATGTCGTTTTGAATTTTCTGGATCTCTTCCTGAAAAGCTTTTTGTTTCCGTGCGAGCTCTTCAATTTTCTGATGAAGCTCGCGGATAGCTCGTTCCTTATCTTCCATGCGTGGGGTCAGGGTTTGACAGGGTTTGTAAATTTACCAATTAAACGGGA
>CBHROW010000506.1:0-2836 GCA_966080355.1 uncultured Chryseosolibacter sp.
GATGCCTTTCAAATGAAAAGTGCGCGAACGGATCATCGCGGTAGTTTCCTGGAGATCAAACAATGTTCGGCCGCACGATGGACAGGAAATATATTCGGTCTTGGAGATCCTGGTGCGTGTTGCTTGTAAAATATTGAAGGCAGTTTCATTAACGACCTTATCACCGCCACAATTTTCAGCTGCGATAAATGTTCCATCACCTAATCCATCGATCAGCAAGCCTCCGATGTCGGTCGCAGCATGCAACTGTAGGTTTTCAGCAAAGAGATTTTGGTAAGCGCGACCGATCAAAACCGGTATACGACAATCATGCTCCATCAATTCGACAAATAACCTGCGTTGCTCAGCCATGCCGTGCTTGTTGTAAGTGTCGATGAGCAGAATTGCTGTTGAATCCGTTTTCAGTTTGGCAATAAGCGTGGGAGTAACATCGCTGAGACAGGCGTAAACAAAGTTGCCTTTGCGCGAAAGCTCAACGCCAGCAAGATATTCTTCCGATCGGATGAACGGATACCGTTGGTCGCTTTCCTTTTGCTTTAACCAGGTCTTATGATTGAAGATCAATCCGAGTGTGCCCGGAACTTCAAAATCTATCACGTTGTCACCGAGGAAAACATAATCGCATGCCATGTCGGTAATGTTCCATTTGTCCAGCGGAACAGAGTATTGATAGCCGAGCGCAAAAAAAGATGCGGCTGAAATTTTTTCTTTCGTTGAAAAATCCGCTACCACCCGCGGCACTTGATGTCCTCCGAAATTGAGTACTTCATGGGTAACCCTGCGGCTGTAGGAAAAGGGATCGATCGGGTAGTGTTTGATGGGCGGAATCGGATCGTGACCGCTGCGATGACCATAGCGATCGGCCAACGCTTTGGCTACTGGCACCTCTGCCTCCGGTTCTTCCGTAAGTGAAACACGAATGGTGTCGCCAAGTCCGTCTTCGAGCAGTGTTCCAATCCCAACCGATGATTTTATTCTTCCGTCTTCTCCATCGCCTGCCTCGGTAACACCCAGGTGAAGCGGATAGGGTTTGAAGCCCTCCTCATCCAACTTTTGCACCAGCAGTCGGTATGCCTGAACCATCACTTGCGGGTTGCTGGATTTCATCGACAGCACAATGTCAAAGTATCGCTCGTCCTCGCAAATACGAAGAAACTCCAGCGCAGATTCGACCATGCCCAGTGGCGTATCGCCATAGCGACTCATGATACGGTCAGACAACGAGCCGTGGTTGGTACCAATGCGCATTGCTGTTCCATGCTCTTTGCAGATCTTGATCAGTGGGATAAATTTTTGGCGAATGCGTGCGAGCTCTGCTTCGTATGACGCATCGGTATATTCAATTTCTTCGAACCGTTTTTTGTCAGCATAGTTGCCAGGATTGATACGCACTTTTTCAACGATACGGGCCGCAAGTTCAGCGGCATTCGGTGTGAAGTGAATGTCGGCAATCAATGGAACCGTGTAACCGCGCGCCTTGAGCTCCTTCTTAATCACCTCGAGGTTTTGGGCTTCTTTGATCGATGGCGCAGTGATCCTCACGTATTCGCAGCCCGCGTCTACCATGCGGATCACTTGCTCGACCGATCCTTTCGTGTCCATGGTATCGACCGTGGTCATCGATTGGATTCGGATCGGGTTTTCGCCACCCATGGCAATATCTCCAATTTTGACCTCAATGGTCTTTCGCCTGCTGTATTTTACCAGACTGTTGCAGTATTGTTTTATAGTTGCGATTTGCGAATCCACGATTGAGTATTTGTTCTCAAAATTAACGTTTTAAAAGCTGAAAGCCGAAAGCTGAAAGCTAAAAGCTGGGCGTGCCGCTCTCAGGACATTTCCCCCTAATCTGATTAATAACAGGAATTTTATCGATTTGTTCCTGATTGGAATTTCAGGCAAACGGTGAAATTTTCCGCAGTCACGAAAGAGCTTCAATACGCCAGCTTTCGGCTTTTAGCTTTCAGCTTTCAGCTCCCTTCAAATGTCTCCCAGCTGCGGTCTGATAATGATCTCTTCAACCACGCTTCGCTTCGAGATCGCATACGCACTGTAGATCGTGTCGGCAACATCTTCAATGCTCATGAATCTTTCATCGGGAAGATCTGACGATTCCCAGCTGCGCGTGCGGGTGGCACCGGGCATCACTGCAGTTACGCGTATTCCATGATCTTTCAATTCTTCACGCAAGCATTTTGAAAGTCCGAGCACAGCAAACTTCGAGATGGCGTATGATCCTCCATTCGCATAAGCTTTGATGCTGGCGATCGAACAGATATTGAATACATGTCCGGACTTTCTGGCTTTCATCTGCGGCACAATACCGCGCGTTGAATAGTACGCACTGTACAGGTTTGCGTTGATCATACTTTCGAGGGTTCCCTCAGGTTCGGTAACAATCTCTCCAGGTAGAAAATAGCCCGCGTTATTAACCAGTACTTCCACTGGGCGCTGCAGGCCAATGACCCAATCACAAAATCCCTTGACCTGGCTCTTCTCCGACATATCGAACTTGGCCGTATAAGTTTGAATATCGCGATAGGCTGCGTGAAATTTGTCCTCCAGCTCGAGAAGCTCTTTTTCATTCCGCGCACAGGTGCAGATATCAAATCCCTGTGAAGCAAATTTTTCGAGGATGGCGCGCCCGATGCCTTTCGATCCGCCTGTGACGACTATGAGTTTACGCATTGTGGGTGTTCAATTTTCAAGTATCTTTAAGCAATTTAATATTTGCAGCGATTTAATTGCAGCATGATCAGCGAGATTGGCAAGTACTTTATATTCCTCGGACACCTGGTCACCAACCGGGAATCGTTCAAGACTTACTACAAATTGG
>CBHROW010000507.1:0-2820 GCA_966080355.1 uncultured Chryseosolibacter sp.
TGTCTCACTACGGGGATGATCTCCGCATTTGACACAAGACTCAATTGATTGCGGCCGGTTACCGGCACTTGAGAACAGCCCCATGCGACAAGGCCAAAAAATGTAAGAACTATTAGGTATCGCATCATAATGTTATTTTTATAGTTAAAGTGCACTTCCCGCACGGAAGGTTGTTTACTAGATTTGTGCCAAAATTATGAACCAAAATTAACTTTTCGATGAGAATCTTTGCAATCGGGCGAAATTATGCGGAACACATTAAAGAGCTGAATAACGAACGCCCGGATGAGCCGGTAATCTTCACTAAACCCGACACGGCAGTTCTGCGGAACAATGCTCCATTCTATTATCCGGAGTTTTCAAAAGATATTCATCACGAAGTTGAACTGGTGCTTCGCATTTCGAAAGAAGGAAAGAACATCCATGACAAGTTCGCTTCAAAATATTATGACGCGATCGGAGTTGGAATCGATTTCACCGCACGCGATTTGCAACAGAAGGCAAAGGAGAAGGGGTTGCCGTGGGACATTGCAAAAGGTTTCAACGGGTCAGCCCCGGTATCAGACAAGTTCCTGCCGGTATCAGATTTTAAGGATCTCAAGTCGATAAATTTCAGTTTAGCGATCAATGGTGAAGTTCGGCAGCAGGGTAACACAAATCTTATGTTATTCGACTTCGATTACATAATTTCGTATCTCTCTGGATTTTTTACCCTGCGCACCGGTGACTTGATTTTTACGGGAACTCCGAAGGGGGTTGGCCCGGTTAAGGTTGGTGACAGACTAGCTGCATTCATAGAAAATGAAAAACTGTTGGAGTTTGACGTTAAGTAGGATCGTTGCGATTGTAGCAACGGTTTGTCCATTTTTTTCCTCAGCACAATTCAGTAAACCCGAAGAAAAATTCGCGGGCGAAGAGAAATATCTGTATCCGATCAACCCTGGGCTTCCAGGCTCCCTGGCCGGCACTATGGGAGAACTTCGCAGCACGCATTTCCACTCAGGTATTGACATCCGTACGGACAACATTATCGGCCTTCCGGTGCGTGCTTCGAAGAGTGGCTATGTGTCGCGCGTGACGGTGAGTCCTTCCGGCTACGGTAATGTACTATACATCACACATCCCAACGGGCACACCACACTTTATGGCCATCTCGACAAATTCACCGGAGAAGTAGCCCAGTATGTTCTTGAAGAACAGTACCGCAGGAAAACCGCGAACGTTGATCTGTTTTTCCGTGAAAATCAGTTCAAAGTCAGGCAAGGTGATACCGTTGCCTTATCTGGAAATTCAGGATCGAGCAGCGGCCCGCATCTGCACTTCGACATCCGTGATGCAAACAATTTTGCACTCAATCCACTGATCGTGGAATCGTTCTCTGAGATTGTCGACAAGCTCCCTCCTGCGGTTGAAAAGATCGCCCTGAAAACACTCGATATCAATTCGCGCATCAATGATAAATTCGGACGGTTTGAATTTTATGCGCAGCGTGTGGGAAATAACTTTGCGCTGCCCACTCCTATTCTCGCGTCCGGTAACATTGGCGTTGAGATCCTGGCAAAAGACAAGCTCGCTCCGGGAAGTAAGTTTTACGGAGGCGTGAATTACATCTCCATGCAAGTTGACAGTCAACTGGTTTTCAATCAGTCGATTGATAAGATCAATATCGCAGAGACGAGAGCAATTTATACGCTGATGGATTTTAAAACGCTCCGCAACTCGGGAACGCGTTTCTACAAGCTCTACCGCGATGATGGAAACAACCTAGACTTCTACGGAAAATCACCCGGCAGCGGAAAGATCAGTATCGTGCCCAACGCATCTTCAAAAGTGAAGGTGGTGATGAAAGACAGCTACGGCAACGCCAGTAACGTAACTTTCACGCTGAAGTCGAGCCCATTGACAAAAGATTCTAAAATACTCGAGGCAATGAAAAATCCGATCGAGTACGATATTATTGAAAATGTGATGGCGATTTCAGCAAAGCCAGGATTGCCAGACAGTTCCAAAGCATTGGTCTATTCCAAAGGTCAATCGGTTGAATTGGAAGCAGATTATTTCAATTCGCTCCGCGCTGTTTACCTCATCGATCTTCGAAAAACCGTTCCTGACTCAGTTATGGTTTACAACAAGATTATTCGCCCGAGCATTAAAGCTATAGTTCCTTCAGGACGTGAGTACAAATATTATGGAGGCGATCTCGATGTCGAGTTCCCGGAAGGGGCGCTCTACGACACGGTCTATTTGAATGTTCGTCACGTCATCACGGCTGATAGTGCAGAGCGATTTGTTATCGGACCCCGCACGGTGCCGCTGGATAAGTCGATCCAGGTCGTTATTCGTCCAAATCAGAAATATGAATGGGATAAGTCGTATGCGGTGTATCGAATGAACGGACGCGCAGCAACTTATCTCGGTGGCGGATGGGAGAACGGAGGCGTTCATTTTGCCACGCGGGAATTCGGTGAGTTCACCATCATGCGCGATACTATTCCTCCAACGATCAAACCACTTTCTATCAATACCAACACGGTTCGTTTCAAGATCAGGGATAATCTTTCTGGGATTGCCGACTACCAGGCAAGTATTGATGGCAAATGGCTGTTGATGCATTTCGATAGTAAATCTGCAACCATCTGGTCTGAGCGTTTGGATAAGCGTGTGCCGTTGAAGGGTGAGTTAAAGCTTGTGGTAACCGATGAGGCAGGCAACACTACCACCTACACGCACAAACTCTTCTAAATATGGCACTTCAAGTTGGCGACAAAGCCCCGGACTTCACGGTTAACGACCAGGATGGCAAGCCTGTAAAGCTTTCTG
>CBHROW010000508.1:0-2796 GCA_966080355.1 uncultured Chryseosolibacter sp.
TCAGTTCCCCTACTGATCATCGCCTTGGTGGTCCGTTACACCACCAACTAGCTAATCAGAAGCATGCTCATCCTCAACCACCGGAGTTTTAATTGCTGTTCGATGCCGAACCACAATCTTACGGAGTGTTAATTCCCCTTTCGGGGAGCTATTCTCCTGTTGAGGGCAGATTGCATACTCGTTACGCACCCTTACGACACTCTAGGATAGGTATTGCTACCCATCTTACCGTTCGTCTTGCATGTATTAGGCCTGCCGCTAGCGTTCATCCTGAGCCAGGATCAAACTCTCCATTGTAATTTCCTAAGCTTCGAGCCCCGAACTCTTACATTCGAGCCTCTAACCTGGCTAGTCTTTTCATCAGCTATCGCTGATCGAATGCTAGCTCAAATGTGTGTTTGATACCCTTTTTCCGATAGAACCTCTATCGATTCTATCTCATGGCTCTCGATTCCTTTTGTTTCCTTTTAAAGAATTTAACTCATCCACAACCTCTCGCAAGATCATGAATGGGTCCGCTATCAATTATCATCCATTCAAAGAACGTTTTGATTTCAATCCGAACGAGAATCTGTTCGGTCAATCAATTGTGGTTGGTTAACAACCTTCAGTTTTCAGTTTCAGAATCCTTCCGATTTCTGACCCTTTTCCTGAATTGGGAGTGCAAAGGTAAGTGATGGTTTTATTCTTTGCAACAGCCAGTAAATTTTTTTGATTTTTTTCCCTCTTCTTCCAAAAGGGCCTCAAATGTAGAAACAGATTTCAGAGTGACAAAAAAATGCTGAAAATACTTATCAACATTCTCCTTAAATCGAGTGGATTATGCTTTCGATTTTTTGTAGACGGGAACGGTACTACAAGGTTCACCGAACATTATGCTTGACGCACAACGCATTAGCAATCGTGTGGCTTCCACGTAAACGGCAGCGGGCACATTGACCTTGCTGCAACCTTTAATCACAATTTTCTCATTGGAAAATTTATTCCAATCGATACGAGAAAGCTGTTCGAAAAAAATATTCGTCTCTAAATCTTCGAGAGAGCCGAACACAATTTTGCGCGCGTGTGGTTGAAGCGCAGAAGTGATCAGCATATATGCCCAATGCGGAATAATTGCATCTGCAGAGCATGTGACAGCAACAAACTTTTCGCGATACTGATTCCAGTCCGTTGACTTGATAAAATTTCTGAAATCTTTTTCTCTTAAGATCATTTCCTGGAACAACTGATCCTTAATATCAATCAACACGCGTTCTCCGGGAACGTATAATTCCTCGAGATCAAAAGTCACGAGTGGGCTATTGGCCACGCGATTAACAATTTCTTTTTCGGCTTCCATGATCAAAAAAATGACGCGGCTTTCTTCGCCTGAAAATCTTTGAGATAAAACGGAACGAACGTAATCAAGTCTTCAAACTGGCTGTCTTCAAATCTACGAAACGCGATCGGACCCATGTTCTTGGCCATCGGCACAATGCCATCAATAAAGCGGGCATTGGGGTGCCTGATCACTGACTGACACTTAGCCGCTCCATCACCCAAAAACAACACCTGGCGGTGTTCTAAAAGTTCACGAAACGAGTTTTCATCTACGATCAACGCTTGGGTCTCGGCTATTGTAACTTTTCTTTCGTCAATTACCTTACAAAAGACTTCCATTCTGCGCGCATCGATCATTGGGCAGAGTAACATATCATTGTTGTCAACAGCTTCACCAAGCAGATCAAGTGTAGGAACAGAAATCAATGGAATGTTCAATCCCATACAAAGACCTTTTGCAACCGATGTGCCAATGCGAAGTCCGGTGTAAGAACCGGGACCCGAGGATACGGCAACCGCCTGAAGTAAGGAAATTTGCTGGTCTGTTTCTTCAAAAAGCTTTTCGATCAATATGGCTGTCTTCGCTGCATGGGCTTGTGGTTCATCGACCGACAAGGTCTTCATCAAGGCGCCCCGGTCGTGAAGCGCTACAGAGCACACGGCAGCCGATGTTTCAACACTGAGGATCAATGCCATTCCTGCGGCATTAAAATCTTCTTGTAGCTGGCTTGATCGTTCAACACTTTCCGTGCTTCTATCACTTCGGGGTCGTGCGAGATCGAGAATTGGGCTTCGCCCTCGCTCATCGCGTAATGGAAAGCAATCTGTTCTTCGAGCAGGCGGATGATCTCCGACTTAAAGCGAATGAGATCGTTGGCTTTATTTATTTCGATCTTTGCCCGAAGGCTATTCAGTTCTTTTTCCACCTCCTGATAGAACCGTTCCTTTTTCGCGGCAGCAACGAGGTCATTTGTATTTTTTTCCAGTGGAGTGACATACTGAAATTTCTGCGTCTTCACC
This sequence comes from uncultured Chryseosolibacter sp., assembly GCA_966080355.1. GTDB lineage: Bacteria > Bacteroidota > Bacteroidia > Cytophagales > Cyclobacteriaceae > Chryseosolibacter. The sequence continues at coordinate 2,341 of CBHROW010000508.1, forward strand.
CATTCCACAAATGCGTTGTAATCAGCGTCAGATAATTTAAAAGTCTTGAAATTAGGAACGGCTTGGTTTTCTGCACAGTACTTGGTTGCAAATTCAAAAATCAAACCCGAGTTAATCAGGAGTTCAGCAACCGGCCCAAGGATCTCGCCTTCAATTTCAATATCAGGATCGAGCCCTCCTCCATCATATACTTTGAGCCCGTATTTTGTTTTGAACTCCGATTTCAGTGAATCGGCAACCTTACCAACGGAACCATCATCTCTTCGATGTGTATAGTCAAGCGCCTGAATGCAACGACCGCTTGGAATATAATACTTGGCGGTTGTGACTTTCAGTTGAGCATTGTAGGAAAGGGGTCGGGTGGTTTGAACCAATCCTTTTCCAAAGGTTTTTTCTCCGATAAGCACAGCGCGGTCATAATCTTGCAGAGAGCCAGCAACGATCTCTGAAGCGGAC
>CBHROW010000509.1:0-2793 GCA_966080355.1 uncultured Chryseosolibacter sp.
GGGCACGCCCGAATTCGCGGTTCCGAGTCTCGAAATCCTTATTGAAAACAAATGGAATGTGGTGGCGGTGATCACTGCGCCCGACAAGCCTCAAGGGCGTGGACAAAAAGTTGTTCATTCGCCTATTAAGGAGTGCGCATTGAAAAACAATTTGCCGGTTCTTCAACCAACAAATCTCAAAGCCCCTGAATTTATCGAACATCTGCGCGCGTTAAAAGCGGATCTTCAAATTGTTGTTGCTTTTCGCATGTTGCCTGAAATGGTTTGGAATATGCCCGTGATCGGCACGTTCAATTTACACGCATCGTTGCTGCCACAATACCGCGGAGCTGCGCCAATCAACTGGGCCATCATCAATGGAGAAAAGGAGACGGGAGTCACTACGTTTTTTCTTCAACACGACATTGACACTGGCGCTGTCATTATGCAGGAGAAAGAAACCATTCAGCACGATGACACTGCAGGAACACTGTATGACCGCCTGAAGAAGAAAGGCGCGAATCTTGTTTTGAAGACTGTCACTGCGGTTGCATCGAAACATTATTCATCGACACCGCAACAGCACGACCCATCCGCCAAACATGCACCGAAGATTTTCAGGGAAACTTGTGAGATCAATTGGCAATCCAGCGCTGAACAAATTCGCAATTTTGTTCGCGGATTAAATCCATATCCGTCAGCATGGACAACATTGAACGGAAAACTCTATAAGATCCATCGTGTGAGCGTGATGAAAAAACAATCGGACAAAGCTGCTGGAGAATTTGAAACGAATCAGAAAGACTCGCTATTGATGAACACTGCCTCTGACATCGTTTCCATTGATGAGCTTCAGCCCGAAGGAAAAAAGAAAATGACCATCTCCGAATTTTTTCGGGGAAACAAATTATAACATGATCGTTTCATTGATAGCTGCCGTTGCGGCAAACCGGACCATTGGAAGAAAGAATGACCTGCCGTGGAAACTTCCTGACGACATGAAATTCTTCATGAATACCACGAAGGGTCACCATGTAATCATGGGTCGCAAAAACTACGATTCTCTCCATCCAAAATTCAAGCCGCTGCCCGACCGAACAAATATTGTTGTTACACGGCAACAGAATTTCGATGCGCCCGGATGCACCGTGGTCCACAGCGTTGATGACGCATTAGCGATCGCCAAACAAGCCCATGAAGCGGAAGTGTTCGTTATCGGTGGCGCTGAGATCTACACTTTGACGTTGGGTGCTGCCGATCGACTTTACCTGACGGAGATCAAAGCAAATGTTGATGGTGATACATTTTTCCCCGAATTCAATCATAGCGTGTGGAAAGAGTCTTCACGCGTTCACCATCCTGCCGATGAGCGGCATGCCTTTGCGTTCGATTTTGTTATCTATGATCGCGTTAAGAAAATATTATGAGCAAGCTTTCAGGAAAGGTCATTTGGATCACAGGCGCTTCGTCCGGCATTGGTGAAGCGTTGACCTATCGTCTCGCAAAAAAAGGTGCAAAACTTATTTTGTCCGCAAGGAGAAAAGATGAGCTCGAACGTGTGAAGGGAAACTGCCACGCTGGTGCCCAACCCAACGTACGGGTTCTCCCGCTCGACCTGGAAAAAAGCGAAACACTTCAACTGGCAACACAAGCCGCAATCCAACTGTTCGGTCGCGTTGACATCGTTGTTCACAATGGCGGCATAGGGCAGCGTAGTCTTATCAAAGACACGGTATTGGATGTCGACAGGCGGATCATGGAGATCGATTATTTCGGAGCTGTTGCGATCACAAAATTCATTCTACCGCATTTTATCAGGAACAAACACGGACACTTTGTTGTGGTCACGAGCCTTACGGGAAAATTTGGAACAGCGTATCGCTCCGGATATGCCGCAGCTAAACATGCACTTCACGGATTCTTCGATGCCGTTCGCGCAGAACTTTTTCAAGACAACATCAAAGTTACCATGATTTGTCCGGGGTTTATCCACACACCGATCACTTACTCGGCTCTTACTGGCGATGGAAGCAAACTCAACAAGATGGACAACGCACAATACCAAGGAAGACCCGCGGATTGGTGCGCTGAGAAAATTGTAACCGCCATCGAGAAGAAAAAAGATGAAGTATACATCGGGGGACTGGAAGTACTCGGTGTCTACATCAAACGTCTCTCGCCAGGTTTATTTTCAAAATTGATTCGCAAGGTTCCCGTCAGATAGTCACTGGTTGAACGGACCACAACGGCTAATCTCGTAAGATCCGGGCGCCTTCCTGTCAATTATTGCATCAATATTCCTGCAGAGAACCCGGGCCAATGCTGGGCACCTGTTTTTTCGCCTGCAACAAAGCGATCGATTTTGCTACCCGACTTCGAAAAATAAACATTGTAAGAGGCTGCGACAAAAAAATAATAGCGTTTGTTTTTCGGATTGAGCTTTGAACCCGCCATGATCGTTGGGCGCGTCAGCAAGCTCAATTCGCGCGTAATTTTTCTTCGTTCATGATTCACATGAAGTAAGTCCATACCGAACGCCAAAAATCGAAAGTGATTATAGCCCGGTGCTGCATCGCGGTTCAGGTAAAACTTTTTCAATCCGTAGCCGAGTGCCCAGTCTTGGCGTCCAGTCATCCATGATGCGTTCGAGTAGATCAATCCGTTTTGAATTTGTTTTGTATAGGGGTCTGACGCCATTCTTAAGTTTTTATTTGTGCCACTCGCAATCTCGATGTTAACGGGATATACATCCGATGAATAGGTTGCAAGATATCCTGACGCACCGATATTGATCAAACCGACCGCGGTCCCATT
>CBHROW010000510.1:0-2747 GCA_966080355.1 uncultured Chryseosolibacter sp.
AAACAGATCCTGATCTCCATCATGGTCAAAGTCGAACGGACGAACTATCGAACCAGGAAATGGCGGAATGGGTAAAGCTACTTTCTCAAACGACTTTCCGTTGTTCCTGTAAAGCGAGTGAACATAGTCTCCATCATTTTCAACGGAATATCCACCGGATACCGAAATAACATCCTGATCGCCATCGCCATCAATATCGAGAATGGCCATGTCCGATTCATTGCACCCTTTCTTATCGGTAAGGCCTTCCATAGAAGCGGACACAAACGTGGCGCCTTTGCGGATGAAAACGGCAGCAGGTGATTCCACAGATCCACCCACGAGCAGATCTTCCTGTCCATCGCCATTCAGGTCACCTTTCACAATACATGGGCCGATCTGCGATAGCTTGTGCTGAAGTATGCGTTGATTCTGAAAGAAGTCGATGTAATCTTGTTCTTGATGTTGATAAGGGATCACACCGTTCGCAGATGAAAAAAGAGTGGTGATCATTTCTGGTCTCTTTACATCTGGTTTGATCTCAACGGTTGACTGATCAATGAAGTGAATCTGATTCGGGTTAAGGTTGACCAGGACCGTTTTTTCTTTAGCGCCCGACCAATGAATCACCACGGAGTCAATCGCGTTGTGATCGGAAAGTCCAAAGTGGATGATTGGATCAACTGATGAAATATAGCCCCGATTAAGGAACAGTTCCTGGTAGGCATAATGACCGCCAAACCAGATCTCAGCTTTAGCGCCAATAGCCTGGGCGTTGGGCGACTTTCCTTTCAAGCGAAGAGCAATGTAATTGGGATGGTCATTCATTGTGCCAATGGTATTGTTGCGATAAATGAACGCGGGGTCATTGATGTTATTCACCACATAATCCAAATCACCATCGTTATCCAGATCTGTAAAAGCAGCACCGTTGGAAAAACATGGACGATTCATGCCCCACTCTTCAGTTTTATCTGCATAGCTGTATTCACCGGTATTTTCAAACGCGTAGTTCGACACTTTCACAATGGGAATTTTGGGAAGTATGTGCCGGTCTGTCGCGATAAATCCATACACCTGCGCTTTGTAATTTGTAAAGTCCTTGTCGGTAAGGTCTTTTGGAAATCCGTTGGTCATCAACAGATCGCGGTCGCCATCATTGTCATAATCTGCGAATAGCGGTGACCAGCTCCACTCGGTTTCGAAGAGCCCAGCCATTTGGCCTACCTCGCTCATCGGTAACATTTTTCCATTGAGAAACCCGTTGTGATGGTGGATCATGTTTCGCACATACTGCGGCTGATACTTATATTTTTCGTTGTTGATGTAGACCACATAACTGTTGCCATTGATGGTTTGTTTCTTGCGCGCATACAATTCAGGCATCATATCCACAGACATGATATCGAGATTTCCATCGTTATTCATGTCTACCATTTCGTTACCCATGGAGAACCTGGATTGATACGACTGATACTGTTCCGACATGTTCTTGAACGTGCCGTTGCCCTGGTTGATGTAAAGAATGTCGTTGGAGATGTAGTCGTTGGAAACATAGATATCCGGGTAACCATCTTTGTTGATGTCACCGAATGCAAGACCAAGTCCATAACCTTCATATAAAATTCCGGCTTCAATGGTGACGTCAGTAAATTTTCCATTGCCTTCATTGCGATACAGCTTGTCGTTGTTGATCGAACTCCCATCGACAATTTTCGCGCGATAGTTGGTCGGCACTGACTTGTTCACAATGTTATTGAGAAGATACAAATCGAGATCACCGTCAAGATCATAATCGAAAAAACCGGCATGCACCGTGTAGCCATCATAGTCGATACCGTAGGCGGAGGCTTGTTCTGTAAAGTGAGGTTCGCCATCAGCACTTTTGCCTTGATTCACCCACAATTTATTTTTTCGCTTTTCAGGGTTTTTTCCTGATGTGGAAGTGAGGTACACGTCAAGCCAGCCATCGTTGTTGATGTCCACAATAGCCACTCCGCTGTACCATTGGTCATTGCTGAGCCCTTCGAAATTGGCGGTGATATCTTTGAATTTAAGATCGCCCTCATTCACATAAATACGAGACGACACTTTGTTACCCGAGAAGATCAGATCGGCAAGTCCGTCATTGTTAAGATCGGCAATACCCACGCCCCCCCCGTTGTACATGTATTCATCGTGAAGAATGTTGAAGCTGTCTTTTTCTTCTACGGTGTTCACAAAATCTACTCCGGGGTCGCGAGCGGAGAGTCGATCAAAACGTGTGGGTTTATTGCACGATGCAAGTGTCACCAGGAACGCTGCGGGTATCAGGTATTTCATCATGGGGTTCCAAATCAAATCCGACAACATCAAATATTATGAATTACTATTGGCTTAGCCAGCAAACGATCGGAAAAAAAAAGCCCTGACGTGAGCCAGGGCTTTTCATTGTTTAGTTTAAACTATCGGTTTTGCACAATGTTTCCATTGCTCAAGTCGATCTGACGTTGAGGAATAGGGAAGTTCACGTCTTCCGATCCAACGGACGCACCGCTGTATGCAGAAGGACGCAGCCCTTTCTCATAGGCAAGGATACGGCCGAGTTCGGTAGTCACAACGCCCCAGCGCTGCAAATCGAAATAGCGATGGCCTTCCATTCCAAGCTCGAGCTTGCGCTCCATCATCAGCGCTGCCATAGCACCGGCTGCAGTAGCGAACTGCCCAGCACCGTACGGACTGATCGAATAATTCGCAGCATTGCTTCCGTCCGGCATCTTAACCCAGCT
>CBHROW010000511.1:0-2745 GCA_966080355.1 uncultured Chryseosolibacter sp.
TCGCAACGAACAGTGTTGTACTTGCACCGTTGCTGAATCCGAAGATATCAGCTTTAGGGATTTTCAGATGCTTTAATAGCGCAGCGATGTCGTCAGCATCTTGCTCGAATGTCATGTCTCGGTCTATGTCAGCCGTGTGGCCATGTGCCTGCATCTCCACAGCAATCACCTGATGTGCCTTCGAAAGAGTCGGAATGATTCGTCCGAATGTTGTTTCGAGGGTCGATCCTCCGCCATGAATCAAAACGAGAGGGTATCCGGTTCCGTGGATTTCGTAGTACATAGTCAAGCCGTTGACTAATGCATAGCTGCCCTGAACTGGAGGCGTGATTTTGAAAGACGTGATTGACATAATCGGTTTGAAATTTTTGGACTGGCCTTCAAGTTAGGCAATGAGGTCATTCTTTTTCAACTTTTGATTTTACTATCTTTCGTTTTTGAAACCAAGGGTGCAAATGAAAAACCGGTAGCTCGCGAGTTCTGCATCAAGCCAGTGCCGCCAGTCTTGCATCTGGAAGCTGTCGGAGAAAAGCTGGCGATTGTATCCGACATTCAAGGCGAAATTATTTGGTATGGAGATGGCGTGGTGCTTCGCAACAACGCATCGAATCTTACGATTACTTCGAATCTTGTGCGAATGTATACAGCCAGATCTGTTGCTAACGGGTGCGTCAGCGATTTTGCAGATCCGGTATTGATAACCGCGCTCGAAGACAAGTTAGATGCGCTGAGGCTATTCCCGAATCCTGCGACCACGTTTGTCAAAGTGGAAGCATCGGATGTTGAGACCATCACCGTTATTGATCTGCAAGGCAAAGTCATGATGGAAAAAGAGATCCCGGCCGATGGCACCGTTGATATAACGAGCTTGCCCTCTGGGTCGTTCCTTGCCCAACTAAAAGGCGGTCAGAAATTCTTTGTTCGAACGTTGATCAAACGATGAATTGCCGAAGCGCAAATCGCAGCCCGCATCCCTGTGACTTAATTTTACAATTCTTTGAATCAAATTTTCTATTTGGAGCGAAATGGGTTATCTTAATTTGTCCTGCTAAAGATGCCTATTTTCCTTGACCTCCATATCGCCCCGGGTGTGAGTGCCCGTGAGCTTGCCGAAGCCCACTTGCTGGATGTGAAGATCCAGGATGCTTTTGACTGCAAAGCGATGACCTACTGGCACGATGCCGACAAAGGCTGCGTCTTTTGCCTGATTGAAGCTCCCGATAAAGAATCGGTTAAGGAACTACACGCCAAATCGCACGGACTAGTTCCGCATGAGGTTATCCAGGTGAATACCGATGTGGTGAAAGCATTTTTGGGAAGGATACAGGATCCGGAAGACGTAAGATCTGACAAGACCCATCTCAAAGTATTCAGCGACCCGGCCTTTCGAATCATTCTGCTGACTCGCGTTGCGGATTCGAAGTTGCTTCAACATCAGCTCGGCAAAGAACGTGCGCAGGAACTACTCTTATTATACAGTACGATTTTGCGCGATGAGTGCCGAAATCATGGCGGAAGCGAAGTTTACAAGCGCGAAGAAGGATTTGTGATGTCGTTTTCCTCGCACGAGCAGGCCTTGGAATGTGCGCTCGCGATCCGTAAAAAACTCGAACGTGCGGCTGAAAATATCGGGCTTGGCATAGCGATTCACGCGGGTGTGCCGGTGAACAAGGATGAGCAGATCTTTGGGTCAACGATCAAGATGGCTCAGTTTCTCACGCGCATTTCGAAGCCGGGCGAAATCATTATGACATCGGCTGTGCGAAGCCTTTTCAAAGACAACAACTGGAATATTACGGCAGCGGCTGACCAATTGAAGACGTTGTCAGGCGTTGAAGAAAGTTTTCTCGTCACTTTGCTTGAGACACTCGAGTCGCGGTGGCGCGATCCGGAGTTTGACGTGATGGGATTTTGTGAGATCATGCATGTGAGCAAGTCGCAGCTTTACCGAAAATGCATGAACGTTGCCGGCCTTTCTCCCAACGATCTTATTCGCGAATATCGCCTTGTGAACGCCCTGGAACTTCTTCGGAAAGAAGACCGCAATATCGCACAGACAACTTTTGATGCCGGCTTCAGCAGTCCATCCTATTTTACTAAATGCTTTTTGAAGCGTTTTGGAGTGCAACCTTTGGCCTATCAGAAAACCCTGGCCTGAATCATTTTTACAATTTGTTGGTCGATGCGTGTCAGCGTTTACTTTGCTGAAGGCTGAAATTTGTCTCATCAAATAAACCTTTCAAAAAATGAAAACGAGACAAATGATTTTCCTGATGGTTGGCGTACTGCTCGCATTGTCGCTGGTGGCGCTTTCCCAGACTGCAAAGAATGACAAAAACAAACCTGAAGAAAGTATGAACAACAAGAACATGAACACCTACGTGATCGAACGCGAAATTCCCGATGCCGGAAAACTCAACGCTGAGCAATTGCAAGGCATATCACAGAAGTCGTGCACGGTGCTGACCGAACTCGGGCCGGAGATCCAGTGGGTTCACAGCTACGTTACCGACAACAAGATCTTCTGCATTTACCGCGCGGAGAACGAACAGATATTGAGAACGCATGCGCAGAAGGGCGGTTTTCCGATCAACAAGATCAACAAAGTGTCGACCGTGATCAGCCCGAAAACGGCAACGGCAGAGCTGTCGGAGATATTCAATTGATCGTTGCCTGAACCTTAAAGGCTGGAGCCACCTCGGGGGCGCCAGCCTCTTTATTTAAGATTTTTAATTTGAGATTTAA
>CBHROW010000512.1:0-2694 GCA_966080355.1 uncultured Chryseosolibacter sp.
ATTTCAACGCACACTAATTTTGAAAGCTTATGAGCAAAAAAGGTGGAAACACATTGCTGGCATTTTTGGTTGGAGCTGCAACCGGAGCAATTTTGGGAGTTCTTTACGCACCGGATAAAGGCTCTAACACACGCGAAAAATTGTCGTTCCAACTTGACAAGTATCGCAAAATGCTTCAGGATGTGATCAATGATTTCGTTTCCGGAAGAGAGACTCCATTGACCTCAGAGGCGAAATCGCAAGGCCAGAAGGTTGTTGACGAAGCGAAGAACAAAGCGGAGAAACTTTTGGAAGATGTCGATGAACTATTGGAGCAAATCCGTGGTAAGAAGAGTAACTAAGAATGTGTGATATGAAAAAAATCGTTTTGAGATTTTTTATGCTCTTTGCCGTTGTCGCGCTGGCAACATCATGCAAAGACCGAAACGCAGAAAAGAAAATTGCCGAACTGGAAAGCCGCCTGGCCGAGCTTGAAGGAAAAAAGAACAATGGCACAGCAACGCCCGCTTCTAACGCAGTCACTCCTGCAGCGCCTGCTGAGGCGAAACCTGACGGCCCGCTTCCAGCTGCAGTATTCAACACTACGGAACATGACTTTGGCACAATTAAGGAGGGCGATGTAGTAGAATATACATACACGGTAAAAAATACAGGTCAGGCTCCCTTGATCATTCAGTCAGCCCAACCTTCATGCGGATGCACAGTTCCCGATTGGACGAAAGAGCCGATTCCGGTTGGCGGTACGGGCTTCGTAAAAGCCAAGTTCGACAGCAACGGTAAATCGAACGTCCAAAACAAGGTAATCACAGTAACTGCGAATACATGGCCGAAACAAACCGTGCTCCGGTTCAAAGCTATGGTGCTGCCCAAAAGTGACGGCTCTAACGGCCCAGTGAAGTAAGGTTTTGAAGATCCTAGATAGACCCAGGTTTGCTGCCTGGGTTTTTTGTTTAAAGGCTGTTCGATATTGCCTAAATGCTATACCTTTGATGGCTTAAATAAAACAATACTATGTTCACGATCTTACTTCAGGCTTCAGGTGGCCAAAATCCTTACTTCTCATTCTTTTTCTTCGGTGCCATCATCCTGATTTTCTATTTCTTCATGATCCGTCCACAGCAGAAGAAAGCGAAAGACCAAAAGAAATTCATTGACGAGATCAAGAAAGGTGACTATGTAGTGACCATCGGTGGCGCTCACGGCCACATCGCTGAACTTGAAGGCGACACTTTTATTCTTGAAGTTGAGAAAGGCGGCCGCATTCGCTTCAACAAGTCTGCGATCTCTCAAGACGCGACCAAAGCAGCGACAAAAAAATAATTCAACGCGTGCGAAACACTCGCACTTTATTAAACAGCTAATGCATGAGACTGTTTAACTCCATACTCAACATTCTGCGTTTCAATCGCAGGAACTGGAGGGCAGTAGTCTTGTGCATTTTCGCTGCTACCATCTTCTGGTTCTTCAACGCGCTCAACAAGTCATACACCACCAACATCAACTTTCCCCTTAGGTTCGATTACGACCAGCAGAACTTTGTTCCCGTCAAAGCACTTCCCAGGCAGGTTCGCGTCAATGTAACTGGTAACGGTTGGGATCTCTTCAAGCGAAGCACGGGCGTGAAGAGAATTCCCTTGGAAATACCGCTGGAAAGACCTTCGGAAGTCAAAAAGATTGTCGGAAGTTCGTTGCCCGTTTTTTTCTCGAGTCAGATCGAAGGACTTGAATTGAATTTTGTTTTGACAGATACGTTGTTTGTTGACCTCGAGCCGAAAGCGGGACGTTGGGTCAGGCTGACCATGGATTCCCTTCAATTCAATTTGAAAAAAGGTTATGGACTTGCGTCAGACGTAACAATAGATCCCGATTCTATTTTTGTCGAAGGACCGCAGCCGATCATCAACCGCATCAAGGAGCCTTTCCGATTGCAGCTGCGCCAGCGGAATATTGATGAAGATTATTCGGAAGATGTGGAGATCGATCTGCCGGAGTCTGACATCATCAAGCGCGACCCGCCAACCGTTATGGTGACGTTCCATGTCGATAAGATGATAACATTGAAAGACTCTCTATTGCTCACTAGAGAAAATAAGCCGGCAACCGTTTCTGAAGTTGAAAAAAGATACATTCCTGTGACGGTGGCTGTGCCCGAGAGTTTACTTTCGCATGCATCCCTTGATTCCGCCCGCGCGGTACTTGATTTGAAAAATTTTACGAAAGGCATGGCAAGAATCCTTCCGCATGTCAAGGGGCTTCCGCGCTTTGTCGAAGTGATCGAAATTGATTCGGTAAGTATAAAGCTTTGATCGTGATCGGACCTTTGCAGATCGGTGTTACGGGCAGTATAGGAGCCGGCAAAAGTATGGTTTGCAAGATCTTTCAAACTCTTGGTGCCCCAGTATACGATGCCGACAGCCATGCGAAAGACCTTATGACCACCGATGGAATACTCGTTCAGGCGATCAAGAAAGAATTCGGTGATTTGTCGTACCATGGGGATGGCAGTCTTAACCGAACTTACCTTGCATCGAACGTTTTCCACGATGAGAAAAAATTAGCGATGCTTAACAGCCTGGTGCACCCGCGTGTAGCAATCGACTACGAGCGTTGGGTCATCGAACAAACATTCCCATATGTTATTAAAGAAGCGGCTTTATTGTTTGAAGCTGGTAGCTACAAGACGCTGGATCGGAT
>CBHROW010000513.1:0-2679 GCA_966080355.1 uncultured Chryseosolibacter sp.
TTCGGTGGTGTAGATTTTGCTCATGACCGCAAAAATAATGATCGACCGAATTAAATTTCTGGCACGTCAAACATTTATTGCGCGTCAGCACGACAAGTCGCTACTCCCGAAAATTTTCTAAATTTTACGCGTCATGATGAGATGTTTTTTTTTAATTCTTGCGTTTGCGCTAAGTTTTGCACCCGCGACAGGTCAGGCATTGCGGGATATCAACTTTAATTTCCTGTACGATCTTAAGCCGCAGTTCGAATTCGCAATGAACCCGGTTCGTGGTGAAAACAGCTGGACCGTTCTATATGCACTTACTTTGCGCGACTCTTCCTATGACGCTGAAAAATTTACCGTGGAATGGACCCTCCGCGACAATCTCAGTGACAAAAACGGACGGGCACTTCCTTCAATCGATTCGACAGTGCAAACAGCGCAAGGTATTATCAGCTTCCCGGTTAGTGCCAATCCGGAAATACTTGTCGCAAAACTGGTCAACAGAAGTTTGAAGAGAGCATGGCTCTATTTTCAAGAGCTTCAACCGCAGTTTCCGGTAAATGCCTATGTGTCGACCGCAGGCGGCCCAGTTGTCGAATCATATGTCCATAAAGGAATTGAAGTAACACTCCATGGTCTCGGCCAGCCTATCGTCTCATACTATAATGATATCTTCCCGCCTGCTCAACCTCCGTTCGCTGAATCGCAGGGAAAAGTTTCTAAAGGAATGAAGACCGATTCAACTTTTTATATGTGGGAGAACAAACCCGTAGCCTTTTCATCGAAGGGATTGTATCTCATCCAACGTGACACGAATTCAGCAGAGGGGCTGGCGTTACGAGTTGAAGATGACTACCCGAAGTACACTCATGTTCAAAGTATAGCCGGACCGTTGGTTTATATTACTACCGCGCAGGAGCACGCTCGAATGATCGCGGCAGGCAGCAATAAGAAAGCGTTCGACAAAGTACTGCTTGGAATAACGAATGACGCGGATCGCGCGCGGAAATTGGTTCGCAACTTTTTTCAACGCGTAGAACGGGCCAATGCTTTATTTACTTCTTACAAAGAAGGTTGGAAAACGGATCGGGGCATGATCTACATTGTATTCGGTCAGCCTGATGAAGCCTTGAAATTCAATGATCGCGAGGTTTGGAATTACAAAGACGACATTCGAAGGGCGAGCTTCACCTTCATTAAATCAGCCAGTGTTTTTGATCCGGATAATTATGTGTTGATTCGCGATAAAAAATTTCAGCAATCCTGGTATGAGATCATCGACATGTGGCGAAGTGCCAGGTTCTAATACGTAAAAATGGAAAAGTCAGACTTGATATACGGCACACGGGCAGTGCTCGAGGCGATCCACGCGGGAAAGGAGATCGAAAAGATCATGATCCAGTCAGGGTTGTCGAATGATCTTATTAAAGAGCTTATCACAACGGCTCGTGAAAGGCAAGTTCCATACACATTTGTTCCACAGGAAAAACTCAAAAGACTCTCGTCAAAAAATCACCAGGGAGTTATTTGTTTGCTCTCTTCGGTGAGTTACGCCAGTGTCGACAACATTGTTGATCGGGCCTATTCGGAAGGCAGAGAACCTTTGGTGCTAATTCTCGATCGCGTCACGGATGTTCGGAACTTCGGAGCGATCGTTCGCACAGCAGAATGTGCGGGTGTCGATGGTGTTGTCATCAGCGAAAAGGGAAGCGCTCCAATCACCAGTGACGCGATGAAAACGTCAGCCGGTGCGCTCAACTACATGGCCGTGGCACGGGAAAAAGACCTGAAGAGAACGATCAAACTTCTTCGCGAAAGTGGGATGAAGGTTGTGGCATGCACCGAGAAGACGCAAAAAAACATTTACGAAATTGACCTTCGCGGCCCGCTTGCAATCATCATGGGTTCAGAGGAAGACGGAATTTCAGACGACCTGCTGCGTGATGCTGATGAGCTTGCCAGAATTCCCATGAAAGGGAAGATCGGATCGCTGAATGTTTCTGTAGCGAGCGGAGTGGCGATCTACGAGATTGTCAGGCAACGTTTGGCTGGGAGTGACGGAAAGAAATTGCTGGATTAGGTTCAGTCAAAAGGCTTCAGGCTACAAGCTTTAAGCTGCGGGCTGCGAGTTGTGTCGACAAAATTTGAATCTTGTCCATGCGATCACCGATTCTGCCTCGGATCAAATTTGCACTGGCCAGTAAAAATTGTTGCAGAGATGAATCAATCCACAAACATAGCTCGCGACTCGAAGCCATTAGTGTTCGGAGAAAATTTTCCGAGCCTCAAACCGATTACTTCGATTAAATCTTTTTTCGTTCCGGGGCCGCTCGGGCCGCTGGTATGGTTCTCTCGGGCTGAACCTTGGCCGCACAAGCCATTGCCAGACCGAAGCCAAGCTTAGGCCCTCATGAAGCATACCGGAAGATGGAATGCAAAATCCAGGAGAGGGCTACTTTTGAGATTTGTGTACAAACCAATGAGTTCGAATCAAAATGGATTTTTTCCATTTAAAAAATTTTCCCGGCACTAATGCCTCAAGCTTCAAGCGGTGTTGTGAAGATTGAGGATGATTCCTTCCAGCCGCTTGCGGAATAAATAATAGACTTTGAGAAGTCCGACAATATTGCTTGTAGCTTGTAGTTTGAGGCCTCCTCGTCCCCTACAGAAAATCATTCGCATTCTGACGCGACT
>CBHROW010000514.1:0-2636 GCA_966080355.1 uncultured Chryseosolibacter sp.
CCAATCTCATCAATAACAGCCTGAAGTTTTCGAAAGGAGACGCACCACCCGTCACTCAATTGGCGGCAACAGACCTGACGGGCGAGCAAAAGCGGTTTTATGATCTGAACCCAAAAGCCCGTTACGTTAACATTTTTTATCTCGACAACGGCATCGGATTCGATCAGCAATATGCGGAGAAGGTATTCGAATTGTTCCAGCGGCTTCACGAAAGAAATCAATACGAGGGTTCGGGCATCGGGTTGGCAATCTGCAAAAAAATTGTCAACAACCACCACGGGTTTATCTCCGCGTTTTCAGAAGAAAATAAAGGTGCGACCTTCCAGATCATCCTCCCTTATCAGCAAAAGCCATTTGTTTAACGGACCGCGACTTGCGGGTGGTCGTTATAAAAAATGAGATCATGGATTTGAACCGGATTTTTCGGATCGGGATTCAGGATCTTCAAACGTACATTGTGTTTTCCTTTCGGCAGCTGATATTTCCAACACAGCTCATAACGTCTTGTGGTATAACTGGCCGGGAGCTCGACACGTTCGACAGGCCTGTCGTCAATATAAAGTTGCGTGTTGGCAACGTATGGCGATGACGAATTCCACGCGGCAGACTCTCCGCGCACAACAAACCCGATCCCTTCGAATGTGAACGTATACTCATCAGTCAACGGCTTGTGCACGTCCACTTTCTGACCTGGAAAATGTCCATCAAAACTTTTCTCATATCGAACTGCAACAGCCTTTTGCAACGGTATTGACAGTCGATCGCCATCAACTTTCCCACCGTTGCGTTTGATATTTTCAACTGCGTGCTTCAATCCGAGTTCATAAACTTTGTTGAGTGAGATCGTGGTGTATTTGAAGTCGATCGATTCTGCGGCAGAAAGTCCCATCTTCCAATACGCTGGAATATTTTTGTAGCCCAACATCGTGCCTAACACACCACCTGCCGATGAAGGATTGCAATCGGAGTCCTGTCCAGCGCGTGTCGAGATCTCCATCGTCTTGGTGAAATCACCGTTGCCATACAGCAAGCCCATCACCACATAGGCCGCATTGACAGTGGCATCGATGTTGAATGGCACAAACACACCTTCAGGACAACTGATATCCTGCGTCCATTTTCTTTCGATCTCGAACCACGTTCTCTTCCAGTCGTTCGGATATTGGTGATGCCACGCGATCACATCGGAGATCACCTTGTAAAAATTACTTTGCGGGGGAATGGTTTTCAACGCTTCCGTAACAATGAAGTGAATGTCGTTGGAGGTGAACGCCAGGGAATACATGGCACCGACATAGACGCCACCATACCAGCCATCGCCATAATTCATGATGTGCCCGATCTTGTCGCTGATCGTTGATGCAACATTCGGCATCGCGGGAGACATCAGTCCAGCAAAGTCAGATTCGATCTGGTAGTCGATGCAGTCAGCATGTGGATTGTTGAGCCAGTGCCCGGACTGCGGTGCGGGAATACCGTGAAGAATATTATATCGGCCAGCCTGGTTGGCATGCCACAACATATAGCCAGCATTCGCATAGGCGTTAGCGAATTCTTTTACGTCAGCATCAAGTCCTTTGCGTTCGAACACATCGACAAATGTGAGATCCATGTAGATGTCATCGTACAGCCCTGGATTGTTCTCCATGGTGTGCTGGATGTAGCCATCGTACCAGGTGATGGGTTGATAATCCTGGATCATGGTTCCGCAGAAACGAAATTCAGTCGGGCCGCCAAAAGTTACACCGATCGTCTGACCCGCCCATCCGCCTTTGATCTTATCGGCAAGCGCTTCTCGCGTGATCGAAAATTCTTTCGCGACAGGGCGTTCAGGATTTTGCGCAAATGAGAGTGCGTGAAAAAAAAAGAAGGCAAAGCGAACCACACGAATGATCATAGCAAATTGGTTGATGAGAAAAATTACGAAAAAGACGTCATTTTTTTACGACCATCGTGTAAGGAGTCCCTGGCCGAACAAGTGATCGGTTGTAACGGTGATTACCGCACACACGATGTTTATTTAAGGAATGAGATATATCGCAACGTATTTGATGTTTGCAATCCCGATTTTCCGCAAACGTTATTTTAAAGAATCGTTTTCGAAGTTGATTCGAAAGTCGCGCAGCCTGCGAACCTGCCCGTAAATTTGCAGCGTGAAGAATCAGACACCATTATCACAGATCATGTGAACATGTAAGCAGCCTTATCGCGGCTGTGCCAATCAATAGAAACATTTATGAAAAAGTTTTTTTCTCTGCTGGGAATTGTTGTGATGTTTTGCCTGCTCATGGCAGGGGCAGATTTCATTCCTTCGAATTACTCATCCGAATCAATTCCAAAGAAGAACTGTGGATATACCATCATCGAAGCAGGAACTGCAGTGGATTGTTATGGAGATACGATCGTGGTGAAGAGAGTTCATCCGGGCGTAGAAAGTAGTGTGCTGTAGTGCAACATGAGCCGCGAGCTTTGAGCCGCGAGTCACTGCTGTCAGGAGAAAATTTTTCCGAATCTCAAACCGATCACTTCGATCAAATCTTTTTTTCGCTCCGGGGCCGCTCGGGCCGCTGGTATGCTTTCCTCGGGCTGAACCTTGGCCCTGCCTACCGCACTACTTGCAAAAACCAACGGCAGGC
>CBHROW010000515.1:0-2627 GCA_966080355.1 uncultured Chryseosolibacter sp.
TTTATTGAATCCGTCATTCAACCGTTTGACGCGTCTCAGACCAAAACAAACGTTTATTTCATACATTTGATCTCAAGTAATCGTTGAGATGGATATAGTCACGAAAAAGCAGCTCAATATTTTGATTCAGCTCGCGGAAGCCGATAAACATTTTGCCAAGGCAGAGCGCGAAATGATCTTCAAGATCGCTAAAGAGCGCAATTTTCCAGAAGAGAGCGTCAACAATTTGATCAAGAATCCCGAGCCTATCGACACACTCGGAGCGCTTTCGCCAGAGCAAAAATTCGACTATCTCATTTCCACCATCGAGCTTGTTTTTGCCGATCACAACGTGTTTGAAAGTGAGATCATTTTTTGCAAGAGCATTGCGATCAAACTCGGCTTCAAAAAGGGCGTAATCGACTACGTCATTGAAAACTACGGCAAGAAAACCCGCGAAGAGTTCAAGACGCTGCTGCTGAAGGATTTCATTGTTTGACCCTGTTTCGGGGTCTTTTCCGGCATTCTTGGATAGCTTTTCTTTGACAAGGATAATCGCTGGATTTGATTCATGACCTCTGAAACTGAGAAGCTCAAAGAGCGAATAAAATTCAAAACTGAAATCCTAAAATTGTTTGTGATCCTCATGATTGCAACAGGCGGTGGCTCTCTTTCGTTGATAATGAAGGGGCTAGATTACGCACGTGATGGCGTATTGGCTGCTTTCGGAATGATTT
The DNA here is from genome assembly GCA_966080355.1 of uncultured Chryseosolibacter sp. GTDB lineage: Bacteria > Bacteroidota > Bacteroidia > Cytophagales > Cyclobacteriaceae > Chryseosolibacter. The sequence goes on from CBHROW010000515.1 coordinate 717, forward strand.
TTTCTATAGTTTGCCTTGTTGTAACTTATGTGCAATATCATGTCACTCAAAGGCTGATTGATAGTTTATGAATCGCCAGGTTGTTGAATTTGTTTACATCGGGATATTCTTCATTGCGTTCATGACGCCAGTTGTCGCCCTTTAATCAAGTCTTTGAAAGAATTGAAAGAGTTGGAAGGCCCCTCGCACGACAGACCTTAGCCAAAACCTCATGGTCAATCTTGTGGAAAAGTTTTATGAAATATTCTCCTACACCGTGCTGATAACCATCATGGGCGGTACCATTTATCTCTTGTGGCGCTTCCTCAAGCACATTGAGCGCGAAGACCACCGGAATGAGCAGCTTTAATCGCATTTTGGCGAACCGGCCTCAGGAAGTTCAGTCTCCCTGGCTCTTCGAACCCGACTTTTGCGTTTTCCACACAAATTCCTAAATTTGCCGACTTATTTTTAAAAGCCTGGTGTTGACTAAGAATGAAGGCATTTAAGATCAATATCATCGGCCTGAGCAATAAGGTCCATCACTATGACTTTGAAATCGGTGATGAATTTTTCAGGCAATACGGTCCAGGGCTTGTTTCTGAGGGAAATTTGCACGCAAGTGTGACCCTGGACAAGCGCGAAACCATGATTGAAACCAGGTTTGAAATTAATGGACAGGTAACGCTGGTCTGCGACCGAAGCCTCGATCCGTTCCAACATCCGTTGAAGATCGATCAAAAAATGATCTTCAAATTCGGGGACGCGAACGAGGAACTTAGCGATGAGATCATCATGATCCATCGCGATTCAGACAGCATTGAGCTCGGACAATATATTTATGAGTTCATCAACCTGGCGATCCCGATGAAAAAGCTACACCCGCGGTATGCTGGCGAGCTTGATGGTGACGAGGAAGGAAAGATCATTTATTCTTCCGGTCAGGACTCGGGTGAAGACGACAATGACATTGACCCACGGTGGGAACAATTGAAGAAATTAAAATAAACTGTTGTAGTTATGCCAAATCCGAAACGAAAAACCTCGAAGACCCGAAGAGATAAGAGAAGAACGCATTACAAAGCCGTTGCCAAGCAATTTGTTGTTGATGCAGCAACTGGCGAGCATCATCTGCCTCACCGCGCTTACTGGCACGAAGGAAAACTTTACTTCAAAGGTAAAGTAGTAATGGAGAAAGAAGTGCTTGCATAATGCTGTCGGGCCACACATTGAGTGTACGTGTGTGTTCTGCTGAAAAAGCTGACGTCAGGAAAACAAAACAGCAGTGTTTTGCCTGATCATCTTATAAAAAATTTGCTCGGATCATACCGGGCATTTTTCGTTTTTATTGTTTGCTAACCGGCAAGGGAAAAAGAAATGACAAAAATCAGAGCAGCCATTACCGGAGTCGGAGGATATGTTCCGGACTACGTGCTCACCAACAAGGAGCTTGAAACCATGGTTGAGACCACGGACGAATGGATCACCACGCGCACGGGCATCAAAGAAAGAAGGATCTTAAAAGGAGAGAACAAAGGTGTATCCGTTCTTGGTATCGAGGCGGTAAAAGACCTGCTGAACAAAACGAAGGTTGACCCGAAGGAAATCGATCTGATCATTTTTGCTACGGTTACCGCAGACATGACATTTCCTGCAACCGCTAACATTGTTGCAACAGCCGTTGGCGCAGTAAATGCTTTCAGCTACGACATGGGTGCTGCCTGTTCCGGATTTCTATTCGGATTAACAACCGGAGCGAGCTTCATCGAATCAGGCATGTATAAAAAGGTGATCGTGATCGGTGGTGATAAAATGTCTGCAATCCTCGATTATACCGACAGAACCACGTGCATTATTTTCGGAGATGGTGCCGGTGCTGTTCTGCTTGAACCTACAACGGAGAATGTCGGTGTGATGGATTCTCTTCTTCGC
>CBHROW010000516.1:0-2593 GCA_966080355.1 uncultured Chryseosolibacter sp.
GCGACAAAAAGATTTAATCGAAGTGATGGTGTTGGAAGTTCTGGTGAGCTTTCCCGGGACAGTAGTGATCTCAAATCCAAAATCCAAAATCTAAAATCCTGAACAGGTTTTTTATTGAGATTTTAGATTTAAAATTTGAGATTTCTTGGACGTGTTAATTGACGAGAATTGTTTTGATTCTGCCAAATTAACCGGTCGTTTGATAAGCGGATACACCAAATCTAAAATCGCAAGTCGTAGATCTGAATCGCGTCACCGCTCATCATAGAACGGACAGGACTCCCGGCCATTGCTGGCATTAAAATCTCAAATCGAAAATCCAAAATCTAAAATCCTGAACAGGGTTTGTTTTCCTTCACAATTTCTCTTTTCTTCACGCACTTAATTTCAAACGTATGCGGAAGGTTTTACTGTCGATTCTCATATTTTCTTACGCCATTGCCCTGGCGCAGAAGAAATCGATACCTACTATTGATGATGTTGTGAAAACAGAAGAGATCGAAGCGCATCTTTCATTTCTCGCTGCGGATGAAATGCGCGGAAGAAATGCGGGTTCACCGGAACTCGATATCGCGGCAAACTACATTCGCGCTAATTTTAAAACTAATGGTTTAAAAACACTCGCTGGGGCAGATAACTATTTTCAGCGCGTTGATCAGCTCAAGGTCGCGCCTGCAACTTATGGCAAAGCTTCGATCGGTGATCAATCTTATACGCTCAAAGAAAATCTGCTCATTCTCGATGGCGACTCGACAACATGGAGTGGCGACCTTGTCTACGTAGGTTACGGTTCGGAACAGGATTTGAAAAATGTTGATGTGAAAGGCAAAATGGTGTTGGCGCTTGCCGGAGCAAAAGATGCCGACAACCTCAACAAGGTATTCATGGCCAGTACGCAAAAATTGAAAATACTTCGCGATGCAGGAGCTATCGGATTGGTCGAGTTTCTTGCGTTGCCACAAGCTCCGTGGCCGGCCCTTGTCAATTACCTTGGGCAGACGACATGGACTATCAAACGCGAAGGAGCTGTTATTCCGCACGTTTGGATCAAGCCATCGGACATCGCCAACCTTCAATTTAAGGAGAATCAGAGCGTGAGAGGTTCACTCGCGCTGGCGGGAAGAAAACGCACGCTGATTCCTGGAAAAAATGTGATCGGTCTTGTTGAGGGAACTGACCCCAATCTGAAAGATCAATACATCATCGTGACCGCTCACTACGATCACGTGGGCGTTCAACCGAACAAAGAAGGACAGGATTCGATCTTCAATGGCGCACGTGACAATGCTATCGGTACGACCGCGGTTCTGGAAACTTCGAAATTTCTCAGTAAGAACAGGCCGAAGCACCCTGTGATTCTCGTGGCGCTGACCAGTGAAGAAAAAGGGTTGTTGGGAAGCCAGTGGTACACAGAACATCCCCTTGTTCCTCTTAAACAAACCATCCTGAGCATCAACTGTGATGGCGTGGGCTACAACGATAAGACGATCATTACAAGCATCAGTTGGGGGAGAACATCAACTGATCCAATCGTGCAAAAATGTGCAAAGTCGTTTGGTCTTGGAGTTGGGGGAGATCCGGATCCGAAGGAAGGATTTTTCGAACGCTCGGACCAGGTTTCATTTGCGAAGAAAGGGATCGTTGCGATCAAGCTTCAACCCGGTCTCGCACGTATGGATGATGAGATCAGAAAATATTATCACCGCCAGGCTGACGAAGTTTCCTCACTCGACTTCGACTATCTCACAAAATTCTATAAGTTCTTTGTCACCGCAGTCTCAACGTTAGCGAACGACACGACAAAGCCTTCCTGGAATGCTGGAGATAAGTATGAGGTGACTTCAAGGGAGTTGTACAAATAGACGTACGATGTGCCAGGTTCTATGTACGAACCCTCACATCGTACCTCGAACACCGGACATCGCACTTACCGTAGCGTATCCGCTTCGCACAACTCAATCATCCTCCCGATCGCTTGTTCAATCAGTTCGGGATTCGACCATGGAACGAAGTGATTCATGTCGTCAACGATCACGTATTCAACTCGCGCATTGACCAGCATTTTCTTTGCGAAGTTCACATTCTCGTAAGGGACAAGCTCATCCACTTTTCCCTGGATCACAATGACGGGACACGTAATGTTTTTCCAGTACGGGATCATTTCCTCCAATTGAGGTTTCAGCTGATAGATCTCATCGTTGGAAGCACGAAACGCGCCAGGTAAGACCCAGCTTAAGAATGGTGTGGCGAGTGGCGCACGGAACCACGTTTCATTCGGTTCGAGTTCTGGATCGATCGATCCTGCAACAATGATCAACCCATCGACCAATTCAGGATATTCCATCGCCATTTTCGCGATCATCGGTCCACCCAGCGAGTGCCCAACGAGAATCCTCGGTTTGTTATTCTTATACTTTTCGAGGATGGGTTTTAATGCCATGGCTTGCTTGTGCAGTGAAGGTTCAGCATTTCCAAAATTCGAATAACCGAACCCCGGGCGATCGGTGGTGATCATGAGGGTCTGTTCACGCAATTTCTTGTTGGTAAGATACCTGATGAATGCATCGAGAGATCCCGGTGAGCCGTGTACGAA
>CBHROW010000517.1:0-2577 GCA_966080355.1 uncultured Chryseosolibacter sp.
ACCACCCGCGTCCACTTTGGCAGGCGGGTTTGCTAGCCATGGATCCGTGGTCAGGTGAGATGAAAGCCTGGGTGGGGGGGATTGACCACAAATTTTTTAAATACGAACACGTTCGTGAGACTACCAAGCGCCAGGTCGGTTCTACGATCAAGCCGTTGATCTACGCCACAGCGCTCGAGTCGGGCGTAAGTCCATGTGACTACATTTCTGCGCGCAGAACTTCCTACAGCAACATGGAAGACTGGACACCGGCAAACACGGACGAAGGAACGTACGAAAAAAAATATTCGATGGAAGGTGGCCTTGCCGGATCAGTAAATACAGTATCGGTTAAACTTCTAGAGAAAGCCGGAATTAACAACGCTATCGCTACTGTACGCAAAATGGGTGTAAACAGTGAGCTGCCTCCGGTACCTTCGCTGGCGTTGGGAACACCTTCTATCTCAGTGATCGAAATGGTGAGTGCCTACGCCACACTTGCGGCTGATGGTGTTCATCATGATCCGGTTTATTTGACTGCAATCACCGCGTCAGATGGTACCGTGTTGCAAAAGTTCAAGGTCACAGAAAACCCGCAGCGCGTATTGTCGCCAAGAAGTGCGAAAATGATCGTGCATATGTTGAGGAGCGTTGTATCGGAGGGAACGGGATCAGCGTTGCGCGCAAGGTACGGGATCGTCAACGATATCGCGGGTAAAACAGGAACCACCCAATCGAATATTGACGGATGGTTTATCGCGATAATGCCGAAGCTTGTGATCGGTGCCTGGGTAGGTGCCGATGACCCCGCTATTCATTTCAGCAGCACATCGCTCGGGCAGGGCGCAGCCACAGCTTTACCTATTGTCGCGCGAATGATCGGCAATGCCAACAAAGACCGTTCATTAAATAATGTGATGTGGGCGCGGTTTCCTTCGCTGCCTGATGACATGCTTGACGATCTCGATTGCAAACGATCCAAGTCGAACAAGAATTTTATCGAGCGCCTATTTAAGATCAAGAAGGGAACAAAGGTGACCAAGTTCAAAAACAAACGCGGTCGCAATGGATAAAAAGAAAAACCCTCCGGCATAACTGCACGAAGGGTTTATTCACCTTAACCTAAACCTTTGTCTTTATTACGAAGCCTCGCGATAGACCGAAGCCTGAATTTCTGCCAATAATGCCCGCTCTTCCGCGGAAAATTCCGCACTGTTTTTCTTGCGGTTCTGAGACTCGATGAAAGCCTCGAGCGTAGTGTAAAATCTGAGCCGGTACTTCCAGATCAGCTTGCTTCCGATAGCTTCCTTCACATCCCTGACCTTCACATTTTCATCGATCCAGTACAAATCGCTGTAGAGCTCATTCGGACCGGTACCTACTCCGTTGTAACCGGGCATCAGCTTCAGGTCCGAATCTTCTAATTTCTCTCCAACCTCTGCACGAAAGTCTCCCTTTCCAGTTATATATATGGTTACCCAACCCATAAGTTCATTTTGTTGCTTAAAAAATGAGCCGCGAAGTAGTTTATTCTGATTTTGGATGGCACCGTAAAATTGAATTCTGAAATTCAATGTATCCTCGGTATCGGATCCCGGTGCAGCGTCTAAAAAATCTTCACGCTCTTGCTTTCTACAACGAAACGCCTGTAAAGAAGTTTCATCTGCCAGCAAAGATAATGATCCATTTGTGATCACGCGGCTGTGATTGTGGCGTGAGAAAATCGTTGCAATCGATCGCTGCCAAAATTTTTTTTTGAAGTCGCCAGGCCTTTCCCACAATAATTTCGACTTCGCTCGATTAACGAATCAATCGATTTTTTTTTTGTAGTCGAATAATTTTTTTTAAAAAGGAGACCAGTGTCGAAGCTGCTCGATGAATTCAGGAAATGCTGAAGGATAAACTACCAGGCAATAGAACAGACCGAAGAGCGCACCATACAAATGCGCATCGTGATTGATGCTATCGTTTGCTTTACGCCCCTGATAATAGGAAAAGCCGATATACAGCGAACCCATGATAAAACCTGGGAGGCATAGCGCAAAGTATATGCAAATCTTGGCCAGCGGTTCGAAAATGATGAACGCGAAGATCACCGCTGACACGCCACCGGAAGCGCCCAGTGAATTGTAACGCTGATCATTTTTGTGCTTGAAAAAGGTTGGCAGATCTGAAACAATTATCGCTCCGAGATAAAGCACGATAAAATAAAAGGCACCGCTCGAGCCGAATACGGAGGCAAAGACCGTTTCAACTGCAACACCAAAGAAATAAAACGAAAACATGTTCAGCAGCAGGTGCATGTGATCTTTATGAATGAATCCTGAAGTGATGAAGCGGAAGTATTGCTTGCTGTGGCTGATGGCGTATGGATTCATCATCAATTTGCCGAAGAGTTGCGGCCTATTCCAGGCGAGGAAACTTGCCCCGATGGTTACCGCCATTATTACGTAAGTGATCACGGTGTGTTTGAAAGCCGCTAAGATATAATTTATTTCCGCATGGCGATGGCATGGAAATCATGTATTCAATGGTAATGAAAAAATGGTGGATTGGATGTTCGGGATTTCATTATAAGAACTGGCGCGGAAAATTTTA
>CBHROW010000518.1:0-2554 GCA_966080355.1 uncultured Chryseosolibacter sp.
CTTTATACTTCGCGAAGCATTCGATTATGCATATGACGATGTATCAGAACTTTGCGGCATCACGCCCGAAAACTGCCGTCAAATACTGCATCGGGCGAAAATCAAAGTCAAACCATCAGGCGGCCTTGACAACACCAAACTGAAGAGTGAAGCTAATGATAAAATACTGCGCGAATTTCTCAATGCGTGTCTCACTAACGATCAGGCTGCATTGAAAGAGCTACTGAAAGATGATGTGATGCTTTACTCGGATGGCGGTGGAAAGGTTGTTGCCGCCCGAAGAATACTTGCTGGTATAGAAGGGGTCGGAAAATTCATTCTGGGTATCGCGAAAAAGACGCTCGGAATATGGTCGGCAGCCAGGGTTATCCACGTGAATCAAGCGCCAGCGTTGCTCATGCCCGATGAGAATGGCATTTATATGATATTCATCCCGGAGTGGGAAGAAAATAAAGTGGTGCGGATCTTCATCATGCGTAATCCGGATAAAATTTTTTTACGAAAAGATGTCACGAATTAGCAGAGACTCAGACTTAGGTGCGAATACAAAAAACATCTAAGTATATGAAAACTCGATTCGACATGGAGAAAACCGTTCCTGCTCTGTATGCTTCAATGCTTGCGCTGGAAGGTGTGGTTCGGAAAACGCCTTTGAACAGGGCATACAAAGAGCTGATGAAGATCCGCGCATCGCAGATCAATAGTTGTGCGTTTTGTATCGAAATGCACACCGCGGAAGCACGCAAACACGGTGAGACAGAATCGCGCATTTACGCACTTAGTGCTTGGAGAGAGTCGCCTGTATTTACCGATGAAGAGCGCGCCCTTCTTGCGCTGACCGATGAAGTAACACTTATCTCAAATAAAGGTCTGTCTGATAAGACCTACTCTGAGCTGCGGAAATATTTTGACGAGGAGACGATTGCTCAGGCCATTATGCAGGTGGTTACAATAAACGCCTGGAATCGCATTGCCGTGTCTTCAAGAATGATGCATGAGCATCAAGTACCGGTTACAGCTTTGTGATATGAGAATCTCAGATTTAAGATTCAGACTGGCGTTTGTTCGAGGCTTCTCTGAGTCTTAAATCTGGTTGCATGTGGTCAAGGATATGTAAAAGTGATGTAACCTGCGCTCCCATAAATTTTATTGACTCCGTCAGCACTATTGAGTTACCGAAACCCTTGCGGTGAGTATGACGGGTGATCTTTTCCACTCGCCAAAACTATTTGTGCGGTAGTAACACGTATAATTTTGCAACGAGAATGGAATTGGTGAAACACCCAAATGGGTGCCCGGAGAAAAACCAAGATAACTCCAGAATCCAATCTTTTTCCCCTCTACAACCGTACTGTCAGATCGAACCTTGTCAGGATAGGTCTTTCGAAACGTTGCGTACTGATTCAGCAACGCAAGTCTGTCACGATCATCCATGATCCATTCGATCGCGAGATAAAACGGTTCGGTTATCATCAGATTATATGGCCTCATGTCGATATCGATCCAGCCTTTTCGTATCGATGAAGTAACAATGACGTTTTCTGAAAATAGATCTTTAGACGGTTGCCCCGATGCAGGATCGCGTTCGAAAAAACGCACCCGTAATTTGAAGTTATCGATGGAGTTTTTGTCGATGAATAAACTGATTTCACTCAGCGAAAATGGAAAGGCAAGCTCAGCATGATAAGAAGGATATTTGTTTTCGATCAGCAACGCCATTGCCGCGCCAGCCGATACCGAATCGGCATATAAAAATCCTCCCTTGGTATATCGGTTACCCAGCGAATATGATTTTTGTTTTCCCTTTCTTGCTGAAACCTCGACTGGTTTGAGCGTGGTAATTTTTTCCTTCAGCCTTACTACTACTTCATTTCTGCCTGCAAGCGATCGGACCACGATCGATTGTCGCTCATACCCCAGCGCTGAAAAAAGTAACGTATCATTGTTATGACGTGGAGAGATCAGGATCTGAAATGTGCCGTCTTCATTCGAAAGCGTTCCCACTGAAGAATTGGCAATGCCGATGTTTGCATATGCAATGCCTTTACCGGCATCATCTAAAAGCCGCCCCTTGACGAGTTCCTGTGAGAAACAATTGCTGAATGAAATTATGAGAACAAAGAGGAGGTGTCTTTTCATGATGTCGGGTGAGTTATGAACATATTTTTCAGCCACCAAAAGCGAAAATACCAAAGAGGACGCAGTCTGAATGGTCGCGAATTTATTAAGGAGAAAGAAGCTCACAAGTTCGCGAGCTTCTTCTTTTCAATGTATATGAGCTATTGAACCTGCCAGGGCTCTATGCTTATGCTGTACCATCCTGTTGCATATTCGCGAGTGGTATACGGGCCAAAAAAGCCACCGGAAGTTAGCATCACTTTGTCCGCAAAATTCACGATCACTTCACCGAGTGGATCGTTGCCGGCAGTATATGTTTTGGTCACTGTTTGTGTTTGCGAAGACTCACCTGAGATCCCAAACTTCAGTCCCAACTTCTTGAAGATGCCGGAGCCGGGTTCAATTCCGAAGTTCATTGCAAATTTTGATGTTCGGG
>CBHROW010000519.1:0-2540 GCA_966080355.1 uncultured Chryseosolibacter sp.
AACGCCTTGATATTACTGGATTTTCCGCCCAGCTGTTTTTTTTGAAAAAAAATTGATAGCTACATGAAGAATACCTCGACTTGGCTACTTCCTCTTCTTTTTGGACGATTTTGCAACTTTGTTGAAGGAAAGACAAAGGCCTATAAAATAATCGAAGTCCTTTTTAGATCTCATTCCCGCTTCATCAACCATCACATAACCTTTCATCGGGCGACCGGTGAAATCCATGACGCGGCAACCTTTTTTTGAAAGTACCTCATCCTGCAGATCCGGATCGATACGGCACATCATTTCATCTTTAATTATGCCAATACACATCTTGTCATTCACCATGAATGTGAGGCCGCCCATCATTTCTTTTTCTTTCACTTTTTTCACTGTCGCAAGGGATTCGCGGATTCGCGCTGCAAGTTTTTCACTATAGGCCATAATCAATTGTTTTGATGTAAAGGATTTTTACGTTGAAGAAGTTGAATGCGTCTCACCTACGTTTGCTCCATTTTCTTGTCTCCTTGCGCTTCCTACCTTTCCCAAACCGATAAACCGTTCCCTGAATCAGGTCAGCCCAGATCCTCAATTCATTGGTCCACTCAATAAAGCATTCAATGAAATACTAAACACCCCTCATCGCCTTTCAAAAACAAGCAAAACTTAGGTGACACAGGGTGTATTTGGCGTATACATAATTAAGAGTATTTTGCCTCATCCAACTTACAAAAAAAATGAAGTGTTCGATCCTTTTTCTCATTCTGATAATTTCTTCAGAATTCGCTTTTTCGCAAACAGGGCGTGACTCGCTTTCGTGGCTGACAGAGGTCGACAAGGCACACGCTATTTCCAAAACAACGGGTAAGCCTATTTTTGCTTTTTTCACAGGCAGCGATTGGTGCGGCTGGTGCAAAAAACTTCAGGCGGAAGTATTCGCAAAACCAGCGTTCATAGAATGGGCAAGCGAAGAAGTTGTTCTCCTCGAGCTTGACTTTCCGGCAAGAAAAGAGCTTCCTCCTCAGATCGTTCAGCAAAATCAAACCTTGAAAAGCTTCTTCCAGATCACCGGCTTTCCGACCGTGTGGTTATTCTGCATCAATGAGGACAAGGAAAAAGAGAAACATTTTGTGATCTCTCCTTACGGTGCGCTCGGCTATCCGAAGAATCCTGTTCCAGGCAAAGAAGAAGAAACGTTTCTTCATGACGCCAAAACAATTCTTGCGTCCAGGACTTGTCAATAGATCGCGCGCATCTATTTTTTTACTGTCAATGCCATTCTACCTCGATTTCGGGATCAACAGGTATTTCTTATTTGCAATCAGACCCCAACGATAAAGCCGATCAAGTCCCGCGAATCAAATCATCATTCACGAAATCCAATTTCCTTCGGATGGATCGGCTCGTGCAACACCAATGCTCATGTATGTGTAGCTGTTTATCAGCTTAGTGGCAAGCCCTTCACTCGGACAACTTAGTCATTTCATGGAGCACATGAGATTTGAAAACGGTCTCTTAAGTATTCCACGGTAGCTCAATTCAGTGCCAGTGGGTATTACCGGCAGTTAGCGCAACCGTTACTTTAGCTTTCTGATTAATAGTTTCCGATTCCTGACACTACAGAACAACAATCAGAAATCAGAAATGGTAAACCCAAAATTTAAATAACCCCATGGAAATGAAGACTACTAAAAACCTGTGGACACTGGTGATCGTCCTCGTGTTCGCAACTGGACTTGTACTTGCACAGAAGAACAAAGGTGTCGTGGCCGAGAAAACGGACGCGAGCCGATTCAACTGGGACAAGTCCAAGATCGTTCCGAAACTTAAAAAAATTGCGATCACCGAACTCACCGTCAACTACAAGCTCACAACAACAGCTAAAACTATCGCACAAGAGAAGGGTACCGGCAAAATGGCTGGCGCACGCGTTACTGCTTATCTCGAAACTACCGATGGTGAACTTACGAAAGAAGATCTTCAACCGATCACCGATCACTTCTACCGCTACTTCCAGAAAAAATTGAAAGAGAACGGGATCGATACAGTTGGCTGGAGCCAGGTGGCCGCAACTGACTTCTATCAGAAGATCGGTGACGATGACGAAAAAGACGATTCGAAAAAAGAAGGCGGTGGCAACGAGTGGATCGAGTGCACTGCGAACAATGGAAAGATCGTTCACCGGGGCACAGCAGGTTTTGCTGGCGGAAAAGGAAAGCGTGCGATGGATTTCTCTGACGACCTCGATGCCATTGGCGCCTCATTCAAAGTAAATGTTGACTTCGCTGACGTCATGGTAAACCTCGACATCAAAACGCGTGAGAGAAAAGATATCGGAGGCGGATGGTACTATCCCGAAGTCACCAGGCAAAAATATACCTGGGGTGTTCACCGGAAATGATGGTTGGCGATCAGGACAACAAGCAATGGACATACATTTGGGGAACCAAAGGCTGGCCGGAATTTCTTTTCCAGTGGAACGACATCCCGGTTGATGGCGACTATGCGGAAACGATGACCGAAGATGTATCGAAAGCACGAAGCGGACTTGCGAA
>CBHROW010000520.1:0-2507 GCA_966080355.1 uncultured Chryseosolibacter sp.
GAAAAATGTTTCCGTTCGTTACAAAGACTATAAGATCAATGTTATCGATACTCCGGGGCACAGCGACTTTGGCGGTGAAGTAGAGCGCGTGCTCAACATGGCTGACGGTTGTTTGCTGCTCGTTGACGCATTTGAAGGCCCGATGCCGCAGACACGTTTCGTTCTTCAGAAAGCTTTGCAGCTTGGCCTGAAGCCGATCGTGGTGATCAATAAAGTCGATAAGAAGAACTGTACACCTGACGAAGTTCATGAGCAGGTTTTTGATCTCATGTTCCAATTGGATGCAACAGAAGATCAGCTGGACTTTCCAACGTTCTATGGTTCGGCAAAGAATGGCTGGATGAGCACCGACTGGAAAAATCCTTCATCTGATATCACACCATTGCTTGATGGTATCATTCAATACATTCCCGCACCCAAAATTGCGGAAGGAACAACGCAGATGTTGATCACTTCGCTTGAATATTCGTCATATATCGGTCGGGTTGCGATCGGTCGCGTGCACAGAGGTTCTGTGAAAGCGGGCCAGCAGCTTGCGTTGGTGAAGCGCGATGGAAAAGGGATTGTGAAATCTAAATTGAAAGACCTATATGTCTTCGAAGGTTTCGAAAAGAAGAAAGTAGAAGAAGTAAAAGCCGGAGAGATCTGCGCGCTCGTTGGACTGGAAGGTTTCGAAATTGGTGACACGGTTACCGATCCGGAGAATCCTGAAGCCATGAAGTCGATCGCGATCGATGAGCCTACCATGAGCATGTTGTTTACCATCAACAACTCTCCTTTCTATGGAAAAGAAGGCAAGTTCGTGACCTCTCGCCACATCAAAGACAGACTTGACAAAGAGCTTGAAAAGAATCTAGCCCTTCGCGTTGGTGATACCGGCTCCGCGGATTCTTTCATGGTGTATGGTCGTGGCGTTCTTCACTTGTCTGTATTGATCGAGACAATGAGACGGGAAGGATATGAACTTCAGATCGGTCAGCCCCAGGTGATCTTCAAGGAGATCGATGGAGTTCGTTCCGAGCCTGTAGAAGAATTGACAATCGACCTTCCTGAAACTGATGCAGGTAAAGCAATTGAAACCGTTTCTCAGCGCAAGGGTGAAATGTTGAACATGGAGCCGAAAGGCGATCGCATGATCCTCAAGTTTCACATTCCTTCGCGTGGAATCATTGGTTTGAGAAATTATTTGTTGAACGTGACTGCTGGTGAAGCTATCGTGACTCATCGTTTCAAAGAATATCAACCCTACAAAGGTGAAATCCCCGGACGCATTAACGGTTCATTGATCGTGATGGAACAGGGGGAAGCGATCGCTTACTCACTCCATAACCTTCAGGACCGTGGAAAATTCTTTGTCGATCCAGGCGAGCCCGTTTACGAAGGACAAGTGATCGGTGAACACAGCCGAAGCGGTGACCTTGTTGTGAACGTAACCAAGACCAAGAAGCTCACAAACATGCGTGCTACCGGTGCGGATGAAAAAATGAGAATTGCACCTCCGATCAAATTTTCTCTTGAAGAATCGCTCGAATACATTCAGTCGGATGAATACGTTGAAGTAACACCGAAGTCGATTCGGTTGAGGAAGATCTACCTGAACGAAAACGACAGAAAGCGATTCTCGAAGAATAATTGAGAGAGATTGATGCGTATATAATGAAGAAGCCCGGGATTCCGGGCTTTTTTGTTGTCTACAAATGAAATAATATCGAATCATGAATAACGAACACTGAATGTCGAAGTGGACGTGAACTATTCCCAAAAGATGCTGACTAACGGCAGTAAATGTGAGCAATATGAAATATGATTTAGAAGAAAGAACAATTGATTATGCGGTATTGATTCTTGATGTATGTGAGTTGCTACCGAACAACCGCGGTGCGATTCATCTTGGAAACCAGTTAACGCGTTCTGGAACTGCGCCTGCGCTGCTTTATGGCGAAGCACAGAGCGCAGAATCCCGGAAAGACTTTATTCATAAAATGAAAGTAGGACTTAAAGAACTTCGCGAATCGAATGTTTGTCTGAGAGTAATTCGAAAGAAAAAGTATCTGAAGGACCAGGATCGACTCCAGCAGGCTCTCAATGAGACGAAAGAATTGATTTCAATTTTTGTGAAAAGTATTCAAACTGCGCAAAAAAACCTTTCACTCGGAAGTTGATCCGCAACTACTTCGATGTTCGCTATTCGGTGTTCGTTGTTCGATATTTTTTTGCATCTGCTTACGTGCAAACGCTGATCAACCGGCTACATGTTCCTCCGATACTGTCCTCCCACCTCAAACAATGCTTTCGTGATCTGACCCAGCGAACATACTTTTGTCGCTTCCATCAATTCTTCAAAAATGTTTTTATTCTGGATGGCAGCTGCCTGAATTTTCTCCAAAGCCATCTTTGATTTCTCCGCCTGGAAGGAGTGAAGCTGTCGAGGCATTTTGATCTGGTATTCCTTTTCTTCAGTTGTTGCCCGAATCACCTCTTGCGGGATGATCGTTGGCGAACCTTTT
>CBHROW010000521.1:0-2447 GCA_966080355.1 uncultured Chryseosolibacter sp.
GTATGTAGATGCGAAAAGCGGTGTGTCTGCCCGCCTCACGATTTCGGCTTATGAAAACTTAGTGGCTGCGGCAGAACGAAGATCCATCATCAATAATGAGAAGACAGTTTTCATTCGCATCTCAGATTTTATAGGTGTGATCCCTGCAATTACCGGGAAAGTCGAATTGGTTTACGAAGGCGAACAAGAAGGCCCGAATATCATCGCACAGAATCTTGTTGGAAAAGCAATTCGCTCTCAGTTTGTAAATTATTTTCCCGACCCTGATAAATTCCGCAAGCAGAAAGAAAAAAGTCCCTACAAGAAGATTACCGAATGGTTCGGTGATGGAAATAGCGTTGACTTGCTGAACGATCTTGCGCAAAGTGAATTTGAAAAACGCCTAAAGTCGGTCCCCGGCCTCACCGACCTGATCAACGAACTGCACAAAAGCCAGGATGCCGCAACGAAACTTTTTTTAATGGAGTTTGCCCTTCATGGTTTGGCGGAATATAGCTTAATTAGCAAGCATCATCTTTCCTCGGGCCTTCAGTTCAAGGATTTGCTCAGCAGCATGTTCACGTTGCCGCGTCCGGGTGCTGCCGAAGACGATGAGGATGAGGATGAGATCAGAGGGGGTTATAAATAGAAGTGCTACAGACTTATTGCGCGCTTAAAACAAAGGCTGCAAGCTACAAGTTACAAGCAATGCAATATTGAAGCCCATTTCACAGCTTGCAGCTTGAAGCCTGCAGCTTGTGGCCGCCAACAGACCTCTACACATTTTACATAAGCAGGAACCTCGTTAAAGCACCAATGAACAAGCCGCACGAATCTATTTCTTACAATGAGCGGCAGGTTCAGGAACTCCGAAAGCTTGTCGCGAAAGGCGAAGGAAGTCATCTCGAGTTCAAAAGAAAGGCAGCTTATCCCGAAAAAATAGTTCGGGAGATGATCGCGTTTGCAAATACAAATGGCGGTGTGCTATTGCTTGGTGTTGGCGATGACAAAACTTTGCCGGGGCTGAAATTTCCAGATGACGAATCGCACGTGGTGCAGCAAGCGCTGAAAAAAGTTCGGCCGAGGTTACCAATCACGGAAACATTCATTCCGCTCGGCAACAATCGCACGGTAATCAGGTATGATATTGACGAAAGTGAAACCAAGCCTCACTTTGTGGCGGTGGGTGAAGCGAAAGAGTCTTATGTTCGTGTGAACGATCAGAGCATCAAAGCAAGTCGTGAGGTCAGGGAGATCGCGAAGCGCGCAAGGCAGAAAAAAGACATTCGGTTTCAATATGGGGAACACGAAAAATTTTTGATGCAGTATCTCGATCAAAATCCCAACATCACACTCAGCACGTTTGTGAAACTGAGCGGACTGAAAAAATTTTACGCTTCGAAAAAACTCGTGTTGCTCGTGCTTGCCGATGTGCTGAAGATCACTCCGCATGAAAAGGGCGATCTATATTCACTAGCGTTCGCCAATAAACCGTGAGCGCTCGGCCGGTGCTTAATACTCCGCTCATTTTTCGCCAGAGAAATTTGCGTTAAGAATAATTGGCTCAACATCAATGTATCACGAAAGAAAAGGTGGAGCAGAAGTCGAAGTTGAGAGGAGAAAATGTCGCGCAGGGACGACCAATATCAGAAAATCATTTCAACAAAAAAAACTCTCCCCGGCTAACAGCTTACTTCTCGATTCATTACATTTCGTTAAACCAAGTTCTTTGTGAGCATGTCTAAAACCAAGAAGGAGAAGAAGATCTTCGTACTCGACACGTCTGTAATTATCTATGAACACAACTCCATACTCAACTTCGATGAACATGATGTTGGAATTCCCATCACAGTCCTCGAAGAGCTTGACAACTTTAAGAAAGGAAACGATACTAAAAATTTTGAAGCACGCGAGTTCATTCGCTTGATTGACAAGCTGGCGAAGGATCAGTTGCTCCACAATTGGAATCCGATCAACGGAAAAGGCAAAGGGAATTTCAAGGTGCTGATGGACACGCACAGCGCGGTTGACGCCAACAAGGTCTTCAACGAAACAAAAGCCGATCACCTCATTCTCAACTCGGCTCTTCAGCTTCAACGCGAAGAAAAGAATAAACGCGTCATTCTGGTTTCGAAAGATGTCAATTTAAGGTTGAAGGCAAAATCGCTGGGTCTTCAAGCCGAAGATTACACCACCGGAAAGGTTCAGAACATCTCCTCGCTCTATACGGGCAAAACCATCATTGAAGATGTCGACTCCGATGTCATCAACCTTCTCTATGAAAAAGGTTATTGTCCACCAGGCGATATTCTTGGAAAGATGGGGGTGGTCAAGAATCATTACTACATCCTTCGAAGCGGAAAAAAATCTGCACTTGCATTCTACAATCCATTGAACGAGATGCTCGAGCATGTGGAGAAGCGTTCGGTGTACGGCATCAAACCGCGAAATGCCGAACAGACCTTTGC
>CBHROW010000522.1:0-2445 GCA_966080355.1 uncultured Chryseosolibacter sp.
ATTGTGCCCAAACATGATATTCCAGCGCTTGCAGCTGCGATTGACAAAATTGCAAAGAATGGCAAGGCATCATATACCAGCCGTTGCCGTGCAGTAGCCACTGAACTATTTAACAAAGAAACTCAGTACCAAAAATATATAGATTTATATAAGTCGTTATTAGAAAAAGAAGATGAAGAATAAAATTCTTTTAATTACGGGAGGCACTGGTTCCTTTGGAAACGTAGTGCTTGACCGTTTTATAAACTCAGATCACTTCAGTGAAATCCGTATTTTCAGCCGGGATGAAAAAAAGCAGGATGATCTTAGAAAAAGATTAAACAACAACAAAGCAAAATTCTATATCGGTGACGTACGCGATAGCGCAAGTGTAGATCAGGTCGTAAAAGGAGTGGATTATATTTTCCACGCTGCCGCATTGAAACAGGTCCCATCATGCGAGTTTTTCCCCATGGAAGCCGTCAAGACCAACGTTATCGGCACGGATAACGTGCTTACCGCAGCTGAGCGGTTTGAAGTCTCCAGGGTGGTGGTACTCAGTACAGATAAGGCAGCATATCCTATCAACGCCATGGGCATGTCCAAAGCCCTTATGGAAAAATTAATGGTCGCGAAGTCTCGAAATCTGGATGATCGAAAAACAATTTTCTGTGGAACGCGCTATGGCAACGTAATGGCCTCGAGAGGTTCCGTCATCCCCTTGTTTGTCGACCAGATTAAGCGAAACCTACCGCTGACAATTACAGATCCCGGAATGACGAGGTTCATGATGACACTGGAAGACGCAGTTGATCTCGTGCTTTACGCATTTGAACACGGAGATCAAGGGGATTTGTTTGTACAAAAAGCCCCGGCAGCAACTGTCGAGGTGTTGGCAAAAGCTTTGATCGAACTTTATAGTTCGAAATCTCCAATCAAGGTTATTGGCGTCCGTCACGGTGAAAAGCTCTACGAAACCCTGGTAAACCGTGAGGACATGGTCAAGTCGCAGGATCTAGGGGAATATTACCGCATTCCAGCCGATACGCGGGACCTGAATTACGAACAATTTTTTTCAGAGGGAACGCCAGACATCTCTGGCATGGAAGAATACCATTCTCACAACACCACCCGGCTCGATATCGAGGGAATGAAAAAGCTGTTGTTGAAACTTCCGATTATTCGGCACGATCTTCTTAATGAAAAAGTGTTGAATCATTTCGAGTAGCATCGCGCATGAAACATGTTGGTATCACTGGGCAGCGCGGTTTCATTGGAAGCCATCTATACAACACACTTAGCCTTTTTCCCGAACGCTATTCTATTGTCCCGTTTGAAAAATCGTTTTTCTCCGATCAACAGAACCTAGATCATTTTGTCTCACAATGTGATGTGATTGTGCATCTGGCCGCCCTCAACCGTCATCCCGACTCAACTGTCATTTACGAAACAAATGTTGCGCTCACTAAACAATTGGCCGCTTCAATTGATCGGAGCCGCCAACAAAAAAAAGTCATCTTTTCGAGCTCGACCCAGGAAGACCTGCAGAATGACTATGGCCGTTCGAAAAAAGACGCGGCTGAAGTTCTCACGTCATCTGTGGGGAATAGCGGCTCCATTGCCATTTCACTGACTATTCCCAACGTGTTCGGGCCATTCGGAAAGCCGTTCTACAACTCTGTGGTAGCAACGTTTTGTCATCAGTTGACGCGCGGAGAGGTCCCTGTTATCAAAACGGATAGCACTGTTAACCTCATCTATGTAGGCGAGCTCGTGCATGAAATTATGTGTGTCATCGACTCGCCCGAAAGTAAGTCAGGCAAATTAATTATTACTCCAACTTCGCAAGTTACCGTTTCGAAATTATTGGCAACCCTAACATCATTTCGGGACACCTATATGGTGACGGGCGCAATACCTGCCTTTGAAAGCAGATTTGACATTAATCTTTTCAATACGTTCCGAAGCTATATTCCTCTTCGCGAATACTTTCCGTTCAAACTCAAAAAAAATACGGATGCGCGCGGTTCATTTGTCGAAATCGTGCGACTCAATGTTGGAGGCCAAGTTTCTTTCTCAACTACAGTACCGCGAATTACGCGCGGTAATCACTTTCATACTCGCAAGATTGAAAGGTTTTGCGTAATCAAGGGCGAGGCTACGATTGAGATGAGAAAAATCGGAACCCAAGAAGTTATCACCTTTGAGGTTAATGGAAATGAACCTTCGTTTGTCGACATGCCTGTTTGGTTTACCCATAATATCACTAACGTTGGTGAGGAAGAACTGCTCACAATATTCTGGATCAATGAATTCTTTGATCCTGCGGACCCAGACACTTATTTTGAAATGGTTTAATCTTCTATAATGTCAACAAAATTGAAAGTCATGACTGTCGTGGGTACGCGCCCGGAAATCATCCGTTTGTCGCGCGTCATCGCAAGGCTCGATCAATCTCCAGCGGTT
>CBHROW010000523.1:0-2424 GCA_966080355.1 uncultured Chryseosolibacter sp.
TCATCGATGACATGAAAAGTCGGTCTAGCGTAACGCCTAAAATTCTCTCTTTCAAAGAAAAATCTGTGGGCGAAGAGTCGACACGCATCATCAATAGTCGCAAAAGTGGTTATTCTAAAACATTTATGTACAAGTTCGATGGAGAAATGCTCATGGTGCTAGATAAGAAATCGAGAACCATAACAGACAATTATATCGTTGAAGGCTTTTCCGCAGATTCCCTGATCCTATCCCATGCCTCAAGGCCGTGTGAGACAAAGGTGTTTGTCCGTATTAAATAGTTGGCAATGATCAGTTGGTAATGGGTTGAAAGGCAAAGGGATCTCATCCCCCGAGCAACTGATAAAAAAACTGCGCTGTAAAGATTCCCGTAGTTGCAAGGTCAATTTAGTTCCCAAAATTGCCAACGGTATCGGGTCGTATTCCCAACGGAGAATCTTCAAATCCATAAAAACCGAATTAAACAATCGCCAAGTTTGTTCTACCTTTGCATTATGGTAGAAGCGACTGTAAAGAGAGATGTCCGCAAACTAAAACTTGAGGAGCTGAAGGAATTTTTCGTCCAGCATGGCCAAAAGCCTTTCCGAGCGCAGCAGGTTTTTGAATGGCTCTGGAAAAAGTCGGTTAAGGATTTTGATGACATGACAAACATATCGCTCGAAGTACGCGAGATGTTAAAGTCGCATTTTTCTATCAATCACATCCAGGTCGACAACATGCAACGCAGCTCGGACGGCACCATCAAAAATGCCGTCAAGCTTCACGATGGTTTGATTGTCGAATCGGTTCTTATCCCCACCGAAACGCGTATCACGGCTTGCGTCTCATCGCAGGTCGGCTGCAGCCTCGATTGTAAATTTTGCGCTACAGCCCGCCTGAAACGTATGCGCAACCTGAACGCAGATGAGATCTACGACCAGGTGGTTGCCATCAAGCAGCAAAGCGAATTATACTTCGGAAGGCCGCTTACCAATATCGTGTTTATGGGAATGGGCGAGCCGCTGCTGAACTATAACAATGTGATTGGCGCGATCGATAAGATCACTTCCCAACAGGGATTGAACATGGCGTCCAAACGACTGACGGTTTCTACGGTGGGTATTGCGAAAATGATCATGAAAATGGCAGACGATGGCGTAAAATTCAATCTTGCCGTTTCCCTCCATAGCGCGTTGAACCATGTGCGTTCCTCCATCATGCCAATCAATGAATCGAATAGCCTGGAAGAACTTGCCGAAGCGCTCAAATACTGGTATAAAAAAACCAAACGCAAGGTCACTTACGAGTACGTGGTCTGGAAGGGAATTAACGACACGGAAGAACATGCGCAGGCACTGTTGAAATTCAGTAAACATGTTCCCTGCAAAGTAAACCTCATCGAATACAATCCCATCGATGATGGCGAATTTCAGCAAGCTTCGGAAAAATCGCTCGGCATGTACATGGACTTGCTCGAGCGAAATGGCGTCACCACCAGAATCCGCAAGAGCCGGGGAAAAGATATCGATGCCGCGTGCGGGCAACTCGCCAACAAAAGTTAACTTCGGTTTTCGCACTTAAAACTTAATGTCAGCGTTTTTCATCTTCAAGGTCAGACCTGAACTCTCGGCATGATCCTTAAGAAAGCGTATTCGATCTTTTTCGTGCTCCTTTTATGCGCGGCCAGTCATTCCTTTGCACAGATTTACCTTCATGCCCTGGTTGCAGATTCGGCCACGCTCAAGCCGATCAATGCAGTAACCATTCGGATTAATAAAAGTCATCGGGGAACAATCACCAATGATCGCGGTTATTTTACTATCGATGTTGGTGAGCACGACAGCCTTACATTTTCCAGTGTCGGATATCATTCGAAAACGGTCCCCGCATCCAGAATCAAAATTGCGGCAGTTATTTACTTGAAAGAATCCGAACAGATGCTCATTCCGATCGAGATCAACGGAACAATAGGTATCGCCTGGCTGCCCAAGCTCCCGCCCGAAAAGGTCTTCAGGAATCCGATGTATGACAATGCCCCTGGCACATTCCCGAACCAGATGGGATTTCAAGGATTCCAAACTTTTGGGCCCGGATATGTATCTAAAGGTCCCTTCTCGCGGTTCAATCGCGATGAGCGCGAGAAAAAGAAACTCGAGCGCATCAAAAAACAAAATGAGAACGCAAAAGGATACGTTGGCCTGGTGAACGATCCGGAAGTGAAGGGTAAGCTTATGACCGATTACAACCTGACCGAAGAAGAATATTATAAGACCTTGGCGGGGTTCAACGAAAAAAACAAAGACAGCATTTACCTGTTGGACGATGTTGAGCTCACAAGCTTTCTATTTTTGTACTTCGCTCAAAACGTAAAAAGGAAGTGAAGGGTACCACCTCGACCAAAAAGGGCTGGTACAGACAGCACACGTTTCCAGACTTAGCGCGTGT
>CBHROW010000524.1:0-2416 GCA_966080355.1 uncultured Chryseosolibacter sp.
CGCAATAACGAAGAAGTTCGGCAAGCGCTTACTGCGATCACTGAAGCGGCATGATCTGGAAAAGGAAATTTGCTGGAGCTTGCGATCGTAGCCGCACGTTATCGTGCAACGCTCGGGGAGATTTCTTCTGCAATGGAAAAATCATTCGGCAGATATAAAGCTTCGGTGCGATCGATTTCCGGTGTATATTCGGGTGAGATGAAAGGTGACAACGCATTCGCGGAAGTGCGGGAACTTGCAGATAGGTTTGCTGCGCTTGATGGAAGACGCCCGCGCATACTTGTCGCGAAAATGGGTCAGGATGGTCATGATCGCGGAGCTAAAGTGATTGCTACGAGTTTTGCCGACCTTGGATTCGATGTTGATATCGGTCCGCTTTTTCAAACTCCAGAGGAGGTCGCCATTCAGGCAGCGGAAAATGACGTGCACATTGTCGGTGCGTCAAGTCTTGCAGGAGGACATAAAACACTGATACCCGAGTTGATCGCTGCGTTGAAAAAGATAGGGAGAGGCGATATTCTCGTGGTTGCGGGAGGCGTCATCCCACAGCAGGATTACGAATTCCTACACAACGCTGGTGCAGCTTTCATTTTCGGGCCCGGAACGGTGATCACCGATGCAGCAAAAAATATTTTGAACAAAATGATCAGTGAATAGTTTAGTACTTTTATAGCATGGTGACCGTATCACAAATCGATGCAATTGTAAGACACCTGGTGCCGTTTGGTGCCACCAAGATCGGCATATTCGGCTCGTTTGCGCGAAATGAAAACAAGCCAGGAAGCGACCTGGATGTTTTGGTATTTCTTGACCCCAACAAAAAAAACACCCTGTTCACATTCGTTAAAGTAGAGCAAGAACTTTCAAATGAATTAGGAATTAAAGTGGATCTTGTCACTGATAAATCATTGAATCCCTTGGTGCGTCCATATGTCGAAAAGGACCTGAAGATTATTTTTCAATGAAAGATCAAATTTTAATCAGACATATGTTGGCTGCGATTGAACGAATCGAATCATATACCGATGGTCTGACAGAAGATGATTTTATGAATAACTTCATGATTCAGGATGCTGTTATGCGAAACCTGCAGATCATTGGAGACGCTTCAAAAAAAATAACGAGTGTGTTAAAGGAGACGCATTCGGTCATTCCGTGGAAGGAAATTGCAGGTATGCGTAACAAGCTTACTCATGAGTATTTCAGTGTTGACTTGGGTTTGGTCTGGGGTGTTATCAACTATAACATAGTTCAATTGAAAGTTGAACTCCAAAAGATTTTGAATTGACACCTTCCAAAAAACGCATCGCCATTCTCGGCTCTACCGGCTCCATCGGCACACAAGCGCTCGATGTTATCGCGTCTCATCCCGATGCTTTTGAAGTTGAAGTGCTCACGGCACAAAATAATGTCGACCTGCTTATCGATCAATCGAAAAAATTCAAACCAAACGCGGTTGTTATCAGCAATGACGATCACTATACCAAACTGAAGGATGCACTTTCGTCAGAGGATATTAAAGTCTATGCAGGCGAAAATGCGCTTTCACAAGTTGTTCAGATGGACTCGATCGATCTTGTGGTCACTGCGCTGGTCGGTTACGTGGGGCTTAAACCAACGATCAAGGCAATTGAAACCGGCAAGACCATTGCGCTGGCAAATAAAGAGACACTCGTAGTCGCAGGAGAACTCATCACCAGTCTTGCGCGTGAAAAGGGCGTCAATATATATCCGATCGACTCCGAGCATTCAGCGATATTCCAATGCCTCGTTGGCGAGTTCCATAATAAGATCGAGAAGATCATCCTCACGGCATCAGGCGGACCTTTCCGTGGCAAAAAGCGAAATGAAATTCAATCGATCAAAAAAGAACAGGCTTTGCGTCATCCCAATTGGAATATGGGTGCGAAGATCACGATCGATTCCGCGACATTAATGAACAAAGGCCTCGAGGTTATTGAAGCGAAATGGCTTTTCGGTGTGAAACCAAGCCAGGTAGATGTGGTGGTTCATCCACAGTCTATAATTCACTCGCTGGTACAATTCGAGGATGGATCGATCAAAGCGCAACTCGGACTGCCGGACATGCGTTTACCCATTCAGTTTGCGCTAACCTATCCGGAGCGATTTCCATCAGATTTTCCACGTTTTGACTTTGCTAAATTTCCATCCCTTACCTTCGAACAGCCTGATACAGAAACTTTTCGTAATCTTGCACTCGCATTCGAAGCGCTGAACCGTGGCGGGAACATGCCTTGTGTACTCAATGCTGCAAATGAAGTTGCGGTTGCGGAATTTTTGAAGGACAGGGTCGGATTTCTGCAAATGTCTGAGATTGTGGAACAATGTCTGTCGAAAATGGATTATATCAAAAATCCTACTTACGAAGACTATGTATATACGGATCGACAAACCC
>CBHROW010000525.1:0-2404 GCA_966080355.1 uncultured Chryseosolibacter sp.
ATGATACTGCCTTAGCCATTCGCTTTGACTTGCTCATGTCATCGTCCTATCAACCGCTCGCACAACTTGCGGTTAAGGTAAGGGGTGAGTTGAAATATCACACACTTCACGCAAACACATGGATCAGACAGCTCGGATCTGCAACTGAAGAAAGTGTCGCACGATTACAGCGTTCACTCGACTATGCTTTCCCTTTTGCCCTTGGAATGTTCGAAGAATCGCCATTCGAAAAGGAAATAATTTCAGCATCTTTATTTGCCGGTGAAAATGAACTAAGAGCCCGGTGGCTCAGAAAGGTTGAAGAGATTGTCAGTCAAACGCAACTGCAGCTCCCAAACTGGTCAACAATGACACCTGTGTGCGGAGGACGTATCGGAAAACACAGTGAACATCTTCAGCCCCTGCTCGATGAGATGTCGGAAGTGTTTCGAATAGATCCCGGAGCGGAATGGTGAGTCGGGCATTAGGAATTTGAGCAGTCTCTCGGACTCGCTTATCCCGTCCCGATAGCTATCGCGGAGGCTTGTCTGTATTGGGAAGGAATTGGGAATTGGGAATTAGACATGACTTGCGAGAGCGGTCATCCGTTCCCTTGTCGTATAGAAAGCCAGACCCAGTTGAAACTAAGAATTAGAAATTAAAGGATATGCAGGAAAGTATTCACGAACTGGTTTCAATCGTCAACGCGTTCGCCACGCGCTTTGAAAATTTTTCGGAAGAGGAGTTTTCCGCGAAAGCGAATCCGAAGAAGTGGAGCAAGAAGGAAGTGCTCGGTCATCTTATCGATTCGGCTCAAAACAACCTGAGGAGATTTATTGTCGGCCAATACGAATCCGTTCCTCCGAAGATCACGTACGAGCAGGACTTTTGGGTTGCTGCGAATGGTTATCAGCAAATGAAAAAAAGCGATGTGGTCCACCTTTGGAAATTGATCAATCTTCGTATTGCTGACGTGCTGACAAATATGGACCGCACGAATTACAACAAGCACGCGGATACCGGCAAAAATACCCAGGAGCTACACACACTCGAATGGCTGGCTGCAGACTACAATAGACACCTGAAACATCACATCAACCAGATCATTCCCGGCTCGTTTGATGTTATTTACACATGATGAAGATATTTTCCGAAACCGACATTTACGCCTGGCTGGAAGATGTGAAAGATCCGGAGATTCCCGTATTGTCGCTTGTCGATCTTGGTGTGATCACAAAGGTTGAAGTAAAGGGGAATCTGGTCCACCTCGAGTTGACACCGACTTTCGTTGGATGTCCTGCTCTGGATCTGATGAAAACGGAAATCGAACAAGTGCTTCAAGGCAAAGGCATAGATCGCGTGGAGATCGAAGTCACGTACAAAAGACCCTGGACTTCCGACATGATATCGGAAAAAGGGAAAGCAGCCTTAAAAAAATTCGGCCTTGCTCCTCCTCCATCGGCTGCGAATTTATTTACTGATATCGATGTGCTGGAACACGTGGCGTGTCCACGCTGCAACGGTACGGATACTGAATTGAAGAGCGCTTTCGGCCCTGCGCTGTGCCGGTCGATCCACTACTGCAATACTTGCCGGGAGGCCTTCGAACAATTTAAACCACTTTAAACCAGTATTTTATTGAGCAACTTTGCTAAAAATAGTACATCAATAGCCCTTAACGGTCACCTTTTAAAACATTTTAGGCTTTATCCCGTAATCCACGTTAAGGAGCCCTTGTCATGACGTCTAAGCTTTATTCTGCCTTTGCTGCTGCATTCTGCATGCTGGCCATTTGCGCCTGCAATGATCAGAAACATCGCGAGGAAACTCATTTCACGAAAACAGATTCGCTCACCGAAACATATCTCGATCTCAAGGATTCCATGCTTGAAACCTGGAACTGGATGATCAATGACGACAATCAGAAACTTAAGGCCATGCATAACCTGATCCACGAGCTGCAAGTTTCGAATCCTTCAAAACGCGATGAGCTTACAAAATATCAGGAACGCCTCGATCAGCTGGTACATTCCAGGTACACGCAAAAGTCGATGGAGAATGTGCACGTGATCGAAGAATATGATTTCGAATCCAATTCACTCGTCTCTGAACTCATCAGCCTGGCAGAGTCGCAGACCGAATTCGCTTACAACACCACGATGCAGAAACTTGTCGAGTCGATCAGAACGGCCGATCAACGCATCGAATCCTCCAGGGAAGAATATGACCGCACGGCAACCCGGTACAACGAGTTTATAGAAAATAATCGGTCTATGCTAAAAGAGATTGCTGCGGATAGTTTCCTGGAAAAGAAGCCACTTTTTCAAACTGTTTCGGCAGACGAAGAGTAGCCTTATGAACCGCGCTCACCAGGCATTTCCATCGCGCAAGTTTAACGAGTCAAATAATATCGAATATTGAATGT
>CBHROW010000526.1:0-2389 GCA_966080355.1 uncultured Chryseosolibacter sp.
ACGTCTTTAGCGTGCAACCACAGGTCTTCTTTGTAGGAAAACTTCTGCGTGAGTTCATCGTTTGACTCTGCATTTTTCCCCACCCATATGCGAAACCCCCGAAACTCAACTTCGTGATAAGGCAATGATCGCGTTTGCTGTTTGGGTTTTGACGCTTGATTTTTTACTAGGAACCTCAGCGAGGCCAGGTCCCCAACGCTTTCAATGCTGGAGATCAAATGTTCCGCCTGTTGAATGGCGTTTCCCTTTTCAGCGATCGACTCCCTGAGCTTCTCAATTTCAATGTGCTGATTCTTCGCTTTTCGGTAGTAGACTTCTGCATTTTTTTGCGGTGAAAGATCTTTTCGCAGCTTGATATCCAAGGGCTTGTTCTCGTTGTAGAAATTCTCAACCGTTAATAGCTCGAGGCCGGGTTGTATGCGATGCATGTTTGCCATGATCAGGTCTGCCAATGCTTTGAAGTTGGTATCGTTTTCAAGTTCAGATAATCTGGTTGAATTCTTGTCGACAAAACTTTTTGATTGCGTAAGTTTTGCACGCAATTCTGCCAGAGCCTTTTGCTTTTCACGATCAAACACCGACCGTTGCTGAAATTTGTAATAGAATTCGTTAGCGGCTTCAATTGCTGAACGATATGTCGCGGTTTCAATACCGACAGGAAGCAGTGAGAGCCGAACGATTCCATCGAGCGTGACTATTCGAAGCGTTGGGATTTCGAGTTCGGCTTTCACCGCCATTAGCAAATTGTATTGTTGTTCTTTCGATTGGCTCTGAAATCCCCGTTCGTCCAGGTATCTCCAAACCAATGGCCCGAAAGTAAAATAGCACGACTTCGGAACTGCACACTGTAGATAGGCGTCTGCACTCCAGTCGATGATCCGGTCCAGGTTGGCGAGCGTGACATTTTCATCTCCAATCAGGTTGTTTCGAAACATTCCGATCTGCGCATCGCTTTCAAAAACCAACAGGTTCGATTTATTGCCATGCATTTTGAAGAGCACTGTGATGCCATCTGATAGTACGATCGCAAAACTTCGTTCATTCTCGAATTGCCTCAGATCAAGAACTCGCCTCCCGATGATCATTTCAAACAAATCGACACTGTTCTTTCGTGCGCGGTGAACTTCATTTGGAAAGCAAAGTGCACTGAAGTCGGGCGAGAAATTGCCTTTGATGAAGAATGGCTTCGTGCGTGTTTCAAAGCGGATGATCAGCTCGTCTTTGTTCTGACTGAAACATTCTGAGATGACCGTTCCAATCAGAATTTTCTGGAGTTCTTTGCTGAGTACCCTGAGGAAGTAAAAGTTGTTGTGCACAAATCTAAAGTCGCAAAGATAATAGATCGGCTAGATGGTGAGCTGCAGGCCATCATAGGCGAGTTCTATTCCCTCCGGTAGTTCCTCAGAAACCTTGCGGTGGGTACCGAGCTTGTGGCTGATGTGTGTGAAAAAGGTTCTTTCGGGTTTCAGCTGTTTTACAATCTCGACTGCTTCGCTCAGGTTGAAGTGCGAGATGTGTGGTTCGCGCTGAAGCGCATTCAGGACAAGTGTTTTAGTCCCCTTCAGTTTTGCAATTGTGTGGTCAGGAATGAAGTTTGCGTCAGTGATATAGCTGAAGTCACCGATGCGAAAGCCGAGCACCGGAAGCTTAAGATGCATCACGGGAAGTGGCGTGATGAAAATGTCACCGATCGAGAATGGCGAATCGTCAATTCTATTCAATGCGAGTCGCGGGATTCCCGGATAGTAAACATCCGCGAAAGCATAAGCAAACTCGATCTTCAACTGGTCAAGCACGTCCTGGCGGCCATAGACTGGCATATCCATTTGCTGCATGAAATTGTAAGCGCGAACGTCATCGAGGCCAGCGGTGTGGTCGCGATGCGCATGTGTGAAAATTACCGCATCTATGCGCTGAATCCGTTCACGCAACATCTGCTGACGGAAATCCGGGCCCGTGTCGATAATAAAAGTTTTATCCGTGATGGACACGGCAATGGAAGTGCGAAGCCGTTTGTCGCGATAGTCGAGGGATGTGCAAACCTCGCACGAGCAGCCGATAACGGGCACGCCTTGCGAGGTTCCGGTTCCCAGGAACGTTACCTTCAAGCCGCCTGTGATTGTTGGAAAAGCTCTTCGTGGAGCTTCATGCTTTTTTCCGTGAATCGCGTGGTATCAAGCGTGACGTTTTTAAGTATATCCAGCAGGGCGTTGATTTTACCTTCTGTCGGATAAAACTTGTTCACGATGATGATCTTTTGATCCTTCAATACACAATATCCCGACTTGAAATTGCCTTTTTCGTACCGCAACGTGTAGTCCGATTCAGCAAGCATGTCTTCAAGACGGGTTAAAAATGGAACTGTGTACTTAATCATAGTGGTTAAAAA
>CBHROW010000527.1:0-2373 GCA_966080355.1 uncultured Chryseosolibacter sp.
CCTTATGGTGATGCTATTATGTTCGAACTGCTTCCTGAAATTGAAAAACGCTTTCGAGGGATCGGTGAAGGTTGGGCTCGATTTACCTATGGTGGATCAACTGGCGGGTGGGAAGCGCTTGCCGTGCAAATGTTCTACCCTGATCAATTCAACGGATGCTTTGCAGCCTGTCCTGATCCTATCGACTTCCGGTCATACTGCCTTGTCGATCTCTACAAAGACAAAAATGCATATTGGTACGATAGCGAATTTAAAAAGCTCCCCAAGCCAACACATAGAAATTACCTGGGACAAATTCAGTCTACCATGCAGGAAAGCAATCACTATGAGTTAGCACTTGGCACACATTCCCGCTCCGGACAACAGTGGGATATTTGGGAAGCGGTCTATTCTCCGCAAGGTGAAGACGGATATCCAAAAAGAATTTTCAACAAAGAGACCGGAGAGATCGATGCAGACGTTGCGAAATACTGGAAAGAGAATTATGATTTACGTTACATTATCGAGCGCGACTGGGCAACGCTCGGCCCGAAACTCCAGGGAAAAATTCATATCTACTGTGGCGACATGGACAATTACTATCTCAACAACGCAGTGTACCTGATGGAAGATTTTCTCAAGAAGACAAAGAATCCGTTCTACGGTGGGGAAGTTGACTATGGCGATCGCGCAGAACATTGCTGGAACGGAGATCACGAAAATCCTAACTACGTCTCGCGATTGCGTTACAACACCATGTATCTGCCGAAGATACTAAAACGAATCGCTGAAAGTGCACCGAAGGGAGCAGATGTGAAGAGCTGGAGGTATTGAAATGCAAAATGCAGGTTAACCACAGAGGGTGCGAAGTGCGCAAAGAAAATCGCAGAACACTTTTGCCTGGCCAAGTTTTTGATTGTGCGGCCAGCTTGGCCTCAAGCTAGAAGCCAAACGTTCTTTATTGTGAAAGCTCAGACAAAGGACAATGAAATTCATGGCCTTAGTTGCGCTCGGATTTTTGATGGTTTGATTTTTGTGAAGCTCAATTACTTCAGCGATTCCTCCGTGAACTTAACGTACTCCGCGGTTGTCGGGTAATTTTACAGCGTGAAGACAACGCTAGCAATTGCAACTGCCACGCCCACGATGAGCAATATTTTTCTATAACTGATCATGACCTCTTCCATAACATTCTTTAGACTCCAAAAGTATAGTTAAAGTTGCCTGGCCTAAAATTAATTTGACCAGAGGGTGGGATTTACTTGGCGAACTGTAGGAAAATCGAACTGAAACGAAACCGCTAAGGTCGCAGAGAAGGCGCTAAGGTCGCCAAGGTCTCTACGTGCTCTGCGCCTTCTTGGCGTTCTTAGCGGTTCTGCATTCATTACAATAATTTGCACTAAATCGAGTTATATTCATTGTTCTCACCTCATCTATGAACAACTCGTTTCTCAATGTTATTATTCTGCTGGGAGCGCTCCAGGGATTCATCGTATTCACGCTGCTTCTTACATCAAAATCAAAGATCAAAAATGCCAATCGATACCTTGCTTCGCTGATATTTTTCATTTCGCTGGCGAGTCTTGGCGTGTTTTTGATGCAGATCGGATTGAAGTACCAATCGTCCTTTTGGTTGACCGTATCGCAGATCGTTCCATTCTTCCTGGTGATGCCTATCGGTCCTCTCATTTATTTTTACACTCGGAATCTGGCTAAGGCCAATACGCAACTCAGCAAATGGCATTTTGCGCCCATATCAATCGATCTGGTGCCTCATGCGTTAATTCTTCCAACCCTCCTTCTTGCTCCGGGCAATGTGAAAGCGGTCGATGCGTTCAATGACGCGTATGAGGTTTATGCCGATATTCCCCGGTGGCTGAGCGTCACCGTTTACCTTTTGCTTTCGCTAACCTTTGTGAAAGGGGAAATTCAAGCAACAAAAAGTCAGGACCGAAAACTGATCTGGTTGAAGCAATTCATTATCGTGTTTCTTTGTTTCCAGGCGATCTGGCTCGTGCACCTCGTCCCTTATATTATTCCATCAACGCGCAATGCCTTGCTGGATCTTGTCGGATGGTATCCGATCTACATTCCGCTCGCAACGCTGATCTATTGGCTTGGCATAAAAGGATACACCATTTCACTACGCGAACAAGAACGTCAACCTTCGTCTTCCGCGATGCAGATGACGCCCGAACGCAGGTCGATGATCATTTCGGACCTCGAGAAAGCCATGCACCACGATCGACTCTTCCTCGATCCCACGCTTACGCTGGCAAAAGTGTCAGAGAAAATAAAGGTTCCTCAGAAGCAAATCTCCGCAGTGTTGAACCAGCTCGAATCGAAGAGCTTCAACGAGTTCGTGAATATCTACCGCATAGAGGAATTCAAGAA
>CBHROW010000528.1:0-2354 GCA_966080355.1 uncultured Chryseosolibacter sp.
TGGGGCCTTCCCTTGCAAAACTTGCAAAACAAGCTATCGATATCGCAGGCGTTAAAAAAATGGTTATCGGAGTGGCACGTTTCTCTGAAGCTGGACTTGAGTATGAACTTCAACAGCAAGGGATCGCCACAATAAAAGCAGATCTGCTAAACGATCGTGAGTTGCAGCAGTTGCCTGACGCGCCAAACATATTGTACCTGGCGGGAACGAAATTCGGAACAACAGGGAAAGAAGCATTTACCTGGGCAATGAATTCGTATCTGCCCGGACGCGTAGCAGAGAAATATTCAAAGTCGCGCATAGTCGTTTTCTCTACGGGAAACGTTTATCCACTTGTATCGGCACAATCGGATGGGGCGAACGAAGATCAATATCCTCAGCCTGTCGGTGAATATGCCCAGTCGTGTCTCGGTAGAGAACGAGTCTTTCAATATTTCTCGGAGAAAAATAAAACTCCCCTACTCATCTACAGACTGAACTATGCCAACGATGTTACTTATGGTGTGCTCTCTGACATTGCGCTTTCCGTGAAAAACAGTCAGCCTATAGATCTGCGTATGGGATATGTCAATATTATCTGGCAGCAGGAAGCCAACGAGATTGCATTGCGATCTCTGCACCATTGCAGCAGTCCGGCCAACATCCTGAACGTAACGGGCCATGAAAAACTCTCTGTGAGGGATCTCGCCAAAGAGTTTGGAAAATTTTTCGGTAAAGCTCCTGTCTATATCAACCAGGAACAAGAAACAGCGTTGCTCAGTGACGCATCAAAGTCGCGGAAATTATTTGGGGACACAACCGTCTCGGTCAACCAAATGATAGAAGTCATTGCCGGGTGGATCATGGAGGGCGGCAAAATGTTGAATAAGCCAACTCACTTCCAGGAAAGAGAAGGAAAATTTTAAGAAAGATGAGCTATCCGAATTTGCCCCCTTCTATCAGTCAATTGCTGCGGGAAGGAACTGTTATACCTGCACATCCGCTCGCACTTACAAAAGATCGCAGGCTCGATGAACGAAGACAAAAACTCCTGACTCAATATTATATTTCCTCGGGCGCTGGTGGCGTTGCAGTCGGAGTTCACACAACTCAGTTCGAGATCAGGAAACCAGAAGTGAACTTGCTTGAGCCGGTTTTACGTCTCGCTTCCGAACAAATTCGTGAATCAATTACTGACAACAAGCCTTTTATCAAAGTTGCAGGTATCGTTGGCCCAACGGCACAGGCACTTCGTGAAGCGGAGCTTGCTGTGAAACATGGCTATCATATCGGGCTCGTTAGTATGGGAGGCCTGAATGATCAGTCGGAATCTGATCTCATCAAGCGGCTTGTCGAGATTTCGAAGATCATTCCGGTGTTTGGTTTTTATTTGCAGCCTGCCGTGGGTGGTCGTTTACTTTCGTATGATTTCTGGAAAGATACTGCGAGTATTCCCAATTTGTACGCAATCAAAGTTGCCGCGTTCAATCGTTATCAAACACTCGATGTTGTACGAGCAGTATGTGCATCAGACCGATATGATGACATAGCCCTTTACACCGGAAATGACGACAATATCGTAGCGGACTTGCTCACAACGTATCGTTTCAACATTCAAGGCAAGTCGATCGAAAAGAAATTCGTTGGCGGACTGCTGGGACATTGGGCAGTGTGGACAGGTGCAGCGGTAAAATTGTTGGATCGGGTCAAGCAAGCTGGTGGTGATCAAAAGAGCTTAACGGAATTGCTTACTGTCGGGATACATGTAACGGATATGAATGCGGCTATTTTCGATTCGGCCAACTCCTTTCCTGGTTGTATTCCAGGAATACACGAAATTCTCAGGAGACAGGGGCTGCTCGAGGGCACATGGTGTCTCAATCCCTACGAGAACTTGTCGCCAGGACAGCTGGAAGAAATCGATCGTGTATGCAAAGCTTATCCAGACCTCATCGATGATGAGCAGGTAAAATCATTTCTTGAAAAAACTTTCGTGCATCAGTATTAGATTGCTTCATGATGCGCGACAAGATCAAAGCCTTATCAACCCAGATATTTCCGGAAACCATCCGTATCCGAAGACATTTACATCAATATCCTGAACTTTCCTTCCAGGAACAAAATACCTGCGCTTATGTCAAAAAGCAGTTGGACGAAATGGGTATTCCATGGCGACCGATTGCGGTTACTGGAGTTTTAGCATCCATTGAAGGACAGTCGCCAACATCAAATGTAATTGCGCTTCGCGCTGACATGGATGCGCTGCCTATTCAGGAATTGAACAATTTTGATTATGCTTCGAAGAACCTTGGTGTCATGCATGCATGTGGTCATGATTTCCACACATCGTCATTGTTGGGTACTGCGATGATACT
>CBHROW010000529.1:0-2293 GCA_966080355.1 uncultured Chryseosolibacter sp.
TCGATTCGATCGGAATCCTTTAATTTTAGCTTTTCTTTCCTTGTTATGCGCTATAGAAAAATTGACCGGAAGTTATTTGTGAAGAACCGCAAGAACCTTGTCGCGGAGCTGAAGAAGAATTCGGTTGCTGTTGTGAACGCGAATGACGTTATGCCAACGAACTCCGATGGCACCATGCGCTTCAGACAAAACAGTGACTTGTTTTATCTCAGCGGAGTCGACCAGGAAGAGTCTACCTTGTTGCTTTGTCCGGATTTTCCTGATGAGAAATATCGTGAGATCCTTTTCCTGAGGGAAACCAATGAACACATCGCCACCTGGGAAGGACACAAACTTACCAAAGAGGAAGCCCGCGAAGCTACCGGAATTGAAACCGTGCTGTGGACATCCGATTTCAATAAAGTGTTCAATCTTATGATGCTGATGGGTGAGGTCGAAAACGTGTATCTCAATACAAACGATCACTATCGGGCTGATATCGCAATTGACAGCCGCGATAGCCGATTCATCAAATGGTGCCAGGAAAAATTCCCGCTGCACAAATATGAGCGCCTTGCCCCGATCATGCATCGGCTGCGAAGCGTGAAATCGGATCTTGAGATCGAATTGATGCAAGCAGCCTGCGATGTTACCGAGAAAGCTTTCCGTAGAATTCTGAAGTTTGTGAAGCCGGGCGTGACGGAATACGAGATCGAAGCGGAGTTTGCGCACGAGTTTCTGCGAAACGGATCGAAAGGTTTCGCTTATGAACCGATCATTGCCTCCGGAGCGAATTCTTGTGTTCTTCATTACATTGATAACGACAAGACGTGTAACGAGGGAGACGTTCTCTTGCTGGATGTTGGCGCGGAATATGCGAACTACAATGCCGATATGACACGTACCATCCCGGTAAGCGGAAAATTCACCAAACGCCAAAAGGAAGTTTATAATGCGGTGTTACGTGTAAAACAACAGGCGACCAAAATGTTGCGACCGGGTGTGTTGTATTATGAGTATCACAAAGAAGTTCAAAAAATTATGGAGAGCGAACTGATCGGCCTGAAGTTGCTCGACAAAAAAGAAGTGAAGAACCAGCCGAAAGATAAGCCCCTGTTTATGAAATATTTTATGCACGGAACCGGTCATCAGTTAGGACTCGATGTGCATGACGTGGGCAGTATGTATCATAAAATGCAAATTGGCCAGGTCTGGACTGTGGAGCCCGGCATATATATTAAAGAAGAAGGGCTTGGCATCCGGATCGAGAATAACGTTGTGATCAGAAAAAATGGTGTCCTCGATCTTATGAAAGGAATTCCTGAGGAAGTCGAGCAGATCGAAGAGATCATGAATTCGAAATAATATGAAGCCGAGTGCATTTGCTTTGATCATCGGGTTGATCGTTCAATCACAGTCGAACGAAACATGGCTGCTACCAAAGAAATTTGTGGCTTCACCGGGCGAGAAAGTGAGCATTGCATTGAAGGCGGGCGACAGCTTCATGGGTGCAGAGGTTGCGCTAAAGAAAGATCAAATTGCTAAACTGGAATGGCGTCACCTCAAATCAGTTACCAATGTGAAAGCAACTCTTGCATCACCGGAACAATCCCAACTTGAGTTCGCCATCGCCTCTCCGGGTGTTCATGTGATCGCCATGCAAACAGAGCCTGGCTACCGCGAATATGACCCATCGGCATTCAATGCTTACCTTTCCGACTATGCGCTCGATGATGCAAACTACTATCGCACGAAAAACAAACTTATCGACACACCTGGGAAAGAAACCTATGTGAACTGTATGAAACTTCTTCTGCTGACAGGTAACTCGGTTGATGATACCTACAAAACTCCTGTCGGATTTGCGCTCGAGATCATGTTGCAGGAAAACCCTGCAGCATTGAAAGTTGGAAGTAAAGTGAGTTTCAAAATTTTGTTTGAAGGAAAACCTTTGTTCGGTGCACGTGTGAAACTTTGGAACCGTTATCAAAATAGAACAACGATGCAGCCGATCTTCACACAGCAAGATGGCGTCATCGAGTCGCACATCAGCAATCCCGGGCCGTGGATGGTAAGCGTGGTGAAGATGGTCAAATCAAAAGACGGCAAAGCGGATTGGTTCAGCTACTGCAGTTCGTTAACGTTTGGCGTTCAATAACTATGAGTGAAAAAATAAATTCAGACAAAGCCCCCGAACCGGTTGGACTTTATCCGCATGCCAGGCGTGTAGGAAATTTGCTCTTTCTTTCCGGTGTTGGCCCGCGGAAAAAAGGTTCAAAAGAAATTCCAGGCGTAACGCTCGATCCGGATGGAA
>CBHROW010000530.1:0-2206 GCA_966080355.1 uncultured Chryseosolibacter sp.
GTCGTGGTCGAGGTGCCCGTGGGCGGTGAGCCGATCAAGTACGAGATCCACAAGCCCTCTGGCGCGCTGGTGGTCGATCGTTTCCTGTATACGGCCATGCGCTACCCCGGCAACTATGGATTCATTCCGCAGACCATGGGTGACGACCACGACCCGCTTGATATTGTTGTATTGACGCAGGTTTCTGTGGTACCGCTATGTCTCATTCCGAGCAAAGTAATTGGTGTGATGCAAATGGTCGATCGGGGAGAGGCCGATGATAAGATCATTGCCGTGGCAGAAGATGACCCGAGCGTGAGCCATATCAGCGATATCGGTGACTTGCCCGAATATCTCCGCGCGGAGCTTACGCACTTCTTCGAGAACTACAAGACACTCGAAAATAAAAAAGTTATCATCGATCAATTTCTAGCCAAAGACAAAGCTTACGAGATCATCGAACGAAGCATTTCCTACTACCAGAAGGAAGGAAAACCGGCTTAGAGGTTATGAACGTTGGATTCGAAGCAAAGCGCCTCTTCACAAACTACACCGGGCTTGGTAACTATGCACGGTTTGTCGTTGACGCACTTTCCAGGTTTCAACCTGACAATCATTACTACCTCTTCACACCAAGACAATTGCAAAACGCGGAGGTTGCTGCCATAACCGACAGGGCTAATGTGAATGTTGTTTCTCCTTCAGGATTATATGCTCAGAAATTGTTCTCCGCGTTGTGGAGAACATGGGCTATGACTAAGAATGAGAATGCAAAGTCGTTGGATATCTTTCATGGGCTAAGTCAGGAGTTGCCGATCGGATTGCCGGAAAAAGTAAAGACCATTGTCACTGTTCATGATCTGATCTTTCTGCGCTATCCACAGTTTTACAATCCCATTGATGTTCGCATCTATCACAAGAAAGTGAAAAAGGCGTGTGAGGTCGCAGATTGCATCGTGGCGATCAGCGAGCAAACTGCAGATGACATTCGAAAGCTGATCGACCCTGCGTTGGCCAGTAAGATCAAGGTTGTGTATCAAGGGTGCCATCCGATCTTTCGAAAAAAAGTCGATATCACGGATCGCGAACAGGTTCGGAGAAAATATCAACTGCCCGAGCGTTTTATTCTGAATGTCGGTACGGTTGAAGAGCGAAAAAACCTGATTGCCCTTGTGCGCGCTATCGGATCATTGCCTGAAAGGGATCGTGTTCCGGTAATTGCTGTGGGAAGACCCACGGACTATGTCAAGATGGTGCAAAAGGAGATCGACCGGCTAGGCGTTGGCCTGTGGGTTAAATTCTTGTATCCCGTTCCCTTCGAAGATCTTCCTGCTCTTTATCAGTTGTCTTCCCTTTTTGTTTACCCTTCGCTCTTTGAAGGATTTGGAATTCCAATTATAGAAGCGATTATTTCCGGTGTTCCTGTAATCTCATCGACAGGATCATGTTTCCGTGAGGCAGGCGGTCCAAATTCAATTTACGTAGATCCGCATGATGCTGATGAGCTGGGGCGGCAGATATCCCGGGTACTGAGCGATAGCGAGCTTCGCGAAGAAATGATTCGAAAGAGCCAGGAATTTATCGCGAAGTTTGAGCCACAGCAAATAGCCATCGCGTTGGACACTATCTATCGTCAGATCGCGAGGCCGTTGAGCACCTCCTGATACATGGCGATCGTTTTTCGAGCAGTTTCTTCTTTTGAAAATTCTTTCACCTTGTCAGTAGCCCCGGAAATAAGTTTTGCGCGAAGTTCAGGATTTTGGATCAGCAGCTGCACGTAATTCGAAAGCTTTTCCGAGTCACCGATTTCCGCAAGCAATCCCGTTCGCTCATGAATCACCATTTCAGGAATTCCTCCGGCAGCTGTAGCAACCACGGCAACCTGAGCAGCGAAGGCATCAAGAACAGAAGTCCCTAACCCTTCGGTCTTACTCGTCATCAGAAATACATCGAGTTGAGGAAGCACATGAGGCAGGTCGTTGCGAAACCCGGTGAACGTTATCACATCGGTCAGACCTCGCTGATCAACATATTCTTTTAATGAGTGTTTTAACGATCCGTCTCCAATGATCAGGGTGGAGATCTTACGCATACTTTTTCCTTTCAGTTTCGAAATTGTGTCGATAAATGTAAAATGGTCCTTGTGGTCTTCGAGTGCGGACGTGTTGCGAACAATAAAGGGTTGGACCGGGCTGGTCGCGTCGGGTGTGGGGGCGGGCGGGGGGGT
>CBHROW010000531.1:0-2173 GCA_966080355.1 uncultured Chryseosolibacter sp.
ATGATATCGAGCTCGCGGTGAATGTCATTATCGACAAACAAGCCGTATTCACCCTGACCCGCATCGTTGATCAGTATATCGATCTGAATATTTTGTGATACGAGCTCATTATATACATCGAATGCATGATCCCGGTTGAACAGGTCTTTTGCCATTGTTGTTACCATCACCTGATGTTGCTCGCGCAACTCCTGCGCCACACGCTGCAAGTCCATTTCCGTCCGGGCAACCAATACTAGATTATATCCATCTGCTGCTAAAAGTTTAGTCAATTCATAGCCGATGCCACTTGTTCCCCCGGTTACAAGTGCAGTTTGCCTATTTGTATTTTCCATTATCTCCAGTTCTATCGACCGTCATGCAAGAAAATTATGCCGGGGAAATGCATTCCATGCAGCCGAAAATGATTTTACAAAAACCTGAAGACAAACGGATGCACATCTTTCTAGTTTCTGCGGGCAGTTCGTATACTTGTAAAACCCCAATAACGTGAAACCTCACTTTCCAATTCTTGATGGCTTGCGCGGAACGGCTGCAATCCTTGTCGTCATATTTCACTTGCTCGAAGGTTTTTTTCCCGATTTGACCAGGCACCCAATGCATCACGGCTTCCTGGCTGTTGATTTCTTTTTTCTTCTCTCAGGTTTTGTAGTGGGCTATGCCTATGATGATCGATGGAAGGAAATGACTGTTCTGGAGTTTTTCAAGATCCGCCTTGTAAGACTTCATCCGCTCGTGATATTAAGCGTGGCATTGGGAACGGTCGTTTTCTGGTTCGATCCTTTTACTGAAGACATCTCGATCTGGAAACTGTTGGGTACAATGCTCATCAGTTTTACATTATTGCCATCACCTGACGTGCGCGGCTGGAACGAAACACATTCGATCAACGGTCCATGCTGGTCACTCTTTCAGGAATACATAGCCAATTTCCTTTATGCCATGGGAGCAAGAAAACTTTCGCAACGCGGCCTACGGGTGGTGGTTTTGATTAGTGCTGCTGCGCTGGTTTATGTCGCTTCTTCGCGAGGTGATGTCGGAACGGGTTGGGGCTATGATACCTTTGGGATCGCTGTCGTTCGCATGATGTTTCCGTTCTTTGCAGGATTGCTGTTGTATCGTTCGGGAAAACTTATCCGGATAAAACATGCTTATATCTTCTGCTCACTCGCATTGATCCTACTCTTCTTCATGCCCTGGTTCAAATTCAATGGACTCTATGAAGCTTTTTGCATCATCGTGATTTTTCCAGTTATTGTTGCCGCTGGAGCCGGAGGGAGTATAGACGGCCGATGGGCGCGTGTATGTAATTTTTCGGGAGCAATTTCTTACCCGATCTACATCATGCATTATCCGTTCATTTACGGCTACACCGCGTGGATCGCTACCAGTAAACCCGATCCAACAACCGTAGTGTATGTCGCTATCGGGTTATTTATTCTTTTCATTTCGCTGGCCTATGGAGCACTGAGGTGGTACGATGAGCCGGTGAGAGCATGGCTTCGCATCAATATCTTGGGAGGAAGAGAACAACAGGTCAATACTGGAAAAGTTTTTTAAACCTGAATCTTAAGAATCGATTTGCGCGTGCTTTTTTTTAAAACCCGCAGATGGAATTTGACGTTGAAATTGTGGACATGAATCTCACGTGTAAACTCACAACACCTGAATTGAAACTTCGAAAGGCAACCGTAATTGCCGATCTGAAGATGCTGATCCTCGAGCGGCATGAGCTCGATAAAGGATTTCGGTACACATTCGAAAGTGACGATCGTGTGCTTGATAAACTCAATGATTTTATCAAAACGGAACGGCTTTGCTGCGACTTCTTTACGTTTCACCTGGTCGTGGATGGTCCCTCGGCTACGCTCATCATCACCGGGCCTGAGGGCGCCAAAGATTTTTTGATCAACGAAGTTGGATTGTAATCGATAGCAGTATCAAAAGCGCGCAAACCAGTTGTTACCAAGCGCCACTTTTATGCGTTGATACAGTGCTGTTTCTGAGTGCCAAGTCCTTCTATGGCGAGATCAACCACGTCTCCGCCTCCCGCGTCATCATGCAGATGCTCTACCTCCAGAGCGTCAAGCGCGACCAGGACATCAACTTCTACATCAACAGCCCCGGCGGCGTCGTCGACGACACCCTCGCGATGTACGACATCATGCGCTTC
>CBHROW010000532.1:0-2172 GCA_966080355.1 uncultured Chryseosolibacter sp.
ATTCATAAAAAATTGCACATGAAACTCTTACTCGCCATTGCACTCATCACAGTATCGTTCTCAATTTTTGCGCACAGGAAAGATTACGCAAATGATGTAAAAACTGCCGATAATCTTATCGCAGCATTGTACGAAGTGATTTCTGGAGGCCCTGGCGAACCGCGCGATTGGGAACGGTTCACCAATCTTTTCACAGCTGACGCCAAACTGATTCCTACTTATAAAGACAAAGAAGGCAAAGTCGGTTATCGGGCGCTAACTCCATCAGACTACGTTGCCAGCTTCTCGAAAAACATGGCTGCAAAAGGCTTTTTTGAAAGTGAGGTATCAAACGTCATCGAAGAGTTTGGGAACATTGTGCATGTGTTCAGCACGTATGAAAGTCGCGAAACGAAAGATGGCCCAGTGTTCATGCGTGGTATCAACAGCATTCAGCTATTGAAGTCTAACGACAGGTATTACGTGATGAATATTTTCTGGAGTTCGGAGACGAAAGAGAATCCATTGCCGGGAAAGTATCTTAAATGAGCCGAAAGCTAAAAGCTGAAAGCTGATGACTCTCAACTCCAAAATGACTGCCTCGTTCGAATAGTAGCGATAAGTTTGTGACCTTTTGGGAAAAGTATCAATCTGCTTCAATCCCCGGAAGCTCAAATTCATTTCAATTAAGTACACGCTAGCGTTCGGCTTTCAGCTTTGAGCTTTCAGCTAATTCGGCCCGCTTGCCTGAGTCTTCCGTCAATCCCACTGTATCAACCACCAGGTAATCTCTCTTCGAAAGAGACTGCATAGCAAGCATCTCCGCCAAAAAACCCGTGACGAACAACTGAACCCCTATGATCACCGCTACGAGCGCCAGGTAGAACAAAGGCTGTTCGGTGATATCGCGTTTCATGGGAAGTTTAGAGATATAAAGCGAGTCGAGTTTATTCCAGAAAAGCTTGAGCGTGAAAAGAAAACCCACGATGAATGAAAGCAAACCCAGCGATCCGAAAAAATGCATCGGCTTGCGGCTGAATTTTCCCATGAACATGATCGAGAGCACATCGAGCAGTCCGGTAATGCGTGTCCAGCCGAATTTTGTTTTGCCGTACTTACGCTCATAATGCGTTACGACTTTCTCTGTGATGTTGCTGTAGCCCGCCCATTTTGCAACGAGTGGAATGTAACGGTGCATCTCTCCGTAAATCGTAATGTTTTTTACAACCTTTCCGTTGTAAGCTTTCAATCCGCAGTTAAAATCGTGAAGGTTGATGCCTGAGAGCTTGCGGGTGATGTAGTTGAAAAATTTTGAAGGAATTGTTTTCGAAAGTGGGTCGTGACGCTTCTTCTTCCATCCCGACACGAGGTGATAGCCTTTGTCGCGCACCATCGAATAGAGCTCGGGTATTTCGTCAGGGCTGTCTTGAAGATCAGCGTCCATAGTGATGACCACACGGCCGTGACTTGCGCGAAAGCCGGTTTGAAGCGCGGCTGATTTTCCAAAGTTTCGGTTGAACCTGATGCCTTTTACCAACGGATTCTGAAGATGAACTTCATGGATCTTATCCCAGGTGGAATCGGTGCTGCCATCATCGATAATAATAACTTCATAAGAAAAGCCGTGCGTTTGCATAACACGGCTTATCCATTGGCATAGTTCCGGGATTGATTCCTCTTCGTCTCGAGCGGGTATAACTACGGAAATATCAGGAATGTGCATTTAGTAAGACTGCTCTGCAGGTTTTTTCTGCGTAAAGATAGTCACGATTAAGCCACAAATTACGGTGCCAATAATTCCGAACACGAGTCCGAAGATCATGATCGATTCGGGAGTCATGAACATGGCAGAAAATTTCATCGCCTGATCTATCTGTTCATCG
The DNA here is from genome assembly GCA_966080355.1 of uncultured Chryseosolibacter sp. Lineage (GTDB taxonomy): Bacteria > Bacteroidota > Bacteroidia > Cytophagales > Cyclobacteriaceae > Chryseosolibacter. The sequence continues at coordinate 1,863 of CBHROW010000532.1, forward strand.
GTCATTCCGCGGCCCTGCATCTGCTCGATCTGCTTTTCTTTCATCATATCGATAAATCCTGAATCGATGAATTTCACGTACACCCAGGTAAATACGCTGCCGATAACAGATGAAACAAGGCCGATCCAGAACGAAATTCCGATGCCTTGCCCATAGGTCATGAACCCGGTGTTGTTGTCCTTGTAATACTTGTGACCGAGCACGAGGATCACAATGATGATCACATAACGAAACCAGCTCCAGAAGCCCTGCGTCATGTCCATGCCCATGGCGTTGAGCACGAGAAAATACACAATACCGATCACGGCCG
>CBHROW010000533.1:0-2158 GCA_966080355.1 uncultured Chryseosolibacter sp.
GACGCTCTTCGGGACGGACATCAGGTCGCGCACGGTGATCTTTTCATCGCGTTGTGTGTCGAAAATAACCTGACGGATGTTGTCGAGATAAATGATCCCCACAAGGCTCTCGTTCTCATTGATGACGGGAAACTGATTTCGACTCGAAGATGAAATTGTTTTGATCAACGAAGTAAGATTTTCCTGCGGGTGCACCGTGGAGAAATTGGTTTCGAGGAGGTCGCTGAGACGAAGTTTACTCAATAATAACTGATCCCGGTTCTCCACGGTGGCGTTGAGCAATTTACTGAGCTTTTTCGCCTCCATAGACGATGGCTGGAAAACGTGAACCACGATCATGCTCAGTGATGCAACGATCATGAGCGGAATCATCAACTCATATCCTCCCGTTATTTCTGCGATGAGGAATATTGCGGTGAGCGGTGCGTGAAATACTCCGCTGAGAATTCCTGCCATGCCTACAATAGTGAAATTGCTTTCCGGCATACGTACCAGGCCAAGCGTGTTAATGACGTGGGCAAAGGTGTATCCCAGGTAAGCGCCAACAAACAACGAAGGCGCAAAATTTCCTCCATTTCCGCCACTGCTGAGTGTTACTGCGGCAGCTATCCCCTTGAGAAAGATCATCGCACCAAGAAAGATCAGGATCCAGTTTCCTGCTATGTAATTATGAAGTGGCGATGCGGCAATCAGCTTGTCTCCCTCCATCCGCGAAAGCATTTTGATCGTCTCATAACCTTCACCGAACAATGGCGGAAAAAGATAGATCAAGATGAAAAGGATCAATCCTCCGATGACCGCCCTTGGCCAGATGTTTTCAACCCTCGAAATTTTTTCCCCTACCCAGGTGAAGACACGCGAATAATAAAGCGAAACAAAGCCTGCAAGTGCACCCAGTACAATATAATAGGGAACATTATGATAGTTGAAAGGCTGTTGGAGTGAAAACGAGATCACTACACCTTCCTTTAATATCATTTTCGACATGAGTGCTCCACATGCAGCTGCTATAATCAATGGAATGAAAGCAGAAACGCTCACATCGATCAAAAGCACTTCAATCGAAAACAACACGCCCGCGATTGGCGAATTGAAAGCTGCAGCAATACCAGCCGCTGCACCGCATCCCAGCAAAATTGTACGTTCCTTATAAGAAAGTTTGTACTGGCTTCCATAGTTCGATCCGATCGCAGATCCGGTTGATACCATCGGTGATTCCAATCCGACCGATCCACCCATTCCAACCGTAAGTGCACTCGTTAGAAGATGTGACCACGTTTCGCGAATGGAAATAAGGCTCGAATTCTTAATGATGGAGTAGGAAACTTCAGCGCTACCTTTTCGCAGTGGCTCGCGAACGAGGTAACGCACGCCCAGCACCGTGAGCAAAATACCGATCAACGGAAAGAGCGTAAATATCGGCAGTCCTTCAAATTCGAAATTGTTTCGCGCGGCAAGTTCTTCGACCTGGTGTACAGTGTATTTGAGGGCCACTGCGAGCAATCCGGAACTCAAGCCTACGATAACACTTGAGACAATAAAAAATTGCCTGGCCGAAAGCCGGTCTTTGAGATAGAATAATGGGTGTTGTAAAATAATGATCAGTCTGCTCATGCGCGATGCTGTTCGCAACGTGAAAAGTACAAAACGACAAGCTTAGCGCAAAAAGTGAGTGTCAGATCGTTGTCTCGTCAGTGATTTCTGTTTCAGATTCGCCAAGGAGTTTTTTTCCTTCTTCTTTCTGCGCCTTTTCGGGTTGCTCGAATTCCTTGGCTGGCTGCCCTGTTCCGCCACGTGTATTTTGTCTTCCTTCAGATTTCACTGGCTCTTTGCGTTCGCCTTGTTCGTGTGGACGGTTGGGGTCGACTATTTGTGGAGGATTGGGCGTCTCCTCAGGACGAAACGGTTCTTGATTTTTATTTTTATCGTTTTCCATGGCGATGCTGGTTGAAGACTTATGCGATAAAAATCTTGTACCGTTGGGGATTTCTGATTTTCAATTAGGTAACTACTGTCCGGAGAAATTTTAGAATCGAAAAAAATCTTCGAATTTGGTTTACGCTGAGACCTTTTCTAGCATTTGTGAAAGGAGCCCTCATCTGCATTTTGCATTTTTATCTTCCGGTATGCTTCAGGAGGACCTAAGCCTGGCCTTGGT
>CBHROW010000534.1:0-2107 GCA_966080355.1 uncultured Chryseosolibacter sp.
ATGTTGGAAGGTTCTGGTGAGCTTTTCCCCGGACAGTAGTCATCTTGTCCTTTAGCCTGCAGCTAATTAATCCATTTCAGGTAGGCGAATTGGGTTATCAATGTTTTATCGGAGTCCTTATGAGTCTTGAAACTGTGCGGCTGATCATCACCATACAAATACACAGAAAATATTTTGGACCAATGATTATTCAGGCATCGAGTTAGCGATAGGCGGCCTAGGCATGAACAAATAAATGACGAATAAGTGACATGAAAATCTTTATCAAAATATTTCTCCTGCTGTACTCCATCGACTCCATGGCACAGTTCGACTGGGACAGCAAAAACTGGAACAAAGAGAGTTTGGGATTTGGATGCTCAGTAGACGCGCAATCGACCAGGCCGGTTTTAAACATGACTCAATTGTTCACAGAAAAAAGGTTTGACGACATACGGCAACTTTTAAATTCCGAATTACCCGCAGACCGGTTCCTGGCGACAATCGTGCTAGAAAAGTTAAATGCGAAGAAGGAGTTAGAGATCACCGGGGATGAGCTTAAAATGATAAAAGAAATTAAAGCCTCAAATCAAATGGTTCCATTTTGTTCCGGTTGTACACTTTGGACGGAGATCCCGCTTAAAGACTTGTTTGACGAAAAGACAAACGGTATCGTCTCCGCAGGTGCTGACAACTGGTTTGACACGTACTATAAGATCTACTATAAAAAGAGACGAGGCAAACACCGCGACAACTGAAGTTATCGCTCTGTGCTTGTAGTGAACCTAGTCAACGGCTTTCTGCTAATTTCGAAATCGAACAATTCTCTCCGCCTTCGTACATAACGATTGTTTCGTACAATTCGAAATCAACATCCTGATCAAAAATTCAATTATTCTGTATTGGCAACCATTTTGAAGGATGACGTTCAGTTTATTAACCCTTCTCAATGAGATACCTGTTGACCGTGGTGATCCCGTTTCTATCCGTCATCACACTTACTGCGCAAAACACAAACCTTACAGCCAAATTTGACAAGATATATTCGTCAAGATATCGAGTTGATGGCCCAGGATGCGTAGTGCTGATTGCCCGCGGTGGCGAAGTAATTTATCGTAAAGCTTTCGGCATGGCGAATCTCGAACATCAGGTAAAGATGACTCCTGAGAACATCTTCCGAATTGCATCACTCACCAAACAATTTACAGGAGTCGCGATCCTTCAGCTCCACGAAAAAGGATTGTTGAACATCGATGACGACATAAAAAAATACATTCCCGATTTCCCCTCCAGGGAGAAGATCACGATCGCCAACCTGGCTTCGCACACTTCGGGCATCCAAAACATATACGAAGCCATTGTACCGAAATGGACCACACGGATGTCATTAGCTCCTGCCGAGCTGGTTGAATTGATCCAAAGTTTTCCGTCCGATTTCAAACCCGGAACATCATTTCACTACTCCAACTCAGGTTACATGTTACTCGGATATATTATTGAAAAAGTAAGCGGAAAATCATACGAACAATATATCACCGACAACATCTTCACACCGCTCAGGATGGACCACGCCTATTATGATCATTTGGGAACGGTGGTTCCGGGCCGGGCAAATGGATACACCATCTCCGCGAACAAATTTGCGAATGCAGATTTTCTCGATCAGTCTTTTCCGTATGCCGCTGGTGCTCTGATGATGAGCGTGGATGACATGTACAAGTGGAACAAGGGGCTTTACACCTATTCTATCATAAAAAAGGAAACGCTGGAGAAAGCCTTTACACCGTTTGTCCTCACCGATGGAAATAAGAGTACCTATAGTTTCGGCTGGGGAATTGGACCTGTCATGGGAAGTCCGTCACGGCAACATGCTGGCGGCATCGAAGGGTTCTCGGCATTTGCTATATACATGCCTTTGGAAGATGTATTTGCCGTAACCTTTAGCAATCTTGAGCACACAGATGTTACCAGCCCAACGATACTTGCTGCAGCCGTTGCTGCCGGAAAACTGACAGAGGCCGCAGTTCCCGATAAGATGATGAATCGCTATGTTGGAACATACCAGTTCCCTGACGGACACCAAGTAAAGATCTACCGGGAGAACAAAGATCTTTTTCTGAAGGACGCC
>CBHROW010000535.1:0-2092 GCA_966080355.1 uncultured Chryseosolibacter sp.
CAGGACGGCACGCTCGCCACCGATCACGAGTTCGGTGAGCATGACAAAGAATAGTATTCGCGTAAGCTTAGCTAACATTCCCCGCCCCGAGCTTTCTGTGTTTTAATCGCATGGATATTTTCCGTCCCAGTATCAGCAAGTTGAGCGGAATATAAGTCGATGAAATCTTCCGATATAAAGCAAGTGCCGATTCATACTGGCGCGTGCGTATCCTAACGGCTTTGTTATCGCTACGTTGATCCTCTGCGGATAGCGAGTGCGTTGCGGTGCCGGAAATGATCTCGACATGGATATTCAATTGAATCAGCTTGTCTGTAAAAACGATGTCACTGAGATCAAGTGGAAATCGTTCATCATAACCTCCGGCTTTCCAAAAGACCTCTAGCGGAATCATCATCCCGCTGTTGATAACACGAAGTTCCTTTAACGAATAATTCCCGGGAGCAACGCTGCTCAAACGAAAACCTTTTCCAAATCTGAACTTGAAGGGAGAAACGATACCACGACTATCCCGCATCACCGGGGCGAATATTTTGTCGGTGCGACCCTTTTCACGTGTTGTCTTGTATGCATCGAAGGTCGAAACCGGAAAGCAAGAATCCTGATCTAACAGAAGCAGGTGTGTGAATTGCTCCCTCAATGCAAATTGTGCGGCGTGATTGTATCCACGACTCACGCCACCATTGGCCGCATCATGGCGGTAAACAACAAACTTATGATCAACTGGCTGAGGTGTAGGACTGTTATCATAAACAAAAACAGAAAATTCCTCTTGCCTGTGGAACTCGCTCACACTTTTGAAGGCAGGTGTATCGTCCAGTTTTTGTTTGTACAGGATGATCACAATAAGCACCTTGCTGAAATGGACGTCCATGGTTCAAAAGGTATAAATAATAATTCTGCTATGTGCCTCAAACACACACGTTTTTTTGTTTGATTTTCTGCGAAAAGAATTGAATTTTAACCTCGGACGTAACCAAATTCAACCCATTTGTAAACATGAGCGAAATCAGAACCTTCAAAGAGTATCAGGAATTGTACGACAGAAGCGTGAAAGACCCCGAAGGATTTTGGTCGGAAATTGCCAGCGAGTTTTACTGGCGGAAAAAATGGAGCAAGGTCTTGTCGTGGGATTTTCATAAGCCGGAGGTGAAGTGGTTTATCGATGGAAAACTTAATATCAGCGAGAACTGCCTCGATCGTCATTTGGCTACACGAGCCGATCAGGTAGCGCTGATCTGGGAGCCGAACGATCCAAAAGACGAAGCCATCAAGATCACTTATCGCAAACTTCACGAGGAAGTATGCAGGACGGCAAACATGCTCAAGGCGCATGGCGTGAGGAAGGGCGATCGCGTTTGCATTTACCTGCCGATGATCCCTCAATTAGCGTTCACGATCCTGGCTTGCGCCCGGATTGGCGCTGTACACTCGGTAGTATTCGCAGGCTTCTCGGCAAAATCGCTCATCGACAGAATTACCGATGCGGGTTGTAAGATCGTGGTTACAGCCGATGGAGGATTTCGTGGCGAGAAGACCATTAACTTGAAAGGGATCATTGATGAGGCGCTCGAAAAATGCCCTGACGTTTCACGGGTGATCGTAGTTGAGCGCACTTACTCGAAGGCTCCGATGAAATCTGGTCGTGATGTGTGGTGGCACGATGAGATCAGCAAGGTGAGTACCCAATGTGCTGCCGAAGAGATGGACGCGGAGGATATGTTGTTCATTCTTTACACCTCCGGATCGACAGGGAAGCCGAAGGGTATGGTCCACACATGCGGAGGCTATATGGTGTACACCAACTACACCTTCAAAACAGCGTTCCAGTATCGCGATGGACAGGTCTATTGGTGCACGGCAGATGTGGGCTGGATCACCGGCCACTCTTATATATTATATGGCCCGTTGTCTGCCGGGGCAACTTCGGTAATGTTTGAGGGTGTACCGTCATGGCCAGACTGGGGAAGATTCTGGCAAGTTGTCGAGCGTCATCAGGTAAATATTTTTTACACGGCTCCCACGGCCATCCGATCACTCGAAAAAGCACCACTGAGTTTTGTCGAGCGTCACGATTTGTCTTCGCTTCAGG
>CBHROW010000536.1:0-2080 GCA_966080355.1 uncultured Chryseosolibacter sp.
ATAGCCAACAGCTTTAACTGGACCTTGGCTTTAGCCAAAACATAGCCATGTTTGACGCGACTACTTTTTTCATTTACTTTAAAGCTGATTTTTCCTGCCCATGCAGCAACAAAAACAGAAAATTCATTTCATCGCCATCGGTGGAAGTGTAATGCATAACCTGGCCGTTGCCTTAAAAGAGGCTGGCCATACGATTACCGGTTCTGACGATGAAATATTCGAACCCTCCCGTTCAACACTCAGCAAATACGGCCTTCTTCCCAAAACCGAAGGCTGGAACCCCGATGCGCTCGATAAAAGTTATGACGCAGTGATCCTCGGCATGCACGCGTCAAAAGACAATCCGGAACTTCTTAAAGCACAGTCTCTTGGACTGAAGATCTATTCCTTCCCTGATTATATTTTCCAGCAATCGGTCGACAAGCAGCGCATCGTGGTTGCTGGCAGTCACGGCAAAACAACCATCACCGCGATCGTTATTCATGTTCTGACACACCTCAACAGGAAGTTCGACTATGTGATCGGGGCACGCGTTCGCGGACTAGAAAACACCGTCAAGCTATCAGACGCTCCACTCATTGTTATTGAAGGCGATGAGTATCTCTCGTCAGCGCTCGATCCAACTCCAAAATTCATCAAATACCAGCACCATATCGGTCTTATCAGCGGAATCGCCTGGGATCATGCCAACGTGTTTCCGAACGAGGAAGAATATGTAAGACAGTTCGATGTTTTTGCCGATGCCACACCCAAAAGCGGAATCCTGATCTACTGTGAACAGGATTCGATGGCGTTGATGATCGGGAAAAAAGAACGGGTCGATGTTCAGGAAGTAGCTTATAAGGGCCATTCCCATACGTCTGACAACAACGGAAAATTCTATCTCACTGAGGGCAAAGAAAAATATCCGATACAGATCTTCGGTAGCCACAACTATCAGAATCTTAGCGGAGCGAAAGAAATATTAAAGAAAGTCGGAGTCACGAACGAACAGTTTTACGAGGCGATACAATCGTTCAAGGGTGCGGCTGGTCGACTGGAAATTGTAAAAGAAAATGATCTGACCACCGTGTATAAGGACTTCGCGCACGCACCTTCCAAAGTGAAAGCCACAGTGAAAGCGGTAAAAGAAATTCATCCTTCCCGCGACCTGCTAGCCTGTGTTGAGTTGCATACGTTCAGTAGCCTGAATAAAAAATTCCTTCCGCAGTACAAAGACAGCCTCAGGAGTGCGCAGGTGCCGGTCGTATATTTCAATCCGGAAAAGATCAAGGCGAAGAATCTCGAGGCATTAAATGCTTCGGATATCAAGAACGCGTTTGCCAATCAAAACCTTCAGGTATTCGACAATGCCGGACAGTTGCAGCAATTCATACTCGGCCAAAATTGGAAAAACAAGAATTTGCTGATGATGAGCTCCGGAAATTTTGGAGGCATCGATATCACCGCCCTGTCTGACAAAATTGTCGCTTAGCCTTTCTAATTCGCTCGATCCATGAAGCTGAACCTCAGAAATCCCATTTGTTTTTTTGACCTCGAAAGTACCGGTACGAATATCACACACGATCGCATTATAGAGATCGCGGTGATCAAAGTAATGCCGAACGGAGACGTGTTGCGCAAAACCAATTTGCTCAATCCGGGTATGCCGATCCCGCCAGAAAGCTCTGTGTTCCATGGGATCTATGATGATGATGTGAAAGACAAGCCTTCGTTCAAGGATGTGGCTCGTGATTATGCAAAATTCTTCGAAGGAGCCGATCTCTCAGGGTTTAGCATTTTGAAAATGGATGTGCCTTTGCTGGTCGAAGAATTTCTCCGCGCTGGCGTTGACTTCGATTATCAGCGAAAGCGGATTGTCGATGCTCAAAAGATCTTTCACCTGATGGAGAAAAGGACACTCGCTGCTGCATACCGGTTTTACATGAACAAGGAGCTTGCAGATTCGCACACCGCGGAAGCCGATGCAGAAGCTTCGATGGATATTCTCCTCGCACAAGTTGCCATGTACGATGGACAGGACGTGACGGATGCTTCCGGAAAAAAAGTCGGTGAAGTTCGTAACGATGTTGACGTGCTC
>CBHROW010000537.1:0-2045 GCA_966080355.1 uncultured Chryseosolibacter sp.
TGAGGGCTCGCGAGAGCCACCGGAAAGCGCATAAAACCTTATAACTTTAAATAGAGCGCAGACAGTGTTCACCGTTACAGTTCACAGCCAGGCAGAGTGTAGATGTAACCGTGAACTGTCAACCGTTTACCGTGAGTCTGAATTTCTCGCAACTTTATTTATGAATGAACGTTCATATACTGACAATGCCAAAAACCGATAACAAAAAGACCGTCATCCTTGAAACCGCCATGCAGCTTTTTGCAACACATGGCTACGCCTCAACGCCAATAAGCCTCATCGCGAAAACGGCAGGTGTATCGCAAGGATTGATGTACAATTTTTTTCCGGGCAAAAAGGACCTATTGCGCGAAATGATCATGATGGGATCGGTAGACATTGGCAATTCGATGGAAGCCTATCAAAAGATCAAAGACCCAAATGAAGCGATTCGAACGCACGTGAGGCTCACGATCAAGATCATTCAACAGAAAAAAGAGTTCTGGAGATTGCTGCATGCGATCCGGTTGCAAGGTGGTGTCATTCAGGAGGTGGAAGATATTTTTGAATCGATTGTCAGTCGGGTTACGATCGTGTTTGAAAAAATCTTCCGGAAGCTAGAGTTTTCACAACCAAAACTTGAAGCGTTGTTATTCCTGACGCAAATCGATGGGCTCGTGATCCTCTACTTGCAAAACAACAAAATTCCGATTGTGAAATTGGGCGAGCAGCTGATCAAACGATATGAGTGATTTAAGATTTAAGATTTCTGATTTCTGATTTCTGATTATTGAAAATACCGAAGTCGCTGAAACTAATTAGCGTTCAAATATCAAGGCCTCAAACCTGCTCGCAGGAAACAGATGATCAGACCGTTTCAATGAGTTGCATGACCGTACATGTTGTTGTTAACGCGGATCGTTGTTGACACGGTGGACCTGACGATCGTCCGGATGTTAAATCTAAAATCATAAATCTAAAATCTTTCTTATGGAAACTCCATCCTGGCTCGACACTCAACTCTTCCCCTTTCAATCGCGATGGATACAAGTAGAAGGAAACAATCTTCACTACATCGATGAAGGTTCGGGCCCTGTCATCCTTTTCGCTCACGGTACTCCGGAATGGAGTTTTGGCTACCGCGACCTGATTGCAGACCTTAGAAAAGATTTTCGCTGCATTGCATTCGATATGCTCGGCTTTGGTCTGTCAGAAAAACCTCAATCAGGCGAATACTCATGTGAAGCTCACGCCAGGCGCCTCGAACTCGCCATCGAACAACTTCACCTCAAAGATATCACCATCGTGGCCAACGACTTTGGCGGAAGCATCGCGCTGAGCTATGCGCTGCACAATGCCGATAACATCCATGGCATCGTGTTATTCAACACCTGGATGCGATCCTTAAAAGACAATAAACACTACGCAACACCAGCAAAAGTGATGAACTCCTGGCTGGGGCGACTGCTATATCTCAGCTTTAATTTTCCTGTCAACGTGATCATGCCGTCTGCATTTGGAAATAAAAAATTGCTGACTCGTAATATCCATCGTCATTACAAACTGGCGCTACCGCAAGGCCAACGACAGGCAGCATATGCCTTTTCGCTGGAGCTGATGCGCGCCTCGGATTGGTGGGAAGCGTTGTGGATGAAAGTGGATCGCATCAGCAAAAAACCTGTGATTTTATTCTGGGGCATGAAAGACAAATTTGTGCCTCCGTCTGAGCTGGAAATTTGGAAGCGCAAACTTCCGCACGCGAAAGTGGTTACATTTGAAGACGCGGGCCACTTTGTTCAAGAAGAAAAAGCAAAGGAAATGGCAAGCGGGATACGTCAGATGTTTAGCACTTAAATGTTCGCGTGATCGCGGTTCACGGAAAAGCCGCCAGTTTTTGAATGTTGTCTAAAGGCTGTGAACTGTCAACAGTGAACTGTGAACTTCTCTCACTTCTTGCTCGCGTTGAAAAGCTTCTCTTTCTCCTCCTTGGTAAGGCTTTCGTAACCGCCTGCGGAGATCTTGTCGAGGATGGCATCGAGCTCGTCTTGTGAAGGTTTGCCTCCGGG
>CBHROW010000538.1:0-2040 GCA_966080355.1 uncultured Chryseosolibacter sp.
TGTCAGCATTCGTTTGCATGAAGTTGGTATAAACTTTTAGCCGTCATATCAAAAAAACAAGTGAGGGCTATGAAGAAGTTAATGCTAGTATGCACAGCTGCTTTGTTCAGTGTGGTTGCTATGGCGCAGGAAGGACGGGATACTACGAACAATCAGTCCAATCAATATCGCAGAGACCGGCAGGACAGGGAGCAGAACATCGACAGCGCTTCGGTTGACACTACGTCAAATCAATACCGAAGTGAACAAATGAGAACGGAAGGCGAGCAAACCGACTCGCTTCAAAATGAATCCAGGGAATTGCGCGACAGCGTTTCTGAAGATGCCAACAGAACCACCGACCAGATCAACCGCGAAGCCAATGAAATGCGTGATTCAGTTCGCCAGGATGTTCAGCGCACAGGTGATCAGATCCAGCAGGGAACGGAACGCGCAGGTCAGCGTGTAGAAGGTGCTGTGCAACGAACCCGCAACAATGTTCAGGGTACATCGGGCAACAATCAGTCTAACCAAAATGGAGAAGAAGCCACCCGAACGGAAGCTGGTTCAAGAGTAACCGGTCAAAATGCGGGCAACCCTTCTGACTCGGCATCGGGTGCGACAGCAGCTAATGCTGAAGGTAAAACTGGCGCTGAACCTGAAATTGTAGAAGATAAAGAAGGGCCGAACAACGAAGTGGTCTATCGTTTCAATGGTCAGCTGTATTATGTTGATCGCGACAGCAAGCAAGTGGTAAAGGCAGATGAATCGAAATTGAAAGACTCGAAGAGCAAGATCATTGTTCACCAAGGATCGACAACTTCGAAAGAAAAGACAAGGAGAAATAAGAAGAGCTAAAAGACGAAGTCCATGAGGTTTTCCGAAGGGCCGCTGAAAGCTGAAAGCCGAAAGCTAAAAGCCGAAAGCTTGAGCATCGGTACATCGGAGTGTGAGTGTTGCACATCAACCTATTGGGCAAACGCAATACTATGTAAAGCACAATCTGAACTTTATTTTTAAGCACGTGAAGCCTGGCGAATTGTTTCGTCAGGCTTCATTTGTTTTACCGAGTAGCGATCTGTTCGTTGCGCTATGCAGTCAACGGAGGTTTTGCTCGGGTCAAAACTTTCCTGCGTAGCAATACAACAGCCACGCTTATCATAATTACAAAAGGCCAGATTGTAGTTAGTCCGAGCACGAGTGAAAGCAAACCGTCCCAACCTTTGATCATTGCTTCGACCAGCTTTGAATTGAATCCGTAGTCTGTAACAACAACAGGCTCATGATAGTCGATGGTGATCGTGCTATAGGCTACCTGATTCCCAAGATAGCCAACCCTTCCTTCCATTCGCTCGATATCTGTTCTTACTTTATTCAACTCATCTTCAATGGCGAGCATGTCGGTAACTTTAGAAGCTTTTTTCAGGATCTCGAAATATCTCGACTCCAGATTTTTCTTTGCCCGGATCCGCGCCTGCAGATCGACAAATTCCTCCGTTACATCGCTAACTTCGATCGTGCGATTCTCAACGGCTTTTCCCAGCCGTTCGAGCCTGGTGAGCACCGAATCGAAATGATCAACGGGAACACGAATGGTCTGACGGCTTGAGAGGCGATCCGTCTCATCGTATTGCTCATCGGAATAAACATATGCGCCAGACTCCTGACAAATTCTTGAAATGTCGCTGCGTGTAGATTCGATGTTGTCAACGACAAGCGCAAGTCTCGCCTTCTTGATCAGCATCGCTTCATGGCGATCTTGTTCGGGAAGTCGGGCCGCTATGGCAGGCGGTGGCGAGACCGACATCTCTTTCGCTACCACTGATTCTCCTCCCTCGAAATTACTTGGGCGATGATTGCAACAAACTGCAAAGCACGATGCAGCCAGCAATACTGCGGTACGAATAATTGGCGTCATGGTAAAATGTGTTTAATGGGAGATGCCTTTAGTCCCATTTTTCCATAATGGCAACCACTACTGGCCGGGAAAGCTCACCAGAACTTGGCAACACCATCACTTCGATTAAATCTTTTTGTCGCTCCGGGGCCGCTTGGCCACTG
>CBHROW010000539.1:0-2011 GCA_966080355.1 uncultured Chryseosolibacter sp.
AAGGGTCAATCTAAATTCATGTCTGCCGCCAAGTATATTTTCGTAACCGGGGGTGTAACTTCATCGCTGGGTAAAGGGATCATTGCTGCTTCTTTAGGTAAGTTACTGCAAGCCAGAGGGTTCACAGTCACTATTCAGAAATTCGATCCGTATATCAACATCGACCCGGGCACGCTCAATCCATACGAGCATGGGGAGTGTTACGTAACCGATGACGGGGCGGAAACGGACCTCGATCTGGGGCACTATGAGCGCTTTTTGAATGTGCCGACCTCACAGGCCAACAACATTACCACCGGCCGGATCTATAATAACGTAATTACAAAGGAACGTCAGGGCGAGTACCTCGGTAAAACAGTTCAGGTCGTTCCTCACATTACCGATGAGATCAAGAGGAACATCTTTCTGCTTGGCGAAAGCGGAGCTTATGACTTCGTGATCACGGAGATCGGTGGCTCGGTTGGCGATATTGAGTCTCTTCCCTTCATTGAAGCTGTTCGCCAGGTGCGATGGGATCTCGGGGCGAATAATGCATTGGTCATTCACTTGACTCTTGTTCCCTATCTCAAGGCTGCCAAAGAACTAAAAACGAAGCCCACGCAACACTCGGTCAAAGAATTGCTAGCAGAAGGAATCCAGCCTGACATTTTGGTATGTCGGACGGAGATGCCTTTGCCGATGGAGCTACGAAAAAAGCTTGCGCTTTTCTGCAACGTTCACCTGAACTCTGTTATCGAAGCCATCGATGCTGATACGATCTACGATGTGCCGTTGCTCATGAAGAAAGAAAAGCTGGACGAGCGCGTGCTAGCAAAGCTTAAAGTACATGGCAAAGCTGAGCCTGACCTCGACCAATGGAAAACGTTTCTGGGGAAACTGAAAAACCCGGTTGAAGAAGTAAATATCGGCTTGGTCGGAAAATATGTTTCACTTCCCGATGCTTACAAATCGATTGCGGAAGCATTCGTTCATGCAGGGGCCCAGAATGATTGTAAAATAAATCTGAAATGGATCTCGTCAGAAGAGATATCGAAGGATACTGTCAACTCAATTTTGCAAGGTCTTGACGGTGTGCTGGTAGCGCCCGGGTTTGGCGAGCGCGGCCTGGAGGGCAAGGTCGAAGCGATTCGCTTTGTACGCGAAGGCAAAATTCCATTCTTCGGAATTTGTTTGGGAATGCAATGTTCTGTGGTAGAGTTCGCACGGAATGTTCTCGGCCTGGAAGCGAGTTCAACGGAACTTAATCCGAAGACCAAAAACCCTGTGATCGACATGATGGAAGAACAAAAAAAGATCACAAAAAAAGGCGGAACGATGCGACTTGGCGCCTACGATTGCAAGTTGAAGAAAGGAAGTAAAGTTCACGCTGCGTATGGAGAATCGATGATCAAGGAACGTCATCGCCACAGATACGAATTCAATAACAAGTATCTAGAAGCTGTGGAAGCAGCCGGTCTTAAAGCGACAGGCGTTAACCCTGAGTCGAATCTTGTGGAAATCGTGGAACTGAAGGACCATCCGTGGTTCGTTGGCGTGCAATATCACCCGGAACTGAAAAGCACGGTTTTAAATCCTCATCCCTTGTTTGTCAAGTTTGTGGAAGCCGCGCTCAATCATAAGAAATCAATTTCCTAATATTGCGGGCATTTTGGTTTTCAACTCTGGTCAAACCCGGGGGCAGTAGTTATTTAAATTTTTTGAAATGGACAGAAATTCGGCCATTGGCCTCACGTTGATCGCTGCTTTGTTGATGGCATACTTCTATTGGTTTGCGCCAAATCCTGCGCCAGAAACCAAACCGATAACGGTTAAACGGGAAGTTCCGGCAGACAGCGCGCGTCAAATACCAGCCGTGAGTGACAGTATCCTTACACAGACATTTGGTTCACTTTCTTCGTATGCTCAAGGTACTGAATCGACAAAGGTGATCGAGAACGAAGATGTTCGTGTTGAGTTTTCGAGCAAAGGCGCGATCATCAAGTCTCTGGAACTGAAAAAATACAAAACATAT
>CBHROW010000540.1:0-1992 GCA_966080355.1 uncultured Chryseosolibacter sp.
AATATTGACGACAGCCAGCTTCCCTCTACGGAAACGATCAATCAACTCATCTCAACCCATATGAGTGAAGTAGAAGGTAAACAACAGGGGACAGTATTTTTATTTGCATCGACAGGTGCGCCAGGTAAATTCATTGACAGCATTTACACAGCCTACCAGCGGACAAGCTCCCACTATCGCAATGAATATGAGTTTAAAAATGGATTCGATGCTTTGATCACGTCCAGGAAAAATGTGAATGCTGCGCTCCAGCTGAACGCTGAATCGCTAAGCCCGGAGAACAACTACGGTATGGACAGCGCAACGATCTCCTACACGCCTCTGGCTGATCGGAAGATCGTTTACAGTTTTACAAACCTGACTCCAGCCATACGCACCATTGAGATCATTAACGAAAGGCCGGATTTTTATACCGTGAGAGTCGCCTATGAGAACAACATCAGGTGGGTGGAGGTGACCTTGCAATTTCCGAAAAGCAAAGCAGACATCAAGCGCCACACAATGCGCATACGCGGCATGAAGCCAATAGAAACCTACCAGATCTTCAGGTCCGGCTCACACTGGAAGATCCGGGAAATCACCGGTGAGTCTTCGGAAACAAATTCCTGACACCCGGAGAAAACGCGCTGCGGGTTGCTAATGGTGCGATAGATTCAAGTATTGATTTTGAATCTGTCAAATGGAAAGCCATCTCTTACCTGAAGAAAAGATCATTTCGCGATCAGAAAACGACCAGATCGTTCTGACAAACTACCGCATTCGTCATTTCACGAACAACGGCAAAGATGTTACCAGCATCATGCTGGATAATATCGATGTGATCGAAGTTGAATATCGAAGCATGCCGTGGCTCATCGCGGTAAGCCCGGGTTGTGCGACAGCTGGTTTCTTAATTGGAAATAGCATCACATACATCACAACAGGAGTAATTGCTGCGGCAGTATGCATTCTTATTTATCTACTATCACGGAAAAATGTCATCTCGGTAGTATCCGGGTCAGGCGGAATAGTTTTCGAAACCAAAGGAATGACTAGCGAAAAGGTGCTCGACTTCATTAACGATGTAGAGCATGCGAGGCGAAACTTCATACGGGATATTACATATGCTTAACATTATGGGAATCAAATTTCGCAAGCGGATCAACTTAGGAAAAGGCTTTGGATTGAACCTCTCTTCAGCCGGGTTGTCGGGTAGTTACCGTTCACGGATGGGCTCCGTGGGTACGCGTGGATTCTCTATACGCACCGGCATCCCTGGCTTATCATTTTACTCGCGCTGGAAAAAAAGTAACAACAGCGAAGGTGGGCTTATCCTGATCGTAGCTTTCGGTTTGATCTTGGTCATCATCTTCTTGCTCGTGGCTTTTGCCGGGGCCCATCAAAATCCTCAACACTTTTCCAAATGACAAAGCTTACAAAGATCGCGTTAACACTCTCGCTGCTGTTGTTTGTTACAACAGTCGCTATTGCTCAAACGGTATACGTCACAAGCACGGGTGCAAAATATCATCGCGGAAGCTGCAGGTATTTGCACTCCAGTAAAATACCGATGTCCCTTGCTGATGCAAAGGAAAGCTATACCGCATGCAGCGTTTGCCAGCCCCCCACGGTGGTCACGGAACGAGAAACTAATGATGAGGATGACGGGACCGATACTACCGAAGAGAGTGCAACTCCACAGACGCCACCAGGTCGTTCATCCTCGACCACAGTTCCTCAAAAATCTCAAACGCCTATTGTCTCGAAAGCTCGTCAGTGTAGTGCTTATACCAAAAGCGGGCTCCGATGCAAGAGAACAACTACGAGCGCGAGTGGAAAATGCTGGCAACATGAATGAGCAAACCTATGAGAAACCGAAGCATCACAACTTTGATTTTCTTCCTTCTGCTTGCCTTCGCGACTTGCAGCGAGCCGGATAATGATCCCACAGGACCGTCCACTCCAGGAGGATCAGGCGGATCAGGATCAGGCTGTCCCACCACTGCCAATTGT
>CBHROW010000541.1:0-1985 GCA_966080355.1 uncultured Chryseosolibacter sp.
AACAACGAGAACTTTGCTGCGAATTTTATTATCGAGGATCTCATCGATCCTCAGGTGATCATGAATTTCAAGGGAAAAGTGGATGCTCCCTCCCTATTGAGTTTTTATCCGGTGGAGTCTTTGCATGATGTAGCCGGTTCGATGGTGATCGATCTCTCCTTTGAAGGGAAACTTGCATTGTTGAAGAACAAAGCAACAGCACAACAAGTGTCCACTCATGGAACTGTAGACCTGCAACATATCAGCCTGGGCTATGGAGATCAAAAAATACCATTGGAGGATCTGAACGGCAATCTTCAATTCAACAACAACGACCTCGCTTTAAGCAACGTTTCAGGCAAGCTGGGTCGGTCCGATTTTTTGCTTAATGGCTTTTTCAAGAATGTAATCACATTTGTATTGTTCGAAAATCAGCCGATCGGGATCGAGGCCGACCTCAAATCGGATTTTGTAGATCTCGATCACATTTTCTCCATCAGCTTCGGTGACGCCAGCGATGATCAAAATCAGGAATACACTTTCAATATCTCTAAAAACGTCAGCCTGAACTTCAATTGCGACATCCGGCAGCTGAACTATAAACGTTTTCGTGGCAGAAAACTGGTGGGCGACCTCCTTGTAAAAAATCAGATGGCTGTATCGCGAAAATTTTCATTCGAAGCGATGGGTGGAGCAATTGAGCTGGCAGGGATCGTTGATGCGAAGAACAACAAGGCCATCGATGTAGTGTCGACCGCACACCTGAAGGGAATACATGCCGACAGTGCGTTCTATGTTTTTGAAAACTTCCAGCAGGATTTTATCGAAGACAGACACCTAAAAGGTCAGACAGATGCCGATGTGACCATGGAAATGACACTCGATGAACACCTTAAGCTTTTTCCACATACGTTGATCGCTGATATCGGCATGACGATTCGCAATGGACAACTCAACAACTTCGATCCACTAAAAAAACTCAATCGCTATCTCGATGACGAAGGCCTCAGCCAACTGCGCTTTTCGGATCTGAAGAACGATATCCACATTGAAAACAAAACGGTGTATCTTCCGCAGATGGCCGTGAAGAGCAATGTGACGGATATCATGATCAGCGGAACTCACACGTTCGATCAGCACATCGACTACCATTTGATCACACCATTGCGAAAGAAGAAGATCCGCGATGCTGAAGCGCAACAAGCGATGGAAGAAGATGCGCAAGGCGGTACCAAATTATTTTTGAAGATCACCGGAACAACGGATGATTATAAGATCTCTTACGACACCGAAGCCGTTCGAAAAAAACTCGCGAACGACATTCGAAAAGAGGTAAAAGAACTCAAAGACGCTTTCAGGAGCAAAGGCAAGCAAAAGCAGAAGGAAGTCGAGCTTGAAAAAGATGACTATTTTGATTGGTAGAGATACGGCTCATCGCGTATAATTGCAATTACGATCTCAAATTCATGCCGCCCGGATTTCTCATTATTGATGACAGTTATATCGACCGGCTCGTTGCCAGCATGCTGATCAAGCGTACGCTCGACATTGCCGATGTCCACGAAGTGAGCGGAGGCGAACAAGGCCTCGAATTTTTGCGATCGCGGAATAATACACCACAAGACAAGCTCATCATCCTACTCGATATCATGATGCCGCAGATGAATGGATTTCAGTTCCTCGAGGAGTTTGAAAAGCTCGATCCCTTCAATAAAGAGAACATTGCAATCATCATGCTGTCATCCACTTTCGATGACCATGACATCCATCGCGCGAAGGAACATACACGGGTTAAAAAATTATTGAGCAAACCCCTTTCGGCAAATGAGTTGAGGGAGTTTATACTTTAGCTTTCTGTGGGCGGCTTTTCATAAATAATATCGAACACCAAATCACTACTGTCCGGGGAAAGCTCACCAGAACTTCCAACACCTTCACTTCGATTAAATCTTTTTGTCGCTCCGGGGCCGCTTGGCCACTGATATGCTTCATCCTGCCTACCGCCC
>CBHROW010000542.1:0-1911 GCA_966080355.1 uncultured Chryseosolibacter sp.
AGCAAACAATTTGACCTCACGTCAGTTGAAAAAATTCCGCAGGTGGAGAAAGTGAATGCGATCATTAAACCCATCGCAACCGGTGATGAACTTCCACTCGATGGCGTTGTGTTCAAGGCGAACACGAGCACACTTGATGCTTCGGCTTCAGCTGCCGATCTCAAACGATTTTTGCGCGTGATCAAGGGAAATCCAGCGAAGAAATTCGAGATCCAGGTGTTGCTTACTGGATATCAAGAAGATTCCATTCAATCGATTCCCGATCTGACTGAAGTGGTTTACGATTCAGTCGCGGCAACCTACGATGAGATCGATTCTCTCGGACAACTTTATCAGGCCGATACCATCTACGTGAAGACGAGATATCACAATGATCGCACCTGGTCACAAGCACAGTCGGTCGTCAATTATTTAGTGAGTCAGGGTGCGAATGCATCAGCGCTTTCAACATTTGGCAATGCCATTCCGGCCGCGCTTCCGGAGAATAAAAAAACAGTTGTGAAAGTGAGGGTGAAGTAAGCTATTGCCAGGAGAAAGGAACGGCAACGAGCGTTTTGTCCCAGATCAAAACCATCTCGGCATCTTCGCCAGTTTCTTCGAAGGAAATAGTGAATTGTTCAAAGACCTGATCTTGCTCGAGCGGTCTTACTACAACAGTCAGTACGTCCCTGGCTGGATCACGATTGGCCTCGGCCTTCGAGTTGATTCCCCACTGTCCGTATTCCGAATTGAAAATGACAGTCCAGATCTCCTTTCCGGGAATTGTCCACAAGGAGTACTTTCCTGGTTTCAGGTTTTGTCCCTCGATGGAAAGCGCTTTGTTAGTTTCAAATGTTGTCGCCTCATTCGCACCGGTTCGCCATACTTTATCGTAAGGAACCAGCCCGCCATAGATCTTCCGTCCCTTTTTGTAAGGCCTGTTGTAAAGCACTTTAACTGTGAGGTCGCCTTTAGTGAACGTTTCAGAATCCTCAGGACTTAAAGATTTTTCCTTCTTGACGTTGTAGTAGTTCACAACGGCAACCAGCGCGACAATTACCACGATACCGATCAGCGCGAAAATCAGGAATTTCTTCATGTTCTAAAGTTGGTGTTTTAACGGGCTGCAAATCAACGAGTTTAACTTATAAACAAAATTTATTTCTTTCCAGAAAAATTACCTGAATCCAATTACTTTTACGTGTTTTTCAAACCCACATAAATATGGACTTATCTTGGTGGCCATTCTTTGTAGTGATTGCGCTATTTATCATCGCGATCATCTCTCCATGGATCTTCCCGAATCGCATGGTTAGCAAAAACAAGCACGACAATAAATTCTAGTCTCCTTTCACGTTCCATCGCAAATGAATATTTGCGTTTTTTGCGGCTCTAGTACGGGCAAGAATCCCGTATATGCCGCTGCTGCAAAACAATTGGGCGCTTTAATGGCTGCTCAATCGCATACGTTAGTGTATGGTGGTGGCAACATCGGGCTTATGGGCACCGTTGCTGATGCCGTGCTTGAAGAAGGTGGCGAAGTGATCGGTGTCATTCCGCATTTTTGATGAACCGCGAAGTTGGCCATCGTGGCGTTACAAAGCTGGAAGTCGTTCAAAGTATGCATCAGCGCAAGCAACGCATGGCTGATTTGTCGCAAGCCTTTATCGCGCTGCCCGGGGGATGGGGAACTTTGGAAGAAGTTGCCGAAATTCTTACATGGCGCCAGCTCGGTTTGATCAATCACCCGGTCATCATTCTCAATGCAAATGGCTTTTTCACACCCCTTCTCGATCAATTGCGCCAACCCGACACCGTCCCGCGCGAGCGGAGGTCGTTGGCGAAGCTGACCACGAGGATCGAGTGCGACACCGAGATGCCCACCGTCATGACCGTGCCCATCAGCCAGACGCCGTTGATGGTGGTGCCGGT
>CBHROW010000543.1:0-1841 GCA_966080355.1 uncultured Chryseosolibacter sp.
GTGAACATTTGCTCGATCTGCCTTTCGATGGATATTTTTTTACCGGGTCGTACAAAACCGGAAAATATATCTACGAGCGTGTTGCATCGAAGATGGTTCCCTGTCAATGCGAGTTGGGTGGGAAAGATCCGTTGTATGTTGCAGATGATGTAGCCGATATCAAGAATGTTGCTGCTGCAACGGCTGATGGCGCATTCTATAATAATGGCCAAAGCTGCTGTGCCGTTGAACGCATCTACGTTCATGAAAAAATTTATGATCGGTATGTTGAAGAATTTTTGGCAGAAGTAAGGTCATGGAGATCTGGCGAGCCCTCGGAGAAAGGAGTCTACATAGGTCCACTTACCCGCGCTGATCAGCTGAATGTGATCGAAGCACAAATTAACGATGCTGTTAGTAAAGGTGCCAAGCTTCATACCGGGGGCAAACGCATGAACCGGAAAGGATACTATTTCGAGCCAACCGTACTGACCAACGTGACGAACGATATGAAAGTAATGCGTGATGAATCGTTCGGACCGGTGATCGGGATCATGCGCGTTAAAGATGACCTTGAGGCAATCGGATTGATGAATGATACAGAATATGGTCTCACAGCGGCAGTTTACAGTTCGAACCAGGAGCGCGCCAAGAATATTCTCACCAAAATGAATTCGGGAACGGGATATTGGAATTGCTGTGATCGCGTAAGTGCTGCCGTGCCCTGGAGCGGCCGCAAACATTCCGGGTTTGGTTCAACGCTGTCGCATGCCGGGTTACGCGCGTTCACACATCCGAAGGCTTATCACTTGAGATCGTAACGTTCAGCGCTTGAGATTTTGGATCACGATCCGGTTGAGGTATTTATCGAGATCGTTATAATCCGCCATGGAGATCTTATCTATCTGACGGGTGTGAATGTTATAGTAGATCTCAATGAAGTTTGAATGCAGGGAGTACAAATGGATCCAATAATCGTAGAATTCAATTGACTCCAGATAGCTGCCGAATTCAGCCATTAAAAGAGCTTTATCGGTCAGGGGTAATTCGTTGAACTTAACTTGCCGCATCGTGCTAAGACCCGTTCTGGAGTACCGGGTCTCTCCGCAACTCAAAAGTTAAATTCTTATGCCAAAACTTTCGACTGTCGATATCCTATCGCGAAATGGAGTTGAATTGAACAGGGCTAAGGTCCTCAATGCACTAGTTCTCAAATGTGAAAGCCTTTGCGCCTATTTCTCAACAATAGCGACTACACCCATGCCGCCACCTGTGCACACAGAAATCAGCCCACGGCCACGGCCATGTTGATCGAGGATTTTCGCCATGGTTCCAAGCACACGCGCGCCTGTAGCTCCAAACGGGTGTCCGAGTGCAAGGCTCCCGCCATTGATATTCATTTTCGCCCGGTCGATTTTCCCCAAGGGTTTTTCTCGTCCGAGCACCGTTTTGCAATATTCCGCACTTTCCCAGGCTTTGAGCGTTGATAGAACTTGTCCGGCAAAGGCTTCGTGGATCTCGTAAAAATCAAAATCCTGCAGTGTAAGATTGTTGCGCTCAAGCATGCGACTCACGGCAATGGTTGGCGCCATAAGCAAGCCGGCACCTTGAACAAAATCGACTGCGGCTGCTTCGGCATCGACAAAATGGGCTTGAACTGGAAGGTTATTTTTCTTCACAAATTCATCGGAAGCGAGCAGTACTGTGGCTGCACCATCACTGTATAATGTGCTGTTACCCGCAGTCATTGTTCCAGATGGAGTTTTATCGAATACCGTTCGCAGTTTCGAAAGTTTCTCTATCGTAGTGTCCTCGCGAAGTATGCCATCGCGCCTCACATTTTTGAACTGTGCCACGAGGTC
>CBHROW010000544.1:0-1836 GCA_966080355.1 uncultured Chryseosolibacter sp.
TAAACACTTGATTACATATCAATGGAGACGAGGCGTGACGTTTTTCAGGCAATAGCCGATCCGATCAGGCGCGAGATAATCGATTTGCTTTCACAGCAATCCATGAATTTGAACGCCATTGCTGATCATTTTGAAGTCACTCGTCCAGCCATTTCTAATCACATCAAGATATTGAATGAGTGTGGGATCGTTGAGATAGAACAAGTTGGCCGCGAGCGTTTCTGTAAGATCCGGCCGGACCGCCTCAAGCAGGTTTCCGATTGGGTTGGCAAGTATGAAACGCTTTGGACCGAGAAAATCGAATCTTTCGAAAAATATTTATATCAATTGAAATCTAAACGAAAAAAACATGGCGGAAAATGATCTTGCAAAACGCACGCTTTCAATCAAAAAGAAGTTTGATGCGCCCATTGAGCTGGTTTGGGAAGCCTGGACACAGCCGGAACACATCGCTCACTGGTGGGGACCAAAAGGTATGTCGCTGAAGGTCGTTGAACACAATTTCAAAGTTGGAGGTAAGTGGAAATATGTAATGCCGATGCCCAATGGTGGTGAATTCATTTCTGAAGGCCAATATTCTGAGATCGTAGAGTTTCAAAAGATCGTCACGTCAGCAAATTTTCGACCGATGACGGAGGGCGTTGAGATTCGCGCGTTGTTCGAAAAGAATGGTGATAAAACGAACTTCACATTTAGTGTCGTTCATCCAACAGAAGAATACAAGCTGCAGCAGGAGAAAATGGGATTCTACAACGGCTGGGGATCAACGTTAGATCGTTTCAGCGGGCACCTTGCAAGTGTTATGCGATAAGGTCTTTGCGCGGCCGCAATTCAACGACAATGTGCCAATTGGGAATGCTGTATTCATCGGCATATTGACACATTGGCTAATCTGTACACTTGGTAAGCGCGATCGAAGGTTGCACCACAATCTTCACGCATGTCTTTCTACTGTGGTTTATAAATCTCCGTCTGCGGATGGAACTGCTTCCAACTATGCCAGAACTCCTGGTAGGTTTGGAGTGTGCTTGCTTTCGAGCCATCAGCGCTGCGTCCTGCGAAATCGTAACGATGAGTTTTGCTTACCAGTGAGTCGTTTCGAATGATGAAGTTTTCATCGAGATCTCTTTCAAACACGATAAAATCCATTTCCTCAGGAGCAAGGGCAACTACGATAGGTTTTTCTCCGATATTGTCGCTGACCACCTTCGCTTTCTTGAGTTCGATCCAATCGTAGGCCTTCGCTTTGTTATCGGTTACAACACCAACTACCCACGACTTGTCTTTCCACGACACTGTGTCGGGCCGGGTGAGATCGCCTTTGGTCCTGCCTTTCTCAAATCGCCCCAGCGTGTCGTAGTTTTCTTTTGATATTGTTTCAGCCACCATCACCTTGCCGAACGGATGTAATGAGAAGAACTTTCCAAGCGTGTATTGGCTCGACTCAATTTCGGGCAGCGAGCTTCCTTTCAAAGATCCGGTGATCGCCTCGCCAGTAGCTTGCCGCCACCAGCTTTTTGTTGTTTCATCTTCAAACATGGCATTGAAGTGGTCCATACCAACGAGCCGGAAGTTTTCTGGTTCTCCGTTTACAAGCGGTTCAAAAACACGACCTGTTCTGCACACGTTGCAATACGTCACCATGATCGGTTTTCCCGCGATCGTATCCCTCACCTGGTGATGATAAAGAATGTATCGGATCGGATAAGCTTTCGCCTCCATATTATATGTGACTGCCACAACGAGACTGCTATCGTTCAGCGTTCTGTTCGAGAGTGATTCAAATTTCAACGTTTCGGGCTGCAAGAACATATGATCGGCAACCATCTTGAAATT
>CBHROW010000545.1:0-1827 GCA_966080355.1 uncultured Chryseosolibacter sp.
CACTACTTGCAAAAACCAACGGCAGGCAGGCGCACACGCCATTGCCAGACCAAAGCCAAGCTTGGCCCTCATGAAGCATGCCGGAAGATGAATGCAAAATGCAGACGAGGGCTACTTTTGAGATTTGTGTGCAAACCAATGAGTTTGAATCAAAATCCGACAATCGAACCGGGCATTCCCAAAGATCTGCTTCTCAATGACCTAAAATAACAATAAATATTTATCGTTTATCGATAATATTTTATTACTTTGCAATGTAATCCAAGTTTCGAAAAATCGTTATGAAAAAGACGTCAACCTTATTTCTCCAGGGAGTCATTGTGCTGATCGGCATTGCGGTGGCTGCCATTTTGATTTATGTTCCCTTAACAGAAGGAAGAGCGGCAAACCTGGACTTATTCAGCATCTACGCTGACCCGTTCATCTTGTATGGGTACGCGGCATCAATCGCCTTCTTCGTTGCGTTGTACAATGGGTTCAAATTGTTGGGATACATCGGACAAAATAAAGTATTCACATCGAACGCTGTCGGCACTTTAAAAACTATAAAGCGTTGTGCAATGATATTGGGCATCGCAATAGTGATGGCAGGACTATACGTCAGGATCTTCCATCATAAAGACGATGACCCAGCGGGTTTTCTGGCGATGTGTATGGTGACTACTTTCGCTTCCATAGTAGTGGCAACGGCTGCGGCAATATTTGAAAAGATCTTGCAGAACGCCATCGATATGAAATCAGAAAACGACTTAACCATTTAAGCCATGCCGATCATTGTGAACCTGGATGTGATGATGGCAAAACGCAAGATCTCATTGAATGAACTTTCCGAGAAAGTCGATTTGACATTGTCCAATCTCTCCATCTTGAAGACAGGTAAGGCGAAAGCTATTCGTTTCAGCACCCTGGAGGCAATTTGCCAGGCGTTAGACTGCCAACCTGGTGACATCCTGGAACACGTCAACGACAAAAAGAGAACAACGAAACGCTGACATAACCTAAAGGCAGGTATTGATCTTTGAGAATTTACCAACACCCGTAGTTTCATCATGGGTGTTGGCCGATGAGCATAGAATCACTTCTCGAACTTCGCAATATACTTTTCAAGAATGGCGACCTTCTCCCGTTCAGCCCTGAGAAGGTCTTCATAGAGTTCTTTGATCTTCTCTTCGCCACCCACGTGATACTTCACTGCGGAGCTGTGGTCATTGAAAACGTTATTCAGAATGTTAAAAATCGCTTCCTCATTGAAATTCCTGATCGATTCGGTCGCCAGTCCCAACACACCAGCGATCCGTTGCAACGTCTCCTCTTCAATCGAATCACTCAATTCAATCCTGCTTACGGCCTGCTGAGTTACACCGAGTCTCTCGGCAAGCTCCTTCTGGTTGATTCCCTTGATCTCTCTAAGCCGCGCGATGTTACGCCCGATGTTTCGAGTTGCTGTCATACTCCAAATATAATTACCCTATGTTGAAAAATACAATGGCTGTGTTGTTTTAAACAATGCAACAAATCGTTAAAATCATCGGCCAGAAATTTAATTTTGTATCACTGTTGCACGGTCAATTGCACGAGCTGCTTTCACCTGACTTTCCCTGATGATGCCCTGGGTTCTCCCGACCAGCCAAGGAGAGAAATCACTAACATTTATTTAAGAATGTCATTAGAAGAAAAGCGCAGGCTGCTGTTGCGGCTCGATCACCTGATTCGCAGCAATACCCGCGGAACGTCCAGGGAAATTGCTCAAAGGCTGGAAATATCGGAGAGTACATTTTTCCGCATGCTTGAATTTGCACGCGAAGACCTGCGTGTGCCCATAACTTA
>CBHROW010000546.1:0-1807 GCA_966080355.1 uncultured Chryseosolibacter sp.
GATGTGGTAGTTATAAACTATCGCAGCAATGACCATCAGTCTTTTCATATAAAATGCAGCCTTTCGTCAATTAATATTCAAATTTAAATCAATCTTCAATTCCCTGGATACTTTCGTTTTGAACATGATTTTCCTTCGCGTAGTATTGTGTAACCTCACCTCTTATGCTCAGATCAATTTTTGTTATCGTTGTTATTTTTGCAAGCGGTTCATTGAATGCTCAGATAAAAAATATCAAACTCGATGAGCAGTCTGAAAGCGATTTTGTATGCGAACCATCAATTGCCGTCAACCCGCGCAACCCGAAGAATATCGTTGCAGCATCCGTTCTCAACAACATCTACTTCACAAAAGATGGAGGCGCTACCTGGCAAAAGCGTAAAGTCGAGTCCTCATTCGGAGTTTATGGAGACCCGGCCTTGATTGCTGACGGAAGTGGAACATTTTATTTTTTTCACCTTTCCGACCCGACACACGGTAAGGGTGGATATGATTCGGAAAAACTTGATCGCATGGTAGTGCAGATCTCCTACGATGGTGGCGACACGTGGAGCGATGGCGAGTTTGTCGGACTTCATCATCCGAAGGACCAGGACAAGGAATGGCCCGCGATCGATGCCAAAGGAAACCTCGTGCTCACCTGGACGGAATTCGACAAATATGGAGACACAGATCCCGGCTGCAAATCGAGAATATTGATGAGCAGGTCCAAAAATGGCAAGAAGTGGAGCGACCCCATCACCATCTCTCAAACTGAAGGCGACTGCCTCGACAATGACAATACCGTGATGGGTGCTGTGCCCGCGTTCGGTCCCGATGGAAAAATTTTCGTAGCATGGTCATTCTCAAATAAGATCTATATGGACCGATCGTATGATGGCGAAATGTGGTTAAGCAATGATCTTCCGCTTGCCGATCAGGTCCATGGCTGGGATTTGACGATCCCCGGACATGACCGCTGCAACGGACTTCCTGTGATCGCTACCGACAGAAGCAAATCTTCCTATAAAGGATTTTTATATCTCATCTGGGCGGATCAGCGCAATGGAGAAAATGATACTGATGTGTGGCTTACCCGCACGGCAAATTTTGGAGACAACTGGAGCACACCTGTCAAGATCGACAATGACACCTCGGGAAAACATCAGTACCTGCCGTGGCTGACAGTTGATCAAACTACCGGTAATGTTTATGTGCTCTATTATGATCGAAAGGCATATGATGACATACAAACAGATGTGTGGCTCGCGTGGTCGAAAGATGGTGGCGCTTCATTCAGGAACCTGAAGATCAGCGAAACACCATTTGTGCCTGACGCAACAAAATTCTTTGGAGACTACACGAACATCAGCGCAGCGCAAGGAATTATCACCCCGGTGTGGACGCGCATGGACAAAGGAAAGACAAGCGTCTGGACTGCTGTGATCAAGCAGGAGGAACTGGATAAGCTCAAATGATTTCTAAAGGCGGCAGTGAATTCTTCGTGTTAATCTCCGGTTAGCTAAAGCGCGGAGCTCACAGCCAAATATTTGTAGCGTTAGCAATTCGCACCTTCAACATCGCACGATTCTCCTGCAGCGATAGGCTTCGCACTCGCTATCTCTTCAAACGCCTTCATGAACGACTCGCTGGGTTGTGCACCGGAGATGCCGTATTTGTTGTCGATGATATAAAACGGCACACCGGAGATTCCTGCCTGCGAAAGTTCGCGCTCGGCTGTTTCAACCTCGAGCTCGCCCTCATTTGTTTTCAGCAAGCCCTCGACACGTGCGCGATCGAGTCCATTTTCCACAGCGATGTCGATCAG
>CBHROW010000547.1:0-1689 GCA_966080355.1 uncultured Chryseosolibacter sp.
TGTAAAGAACGGAGACCCAAATGGTACAGGACTTCCGGTCTGGCCTGCCTTCGATGAACAACGTGGCCATGTTATGATGCTTGACGAAAAATCACAGGCGATAAAATTTCCAAGGAAAGAGGCGATGGATTTTCTTTTTGATAAATTGAAATAACAACGCCCACCCTATGCGCAATTGGATCATTGTCATCGCTGCCTTTAGCTTATCAGTTTCTGCTGTTCTGGCCCAATCGATCAATGAAAAGTTATTAAAAGAACGCTGGAAAGCTGTTTGGATCGCTGTGCCCGATGAACCAGCTCGGCAGTACGGAATTTACATGTTCCGTAAAACAGTTGACCTTATCTCGAAGCCTTCTCAATTTGTCATTCACGTTTCCGCGGATAATCGCTATAAGCTTTATGTGAATGATCATCTTGTTTCACTCGGCCCAGCCCGGGGTGATATGTACCATTGGAATTTCGAAACTGTCGACATCGCCAATTATTTGAGTGGCGGTAAAAATGTAGTTGCCGCGCTGGTTTGGAATGATGGCGATCATCGGCCGGAAGCGCAAATATCGAATCGCACCGGTTTCATCCTGCAGGGAAATTCAGAGGCGGAGGAGATACTCAACACAAACAATACCTGGAAGTGCAAAAAAAGCTACGCCTATCAACCACTCCCAGGCGTTGGTTACCCCACGTATTATGTGGCTGGCCCGGGTGAATTTGTGAACATGCATAGTTATGATCATGGATGGAGATCAGCTGGCTTAGACGACACGGGATGGAAGAATGCAAGCCCAACCAACTGGGGCGCGCAAGGTGCACCGAAAGGAATGGTCGATGCTTTTGGATGGATGTTGGTTCCCTCTTCGATTCCACAAATGGAAATGAAGGACGAGCGTATCGAAACCGTGCGGAGAACGCATGGAGTGCAAGTGCCCGCGGGATTCCCAAAACAGAAAATTGCACTGAACATCCCAGCTAATTCTTCAGCTTCTATTTTGCTCGATCAATCCCATCTTACAAATGCATATGTGACGTTAGAGATGAGCGGAGGAAGAGATGGGCAGCTTTCCCTGAAGTATGCAGAAGCGCTTTTCGAAAGCAGCTCACCGATCGTGAAAGGAAATCGAGATCAGATCGAGGGAAAGAAGATCCTCGGGAGAAAAGACAGCCTGATCTCCAACGGTTCGAGCAATCAAACTTTCACAACACTTTCGTTTCGCACGTTTCGCTACATCGAACTCCAGGTGAAAACAAAACAAGAAGCGCTCACGATCGATGATATTTATGGAACATTCACAGGATTTCCATTTCAACTCAAATCGAAATTCGATGCAGGTGAGCCGGAGTTGGGAAAGATCCTTGACATCGGATGGCGCACCGCACGGCTCTGCGCTGTTGAGACTTACATGGATTGTCCGTATTATGAGCAACTTCAATACATTGGTGATGCTCGTATCCAGGCGCTCGTTTCGATATACAATACAGGCGATGATCGACTCGTGAGAAACGCGCTCAACCTCATGGATTATTCCAGGATCTCTGAAGGTGTTACGCTGAGCCGCCACCCTTCGTATTCACCTCAGATCATCCCCACATTTTCACTCTGGTACATCGGCATGTTGCACGACTACTGGATGTACAGGCCTGACAGCGAATTCGTTAAACAAAAACTTCCAGGCGTTCGCGAAGTGTTGAATT
>CBHROW010000548.1:0-1647 GCA_966080355.1 uncultured Chryseosolibacter sp.
ATCTACTTCTTCGATTTCAATTTTGATCGATGTAGAATAGCTGTTCAAATCCCATGAGAATAACGGAAGCATCGGTCGGTATTCCTTAAGGCCCGTAAGCGTTGTGATATAAACGAAGCCGGATCGTGTATACGTATAGTTGAATAGATCCCACGGGAGAGCGGTAAAATAGGTTACGAGCTCTGACCCCACACCGTTCTTACCGTTCAAAATCACGCGTACCTTGAATTCGTAATATCCACCAGTCCAACCCGAAGTTGTAGTTGAAGAAGTTGACAATTTGATATGCGGATCACCGGTTTGGTCCGCGATTTTCGAATAGGCAGCGGCAGGGTCACCAACCATGCGGAAACTTGCTAAATGTTCCTGGTAATCATAAATGAATTCGCCATTCGGGCTCGATTCGGTGATGTTGTAGTAAATGTAGTCGCGCTGCCATCCATCCGTGCCATCGTAAATGGCCCATGCAGAGATTACTTTTTGATCGATATAATACGTGCTCCGATCATGAGATGCGGTTCGCGCTGCTTTCGATGCATTGAAACAATCGGCTAGGAAGGAAAACTCAATATTATCGTCCGTGACGAGTAAGTTCGATACATCGGCTCTTCCTGAATTCCGCGTTGTAATTCGCCCGGGAACCAATCGTTCATTTTCTTTGATGACAATGGCTGGAAATGCAGGCGTGTAGCGAGCGTCAAGGATATGCTCTTTCTGGTCAATTTCTATGATCAACACATCATTCGTTTTATACGATGTTACGCCAACTGCGGGGATTTGAGTAGTCGGATCCCACAGCTTTGCTGAAAAAGTGTCCTCAGGCAATTCTGGTACAAAAATCGTCAGCAGAGGTAGACTTCGTTCAATCTCGTCCAAGTCTTCCTTGTTGTCCATTTCATTGCGAATAAGCTCGCGCACAGCCATCGTTCCATCAACACTGCGATTTTTGATTGCGTGATAAAGAACATCGTAGTCGTTGTCAAACATCTTTAGAGCCTCTTCCTTGATCAGCGTACGCAGCGGTGTGCTTTTTGTCATTGCTGATGAAAGCGCTCTGCCAAAAACAATCTTCAAGTGATCTTTTTGATCCATCGTTTTTGCGACATCAGAAACCTTGGTCGGGTTTGTTAAGTTGTCATCCACGCAAGATGTGACAACCAGCATCAGAATCGAAGCTGTTAAGATGAGTCTTTTCATAATCGATTTTGTTTGGTGAAACATTAGAGAGATGAACCAATGTACATTTTACGCAGTACCCCTGGCAATAGTACTTTTTAACTACTGGCGAGTTTGAAGACTGGGATGGGGAAATTCGTTTGCCGAACAATTTCTATCGGCTCGACCCTTTTTAAGAGGATCTTTCAAAGATTTTACGGGATTCTTGTTTTTTTCGATCGCTAAATCACATTATTATTATTTCGTTGAGCATATCGAAATGTCCGTTGGGTTGCATTACCCAACTGGAAAAACTCATGCTGAATCCGGCTGCGGTTCAGATTACCCCAACCGCCTTTGGATGAGCCCACTCACGACTTCAAAAAAATTGTGCGGCTGCAAGGTTCTCCACTTGTCGATCTGGAGGGTTCCGCCCATGTTGACGAAGTTATCAACACGATATTTTCTGAATTCGTCCTGGATAAAATCCGG
>CBHROW010000549.1:0-1588 GCA_966080355.1 uncultured Chryseosolibacter sp.
TGTGAAGGTTTGCCTCCGGGTTGCTTTGGTTTTGAACCTCCGAAAAATCCCGAAGTTGAAGATGATGAAGTTGAACTGCCGGAATCTTTTCGGTAGCTCACCTTGACACGTGGTTTGTCTTTGAACAGGTCTTTGATCCATTCAAGTGTTGCAGTGATCCATGCACCCCAGTTGGAACCGGATTGCAGC
The DNA here is from genome assembly GCA_966080355.1 of uncultured Chryseosolibacter sp. Taxonomy (GTDB): domain Bacteria; phylum Bacteroidota; class Bacteroidia; order Cytophagales; family Cyclobacteriaceae; genus Chryseosolibacter. The sequence goes on from CBHROW010000549.1 coordinate 190, forward strand.
TGCTTCATATAGACAAATCCCAGAAGCGCACCTCCGAGGTGAGCGATGTTGCCACCTGCATTTGATCCGACCGTACCGAGGAACGAAAGAAAAACCGTGATGCCTGCGATGTATTTAATTTTTACCGGTCCGAAGAAAAGTAAAAAGAAAGTATAGTTCGGCAACAGGGTGGCCGTTGCAACCACGATCGCGTTGATGCTTGCGGAAGCCCCAACCATCGCGATCAAATAAGTTTCAGCACGCTGAACAAAGAATGGAATGGTATTGTATGCAAGAAGGTAAGCGACAGCCCCGGCAAGTCCGCCCAACAGATAAAGAGCGATCAGTTTGTCGCTGCCGAGATACTCCACAAACAATCGGCCGAACCAGTAGAGCACGAGCATATTGAATAAAATGTGCAGAAAGCCGGTGAGGTCGTGCGTGAACATGTATGTAATCAGTGTCCACGGGCGAGCTACGAAATCCGAGAAGCGCGCTGGTATTGCGAACTGGCTATGGATGTTGCCCCAAACAGACTCAAACCCTGCGATCTGAAAAATCACCATCATCACACCCAGTACTACGAACATCATCACGTTGATAATGATCAGCTGAATGTGAGCGTTGTTATACCGATTGAAAGCGCTTTTAAACTCTTCGAACATGTCTCTTTAATAATTTCCGCCCTGGGCTCGCCACAAGCGGATCATTATGAATGCAAAAATAACTCCTCCGAGGTGAGTAAAGTGGGCGACACTACCGCTTCTGTCCAGTAAAAATGTCATTCCACCTAAAACAAAAACAAGATATTTTGCCTTGATGGGTATCGGAGGGATCAGCAACATGATTTCCATGTTCGGAAATGTCATTCCAAAACCCATCAGCACTCCATAGATCGCTCCGGAAGCACCGAGCATTATACCAAAGGTACCCAATCCGAAGAAGACGTCCACCAAAATATTGAAAACTCCCGCCCCGATACCGCAAACAATATAAAACAGCAGGAATCGCTGCGGTCCCCAATATGTTTCCAGTATGGGTCCGACAAAAACCAACGTGAGCATGTTAAAGAAAATGTGCGTAAAACTATCAGGGCTGTGCACAAACATGTACGTGAACAACTGATAGGGTTTGAAATTGTCCGAATGAACATTCCACAGCGATAGATATTCAGTGACATGAAGTCCGGTCATCATAATCTGCAGGAGATATATGATGGTATTGATCATAATGAGGTTTCGTACAACGGGCGTGAGTCTGAACATGCGATGTCTTTATTGATGAGTCGTCATTTTATTGACGATTGAAATAGCTTTCGATTTTATAGTTATCAAAAATAAAAAATGTAGGCTTTCCATCGGGGGTTTAGTTGGGCTTAAGGCAGGCGAACAGGCCTTCAATTAACGACTGCATCTCTTCT
>CBHROW010000550.1:0-1543 GCA_966080355.1 uncultured Chryseosolibacter sp.
ATGTCTCTTTTAGCAAAGATAACGCATATTCCGGGGTTATTCACGGCACTTTGTGGAAAAACTTGTGGATAAAATAAAAACCATGTGGATAACTCCAACATTTCTAGGCAATTGGCTTTTTTTGCAGTTTTGGAGTTGTAAACAAATCCGACTCGAGTGTTGATAACCAGGCAGAAAGCACTGATTGTGATTACCGGACCGACTGCAGTTGGCAAAACAGCACTTGCCATTGAGCTCGCAAAAGAACTGAAAACCGAGATCATCTCAGCGGATTCAAGACAGTTTTTCAAAGAGCTTTCCATCGGCACAGCCAAACCTTCGCCTGCCGAACTGGCTGCAGTGCCGCATCATTTTGTGAACAGCCATTCCATCGTTGACGACTATGATGCAGCTCAATTTGCATCCGATGCCCAGACCGTGATCGACAAATTATTTACAACGAATGATCAACTCGTGCTGTGCGGAGGATCGGGCCTTTACATCAAAGCGCTGCTCGAAGGATTTGACGATATTCCTGAAGTTCCCGCGGAGATCCGCGAGCAAATCATTCACGAATACAGCGAACATGGATTAACATGGCTGCAGCAACAAATGCAAAGAGCTGATCCGGAATATTTTGAACAGATCGATCAACAAAATCCGCATCGGCTCATTCGTGCGTTAGAAGTGAAGCTTGGAACCGGTGCTTCGCTGGCTTCATACTTTGGAAGAAGAAAGAAGCAACTGGATTTCCAGGTGATCAAGATCGGGCTCGAGTTGCCACGCGAAATTCTTTATGAACGAATCGATTCACGCATGGAGCATATGATCGCTGACGGATTGTTCGATGAGGTAAGGTCACTTGTCAACTTCCGTGACCATCAGGCGCTGCAAACCGTGGGGTACTCCGAGATCTTCGATTACCTCGATGAGAAGTATGACTATCAGGAAGCGGTTCGTTTGTTGAAACGAAATTCGAGGCGTTACGCTAAAAGACAGATGACCTGGTTTAAAAGAGACGCGGAAATCAAATGGTTTGATGCGAGGGAAAGTGACAAGGTGCTTGCCTATGTGACTGAAAAAATATCGAATATCGAATCATGAACACCGAATATCGAATGTATCCACGCTTCCTTCGATATTCGGTGTTCGATATTCAAGATTCAATATTATTTCTTAAAAACTCTAATTCGTGAACGATTCATCCAATAAGGTTCTCATCATCGCCTACTACTGGCCGCCCAGCGGGGGAAGTGGCGTGCAGCGTTGGCTGAAGTTCGTAAAGTATCTTCCTCAGTTCGGATGGCAACCTTACGTTTTCACACCCGAGAATCCCTCGTTCGCGATACAAGATCAATCACTGTTAAAACAAGTTCCGGATGAAGCTGAAATCATTCACTTTCCCATCTGGGAACCATACGATTTGTTTTTCAAGATCTCCGGATCGGTAGGAGGGGCATCTTCCAATAAGCCAACCACGGTTGTGTCAACGCGCAATCCATCCTTTTTTAACAAAGTGTCGACATGGATCCGCGGAAATTTTTTCATTCCGGATCCGCGAAAA